>PBOM01000081.1 GCA_002724355.1 Actinomycetota bacterium | reverse complement strand
TCCGACCGAAACCATTTATGCCAACACGCACGGTCATAGAGGACTCGCTTTCTAAGAGGGAATAGAGACGCTGCTGAATGTCTACCGCATGGGTCGCAGACTGTGGCGAATTGATGGTCTACTTCTATATTTCTTTTGATTCGAGGTCGCGGTGGCGCGTGCGAGGCGTATAGCCATTCTCCGTCAAAATTCGCCCTATTTCTTCGGCAACCACGACACTCCTGTGACGACCTCCGGTGCACCCGAAGGCAATAGTCAGGTATGCCTTGCCTTCTTCGACATAGGAAGGAACCAAAAAGTCAAGTAGTGGCATAAGCCGCTCCAGAAACAAGACAGTCGATGACTCTCCGAGTACATAATCCCTTACTTCTTGATCCAAACCTGTACGCTGCCGTAGCTCTGGAAGCCAGTGTGGGTTAGCTAAAAATCGACAGTCGATGACTAAATCAGCTTCTGTGGGGATGCCATGTTTATAGCCAAACGACATGATTGTTGTCTGCATTAGTTGGTTTCGGCCAGCTTCGCTGAACGCTTCAACGACGCGTGATTTCAATTCATGCACGATGAGGTCACCAGTATCAATCACCAGATCAGCTTTTTGTTTGATCGGATCCAAAAGCTCACGTTCTCGCTGGATCGCTTCAACAACGGACTCGCTGTTGGTTGCGAGAGGGTGTCGTCGACGCGTTTGGTCGTAGCGACGAAGAAGCACGTCTGTAGGCGCATCTAAGAAAACGACGCTTACTCGAGCTGAAGACGTGCTCAGACCTGCCAAGAAGTCCAAGAGGTCTTCTTGGTGCTGATGTGATCCAGCGACCAGGGCCAGCCGCTGGACTCGGGGGTCTGAAGCGGTGAGCAGCTCCGCTGCTGATGAGAGCAAGCTGGATGGAAGGTTGTCGATGACGAACCAACCTAAGTCTTCCAGAGTGTCAGCTACCGTTGAACGGCCGGCGCCAGACAGTCCGGCCACTACCACAAAGTTTGGTCCGTCCTGCATGGTTAAAGCCTAGGTCGCCTCAATGCGAACATCAGCGCTTCCTGCAGATGAGCACCAACAGCCGCGGGATGTGTGCTGCTGCCCGATAGGAGGCATTGCGTTCCAGAAACCCTGCTGGCGGCGACGGCTCAAGCATGCGTTCTAGCTGAAGATCGTTCTCTGAGAGAGCGTTGACGTACTCGCTCAAAGGTCGATGGACAAATGGAATGTGCACACCGAGTTGAACTTCCTCAACAGTTTCCTGTTCTACGAGGTAGTGGCCGACACGCCAATAGTGGGTCGGTGGGTCGGACATATGATCGTCAACCCATCCGCTTCCAGGAGTTTGCAAGAGTGGGTGATTCAACAAGAAAATAAACTTTCCGCCTTGCACCAACACTCGGGAGACTTCCATGATTGCTTGCCTCAGGGCGGTTATGTGCTCAAAGACAAGACATGCCACCGCTGTGTCGAATACTTCTGCCGCAAATGGGAGCGCCGTTGCGGAAGCTTGGCCATATACCTCGCGAGTGCTACGCCGTGCGGCTTCACTGACCTGGCTCCATGCTGGATCGACGCCAAAGACCTTGGTTGAGTTAGATGAGAGAAGTCGAGCCACCTGCCCTTCCCCGCACCCAACATCAAGGACTCTGCCACCTTCGACCACTAAATCCGTCAATAAGGGAAGGATCTGTTCCTCATATTCGGGATCCGCGCCCCGAGTGAACTCCCGCTGCCACCAGTTGGAGTGTTGTTCCCAGGAATCTTGGATCACGCGCTGCCCTGGGTTCGGTCGTGCACGGCATGTGCTACCGGATCAGGTAACCACGTTAGGGCCAGGAGCTCATCTAGTGACGCTTGTTGCACCTTTCGCACACCCCCGAATTCCTTTATTAAACGTTTGCGACGTACGTCTCCTAGCCCAGATATATCGTCCAGTACGCTGCGCGTCATTCTTTTTTTGCGAAGGACCCGATGATAGTTGACCGCGAAACGGTGACTTTCGTCGCGAATGCGTTGCAAAAGATACAGAGCCTCCGAGCCTCGCGGTAACTCGATAGGTGTTGAACGTCCGGGGACAAATACTTCCTCAAATTGCTTAGCGAGAGCGGCGACCGGGATTTCGTCACTTAAACCGAGCGTTTCTAAGACTCTTACAGCTACACCCAACTGCCCTTTACCGCCATCGACAACTACCAGCTGGGGCGGATACGCGAACTTTCCGGGAGCTTCACCTGGGGCCTCCCTTTCAGCGAGGAGATTTCTGAATCGCCGATACAGCACTTCCTCCATGGCTGCAAAATCGTCATTTCCTCCAACATCTCGGATTTTGAAGCGACGGTATTCGCTCTTGCGAGGTACGGCGTCTTCAAGCACGACCATTGAGCCCACGTAGTCAGTCCCTTGGAGGTGACTCATGTCGTAGCACTCAATCCGCAAGGGTGCGTTGGGAAGCTGCAAGTGAGTCTGTAGTTCTTGTAGCGCGCGAGCTCGACTGTTGTGATCAGTGCCTCTCTTTAGCCTGTGACGAGTGAAGGTCTCTTTTGCGTTTCGCGTCGCGGTTTCGTGCAACGCTCGCTTGTCGCCGCGCATAGGTACCCGTATCTCAACCCGAGATCCCCGCTGCTTCGTTAGCCACTGTTCGTAGAGGCCTCGCCGGTCAGGTAATGAGGGAACGAAAACGTTTTTGGGCATCCCAATCGGATTTTCTTGGTGATACAAGTCTTCAATGATCCTGGCAATTAAGTCTGGTTGGGTAATGTCTTCAACTTTGTCGACAATTGAGCCGCGTTGCCCCATAACGCGGCCCTTACGCACGTAAAACACCTGCACTGATGCTTCCAGTTCGTCGTCGTGGAGCCCAATTACATCGAAATCTTCGTTTCGGGTGCCCGCGATTTGGCGTTTCTCTATGGCTCTCTCAACACTGGATAGACGGTCACGAAGCCTTGCTGCTAATTCAAATTCAGTAGCGCTGCTTGCCTCGCGCATCCGGGCGTTGAGTT
This sequence comes from Actinomycetota bacterium, assembly GCA_002724355.1. GTDB lineage: Bacteria > Actinomycetota > Acidimicrobiia > Acidimicrobiales > Poriferisodalaceae > UBA6944. The sequence continues at coordinate 2,366 of PBOM01000081.1, read as the reverse complement.
CTTTCACCACATCGTCTGTATCGCCCTCTAAGAACCGTATGAGCTTGCGAACTAGGCCTTCATAGTCTTCAGTCGATATTTCCCCGACGCAGGGACCAGCACATTGTTCAATGTGAAACAACAGACATGGTCTCCCCAGTCGCTGGTGCTCAGCAAACTTGTTGTCGCTACAAGTGCGGATGGGAAAGGTCCTCAACAAGAGATCTAAAGTTTCGCGAATCGCGTGGGCATGCCCAAATGGCCCGAAGTACCTGTTGCCCCTCTTTCTCTTGCCGCGCATGACCATCGCCCGTGGCCATTCATCTCGGAGAGTGATGCAAAGAAAGGGATACGACTTATCATCGCGGAGACGAACGTTAAACCTCGGCTGGTGCCTCTGAATCAAGCTGTACTCAAGCATGAGAGCATCTACTTCAGTTGCCACCTCGATCCACTCCACCGACGCCGCTGTTTCCAACATTTGGAGAGTTCGAGGGTGAAGATTTCGAGCGTCTTGGAAATAGCTGTTCAGCCGGTTCCGTAGGCTCTTGGCCTTACCAACATAGATAATGCGTCCGCCAGCATCCTTGAATTGATAGCTACCTGGCTGATCGGGAACTGAACCAGATTCGGGACGCAGAGCCATACCTAAATGCTATTGGGCGAACGCAACGTCAGTTTGACAGGACAGCACCGAGGAAGCGGCCGGTGTGACTAGCCGACACTTTTGCAACATTTTCGGGCGGACCGCTGGCAACTACCAGACCACCGCCATCTCCACCTTCAGGACCCATGTCAATAATCCAATCGGCAGTCTTAATCACATCGAGATTATGTTCGATGACGATCACCGTATTGCCTTGGTCAACCAGTCGGCTTAGAACTGCGAGTAAGCGCCGGATGTCTTCGAAATGGAGTCCCGTCGTGGGTTCATCCAAAATATAGATTGTGTGACCAGTAGGTCTTTTAGCTAGCTCGCTGGCCAGTTTCACTCGTTGAGCTTCTCCACCAGACAATGTCGTAGCGGGCTGACCCAGTCGGATATAGCCGAGCCCTACGTCCACAAGGGTTTGCATGTGGCGGGCAATCGGTGGCTGGGCAGAGAAAAACTCAAGTGCTTCTTCACAGGGCATATTCAACACATCCGCGATGGTCATGCCTTTGAAACGCACTTCCAGTGTTTCGCGGTTGTATCGAGCCCCTTTACAAATCTCGCATGGGACGTACACATCCGGAAGAAAATGCATTTCGATTTTTATGGTTCCGTCGCCCGAACAGGCTTCACATCGTCCGCCCTTGACGTTGAAACTGAAGCGCCCTGGCAAATACCCGCGAACTTTCGACTCATTGGTTGCCGAAAAAAGCTTTCGAATATTGTCAAAGGCGCCTGTGTAAGTCGCTGGATTTGAGCGAGGTGTTCTTCCGATCGGCGACTGGTCGATGTCAATTACTTTGTCCAGGGCCTCCCATCCTTCAAGTGAGGTATGTAGTCCAGGAACCTCTTTCGATTTATAGATTCGTTGCATCAACGACTTGCGAAGGATCTCGTTGATCAAGGTACTTTTGCCCGACCCAGATACACCCGTTACGGCGACGAAACAACCAAGCGGTATCTCGACATCAATTGAACGAAGGTTATTTTCTCGAGCTCCTTTAACGGTCAGAGTCTCGGAGATCGGTTCCCGGCGTTTTTCGGGTGTTTCTATGCTTCGGCTACCTCGCAGATAGTCACCGGTAATCGACCCCTTTGCACCTGGGAGACCTTTTACCGGGCCGCTGTAGATGATTTCGCCCCCGTGTTCCCCGGCGCCGGGACCTATGTCCACCACCCAATCAGCTTCAAGAATCGTTTCCTGGTCGTGCTCCACGACCAACACCGTGTTACCCAAATCGCGGAGGTGTTGGAGGGTTTCAATTAAACGACGATTGTCTCGCTGGTGAAGTCCTATCGAGGGCTCGTCTAGTACATAAAGGACACCCTCTAAGCCGCTACCAATTTGGCTGGCTAAACGAATACGTTGGGCCTCACCCCCCGCCAAGGTTGCCGCAGATCTGTTTAAGGTCAGGTAGTCCAACCCGACGTCCAACAAGAAGTTGAGGCGCGCGTCAATCTCTTTAACAATGGGCGCGGCAATGATCATGTCTCTGTCGTTGAGCGAAAGGCCGTCAATGACCTTGGCGGCCTCCCCGATGGAGACCGAGCAAAGTTCATGAATATTGCGGTCAGCGACTCGAACCGCTAACGAGACTTCATTCAACCGCGCTCCGTCACAGGTAGCGCAGGGGACTTCTCGCATATATCCCTCAATGCGGTCTCTGGAATGATCGCTGTCAGTGTCGGCGTGGCGACGTTGGAGAGTTGGGATAACGCCTTCCCAGTGCGTGGT
>PBOM01000093.1 GCA_002724355.1 Actinomycetota bacterium | reverse complement strand
TTTGAGAGCCCAGTCCTGGGAGAGTTCGAGTAGTTCTATCGTCTGGGGGTCTTCGCGGTTTGAGACGTCAAGAAGTTTTTCGAGCGCTGCGCCTGTGCTTGTGGACGGCGTAAAGGTGCTCGCTGCGAGGAAGAGACCTGTCGCTGTCCACGGGTCAAGTTGTGTTGGGAAGTTCCAGTCGCCGTCGTTGTTTTCGGTTATTTGGATTTCTCTTTCTCCGCTTTGGGTTGCGCTGCGGGCAGCAACTTCGAGTCGTTCTTTTCTGTCGGTACTCAGTCGGAGAAGTCCACCAACGGCGTCCGGTGATGGTTCGCAGAGTGAGAATCCGTTGTGGCCAATTGTGACGTTGACGTATGGGGCAGCCCATTCAAGCGCTAGGAGTGCTCCTATTGCGAGCACTTGAGCGGTGGGGTGATCATCTGTTGGGGTTACCACTATGTCTAGTTGGTCAGTCACATAGCTCCTTCAAAAGGAGAGGGAGTGTGTCCCGAAAGTGAGGTGGCGGGGTGAGTCCCACGGTGAGTAGTGCCTGGTTGTTTAGAACAGAGTTGGTTGGGCGAGTGGCGGGCCGTGGTGGGTCCAGTTGGTCTGTTGTTATGGGCGTTAGTTGATGAGTTGGGCGTCCCATCATCTCGAGGATCGAGTAGGCAAACTCGTACCAGCTCACAGGGCCTTGATTGGTTACATGGAAAGTTCCTTGAGCTTCGATTTCGACTAGTTGTTTTATGGTGACGGCAATGTCCTGCGTGAATGACGGGTGACCTGTTTGGTCGTTGACGAACCTCATCGGCTTATCGGTTTGGGCTAATGCGACGATCGTTTTTAGGATGTTTGAGCCGTGTGAGCCACATAGCCAGGAGGTGCGGACGATGAGGTCACGGTCGCGCATTGCTTGTTCGCCTTGGAGCTTGGTTTGTCCGTAGATTGATTGCGGGTTCGTATCGTCTGATTCGATATAGGGTCGTCCGAGCGTCCCATCAAAGACATAGTCAGTGGAGATTTGTAGTACTCGGGCATCTATCTTGTTCGCCACTGCAATGAGGTTTTCGGGTCCTAGTGAGTTGACCAATCTTGCCTGAACTGGCTGATCTTCACATTTGTCCACGTCGGTGAACGCTGCTGCGTTAATCACCACATCTGGCTTGTAATGGCGCAGAGCAGCTTCGACATCGGATCGTTGGGTGATGTCGAGTTGTTGGTGGCTGAGAGCGACTGTGTCACTGCTGTTGAAGACTTGAATTAGATCAGTTGCTAGTTGCCCTTGTCCTCCCGTGATGAGCACCTGCTGCTGGCTGCTCACTCTGCTGCCTCCGAGAGGGCTTCGCTAAGAGTTGGGTAAACAAAGAGGCTTTCGTGGATGTCTTGGACTTTTAGGTTGGCGCTGACCGCTAATGCGACAACTGAGATCAGTTCGGCTGCGTGTTGTCCGACGATTGAGCCGCCCAATACGTGTCCGGTATTGGGGTCTGAAACGATCTTCACGAAGCCGAGGGGGTCGTTGTTGATAAGTGCTTTGGCGTTGGACGAAAAGGGGACTTTTGTAACTCGGATTTTGCGTCCTGTGGCAAAAGCTTCAGCTTCAGCTAGCCCGACATCAGCGATTTCTGGTTCAGTGAAAATGGCGGAGGCTGCTTTGTCGTAGTCGAGGTGACGGTGTTCTCGTCCTTCGTGAAGGCCCATTATGTGTTCTGCTATTTTTCGCCCTTGCATTGCCGCTACCGAGGAGAGCGGGAGTTTGCCTGATAGGTCCCCTGCTGCATAAATGGTGGGTACTGATGATCTGAGGTTGTGGTCGACTTGGATGTAGCCGTCATCGTCTATTGCTATGTCAGTGTTTTCTAGGCCGAGGCCTTGGCTGTTTGGGTCGGAGCCGATGGCGAGGAGGGCGTGACTTCCTTGTGCGATTCGTCCGTCTGAGCAGTGGACAGTTACTGATTGTCCTTTTCGTAGGATTTCGGTTGCTCGTGCGCCTTTGAGTAACTGGACTCCCCTATCAAGAAAGTTGTGTTCAAGTAGTGCTGCAGCTTCGGGGTCTTTTTGGGGAAGTACTTGTTGGCGACTAACGATGAGGGTGACTTCGGACCCGAGTGACGCGAACATGTGCACGAACTCAACGCCGGTAACACCTGAGCCTACGACGACGAGGTGTTCTGGTATCTGCTCGGGTGGGTACGCGTCGCGTGTGGTGAGGACACGTTCATGGTCGATTGGCGCCCATTCTGGGATACGCGGTCTACTTCCGGTGGCGAGAACGATCGCGTCAGCTGTCAGCTCGACGACACCGTTGGGGGTGTCTACGCATACTTCATTTGGGCCTAAGAGTCTCCCAGTTCCGCGGTGAATCGTTACTCCTTGACTGGTCAATAGTTGTGTAACGGATTGCTCGAGGCGTTGTTCTATGCCTTGGATGCGGGCGCGAAGGTGTTCAGCGTCAACTCCCGTTTCTACATTTGCCAGTCCCATGCCATCTAGTCGACGGGCAAACGAGAGTGCTCCTCCGGTGGCGATCATGGACTTTGATGGGACGCAGTCTCGGAGGTGCGCTGCTCCTCCAACGATGTCGCGCTCGATGAGGGTTACCTCGGCGCCAAAACGCGCTGCATATGTTGCTGCGTCGTGTCCTGCGGGGCCGCCACCTATGACCACCACACGTTTGTTTGCCATGTGAGAAGTGTAGAGCGAAGCTTTGAATGAGCCTTTGCAGGCCTGTTGTTGGGGTGCAGCGACTCAGTTGACTGACGGTGAGCAGTATTGGTCGTATTCGGTGATGTTGATGCGGTCTCGATTGTCGTGGGTGACTTGGTTTTTGGGGTCGCGATGAATTTTGTACTCGCGAAATGTCATGTCCAAGGCGTCGAAGGCTAAGAGTCGTCCGATGAGAGAATCGCCTAGTTGGAGCACAAGTTTGATGGTTTCGAGTGCTTGTAGGCTCCCGATGACTCCGGGAAGGACGCCGAGTACGCCTGCCTCAGCGCATGATGGCGCTAGTTCGGGTGGAGGTGGCACAGGCACATAGTCTCTGTAGGTCGGTCCCTTTAGTGGGTCGAAAACTGTGACTTGACCTTCGAATCGGAATATTGAGCCGTGGATTACGGGGATTCCGAGTTTCACCGATGCGTCATTGAGGAGATATCGGCTTGGGAAATTGTCGGCTCCGTCTACAACTACCTCCCAGCCTTCGAGTAGATCGAGAACATTGTCAGCGTTGAGGCGAGTGTCGTAGGTCTCAATCTGGATGTCTGGGTTGAGACCGGTGATTGTTTGCTTCGCCGACTCCACTTTGGATTGCCCAACGCGTGCTGTGTTGTGGATGACTTGGCGTTGAAGGTTGGATTCGTCGACAACATCCATGTCCACGACTCCGAGTGTTCCAATGCCAGCCGCTGCGAGGTACATGGCGGCGGGTGAACCTAAGCCGCCTGCTCCCAGTATCAAAACCTTGGCGTCGAGTAGCTGGTTTTGTCCTTCTTCTCCTACCTCTGGAAGCGACAGGTGGCGTTGGTATCGGTTTCGTTGGTGTCGCGTGAGGGATTCGGGCATCGACCATTCGCGTCCCTCTGACTTCCATTTTGTGAAGCCACCCTCCATTGAAACGACGTGCGTGTAGCCGAGATCGGCGAGAGTTTTGGCTGCGAAGACTGATCGAGATCCTGCTGCGCAGTAGACCAATATTGTGGTGTCGCGGTCAGGGATTCGTTGCTCTATTTGGCTTTCCAGGTGACCTCGCGGGATGTGGGTTGCGTCGGGTAAGGACCCTTGTTCGAACTCTTCGGGTTCGCGGACGTCGAGGATTGTGCAACTGTCGTCGACTAGTTGGGCAGATTCGTTAGTGCTCACTTCGCGTATGTGTTGTCTCGTGGCCGCGAGTAAGTCTCCGTAGCTGGTCATCGCTGTTCTCTTCAAGGTTCGACATTGACGGTTGCTTGTATTGATTCTACTGGTTGTCGTCTTGACGGTTACTTGGGGGTTTGTCCGTCTCCGTTGTTGTCTTCTTCTGGGAGGTTTGATGCACCTCCGACGGCGATTGGGAGCACTTCACTTATGGACTCTCGGATGACTAGGTCCGCTAAGTGATCCATTTCGGTGGGTTCGGCGTTAATGATCGCTATTTTTGCGCCGACTCGTTGGGCTGATGGAACTACTGCTGCTATGGGGTAGACGGCCAATGTGGTTCCGATGGCAATCATGAGATCGCAATTTTGGGCTGCGGCCTCTGCTTTGAGGAGATCTTTTTGGACTAGCGATTGGCCGAATGAGATTGTGGCGCTCTTGAGTATTCCGCCGCATTCGGGGCAGTCCAGGTCCTCTTCGCCTTGGCGGACTCGGTCGAGCGCTATTTGCATGTCGTCGCGGTAGTCGCATTCGAGGCATGCAACTTCTCGGATGGTTCCGTGTACTTCGACAACTTTTGTCGCTGATGAGCCTGCTGCGTGGTGGAGTCCATCAACGTTTTGGGTCAATAACGCTACGAGCTTGTTTCGTTTTTCTAGTTGGACGAGCGCTCGGTGTCCGTCGTTTGGGTCAGCGGACCAGGCTCTGTTGTCAAGGCGGTCTCTCCATGAAGCTTTTCTGACCTCGGGGTCCGAGATGAAGTTCTGGATATTTGAGGCTTTTTCCGCTTTGGGGTTTTTCGTCCATACGCCGTTGGGTCCACGAAAATCGGGGATACCTGAGTCAGTTGAAATTCCGGCTCCGGTTAGCACCGTGATTCGTTCGCTTTCGTCGATCCATTGGGTGAGGAGTCGAACATTTGGGTCTTGTGAGAGCTCTGGTGGCATGTTGTTATCCGGTGTCTTTGGGTGGGAATTGTTGGTGCGGGTCGATTTGGCGGTCTGGGTTCTGGAGTTAGTTGTTTCTCACCAATTATTGACAATTTCGAGCAGGGTTCGGACGCCGAAACCTGTTGCTCCCTTGGGAAACTCTGCTTCCTGTTCTTCGGTTGTTACTGGGCCAGCGATGTCTAGGTGGACCCAGGGTGTTTCGTCTACGAATTCTTGGAGGAAAAGACCGGCTACCAGGGTGCCGCCAAACCTCCCGGATCCAATGTTTCGTAGATCGGCGACATCGGAATCCAATTGTTTTCGGTATTCGTTGGGTAGGGGCAGGTGCCAAAGTCGCTCACCTGCTTTATTTGCGGCCGCTTCTACTCTTGCAATCGCGTCTTCGTTGTTACCCATAAGGCCCGCATACTGCGAACCTAATGCCACGAGGCAAGCTCCTGTGAGGGTTGCTAGGTCGACTATGAGGTCGGGGGTTTCCTCTGCTGCTATTGATAGCCCGTCGGCTAATACCAGTCGACCTTCGGCGTCGGTATTGAGAACTTCTACGGTTTTGCCATTGCGGATGTTGAGGACGTCTCCTGGTTTGGTGGCGGTGGGGCTGGGTTGGTTATCGGTGCAGCAGCAGGTTCCTATGACCGTTAGGTCGGGGTTGTGTGCTGCTACGGCGGCCATGGCTCCGATCACCGCCGCTGCTCCTCCCATGTCGATTTTCATTTCTTTCATTCCCTCGAATGGTTTGAGGTTCAGTCCTCCTGTGTCGAAGGTGATGCCCTTGCCTACGAAGTGGATAGTCCCGCGACTTTCGCCGTTGGGTCGCCATGTGAGTCGCACCATTCGTGGCTCTTCGGTGGATCCGGCATTGACGCCGAGCATTCCGCCGCATCGTTCCTCAATTAGGCGTTCGCGGTCCCATACTTCAACTTCTAGGCCAGATTGTTCGGCGACATTGACGGCTTCGTCGGCTAATTGGACTGCCGAGAGTGATCCACCGGGGCGGTTCACTAGGTCCCGTGTGAGAGCAATGGCGTTGGCTACCGCTTCTGCTCTTGAGAGAGCGGCGGCGCTGTCAACGCCGTCTGGGACAACGAGCGTTACTTGTTGGAGTGAAGAACGTTCTTCGGGACTTCCTTTTAGCTCGTCGTATCGGTACGAAGCGAGAAGCATTCCTTCGACGGTGGCTTGGAGTGCGACTTCTGCGCCAATTTCGGTTGCGGTTGTTAGCGGTAACAGCGAGGTGATGGAATCAAGGTGCTTAGAGGCTCTCCACAACGATGCCGCTGCGCTTCGCACCGAGGGCTCGGTGATTTCTTGTCCGCCTAGTCCAACAGCGATCACTATTGGGTCTTGTTCGGGCAGTAGCA
>PBOM01000092.1 GCA_002724355.1 Actinomycetota bacterium | reverse complement strand
GGAACCCTCCATCAACAACGATTGTTTGTCCGGTGATGTACGCCGCTGCGTCACCCGCCAAAAAAGCGACCACTGATCCTATTTCGTCTGGTTCGCCCCATCGTCCTAACGCGATGTGGTCGGCAAGCCCGTCAGCTAAACCGGGTGTCTTTCTGCCTTCTTCCCACATTTCAGTGATGATGAGTCCCGGCGCTACGGCGTTCACTCTCACTCCGTATTTCCCAAACTGTGCGGCTTGGCTTCGCGTCAGGGAGTCAAGAGCCGCCTTTGTTGCACCGTAGGTGGGTAGTTCGGCTACTCCGGTTGCGCCCGCTACAGAGGACATATGGATAACCGACCCATTGCCCCGCTCGGCCATTTGTCGCACCAAAGCTTTAGTCGTTTCAAGTGGCGCGTTGTAGTTCAATCTCATCACCATCTCGTCTTGCCCTTTAATTTCGCTCACTCCTGCGTTATTCACAAGAATGTCGATTCCTCCAAGGGCCTCGACTGCGGTGTTAGCAAGCTCAGCTCCCGCCCCCTGAACAGCTAAGTCCGCGACGATAGTGACCGGGTCGTTGGGAAGATCCTGGGCGACCCTATTGAGGTCTTCTTGTGATCTCGCCGCTAAAGCGACCCGCGCGCCTTGTTCTGCGAGCGACCGGGCACAATGTTCGCCAATCCCTCGGCTCGCCCCTGTGACTAACGCCAAACGTCCCTCAAGTGTTCCCATCAGCTACCTTTCGACCTTTGTAATTGTTGCAGCACCACAGTGTCTGTGCTCTGAAAGACTGTTGATGTGAATAATCCACTCGTTGTTGAGGTCACTCGAGGCGCATCCATTGAAAGTGTGCATCTGGTGGATGTCGCTCTGGTTGATAACACTGGCAATTTGGTTGAAGGGTGGGGCGAGTCGAGTCGCCCGACATTGCCGCGTTCTGCTCTGAAACCGATCCAAGCCACCCCCCTGATTACCGAAGGTGTAGCCGATTCGGAGAGTTTGACCGCGCAGCAGCTGGCAGTGGCGTGTTCAAGTCATAACGGGGAGGCGGGTCATGTCGAAGTGGTGGATCGCTGGCTAGAAAAGTTGGGTTTCTCTCATAATGTGCTTGAGTGTGGCGCTCACGTTCCCGCTAACCCTCAGGCTGCCCGAGACTTGATGCTTTCAGGGATTCAGCCTGACAGTCGACACAACAATTGTTCGGGTAAACACACTGGGTTCGTGTGTCTGTCAAAACATTTCGATTTAGACGTATCTGGGTATATCGCTCCTGATCACCCGGTGATGAAAAGGTTTGTTACCCCCGCGATTGAAGATTTCTGTCGTATCGATTTAAGTGACGAAGTTCCTGGTGTGGATGGCTGCGGGGTTCCGGTCTGGTCCATTCCTCTAAGTCATTTGGCGGGCGGTTGGTCACAGCTTCGGGCGCGCGGTTCTGGACAACGTCTTTTGCAGGCGATGGTCGATGAGCCGTTCCTTGTCGCCGGCACGGATCGTGCGTGCACCCGTTTGATGGAGGCTGCGTCTGGTGACGCCGCAGTGAAAACCGGTGCCGAAGGGGTGTTTTGCGGAGTGGATCTGCGTGAAGGTTTTGCGTTCGCGTTAAAAGTCCGGGATGGTCAAGCAAGAGCCGCTGAGGTTGCGGCTGAATGGCTGCTCGATCGTTTGGGCTGTGTCGAGTTCGCGGCGCCACAGACTCTTAAAAACTGGGCTGGGACCTCTGTGGGAGAGATCCGGGTGTCGCCTGCTGCGAACTGAGGTAAGTAAAGCAGTCGCTACATGTCTGGTCGTAGCATGACTCGACCGGTTGTTTTCCGGGTAGAGAGATCAATTAGACCTTCCATCAAATCATCCAGAGACAACTCTTTGCTTACGAGGGGGTCGAGCGCGCCGGTGGCGACTAGGTCCCAAAGCTCTTCATAACACTCGTCGAGTACCTCATCCATGCGGCCCTTGTATCCGCCCATGTGAACACCCACTACTGAGTAGTTCTTTACTAGGACGTGGTTTGCTGGTGCGCTTGGAATGTCGCCGCTCGCGAACCCGACGACTAGCAGCCGCCCTTCCCAAGCCACGAGCCGTCGCGCAACGTCAAAGTATTCGCCGCCGACCGGATCATAAATGAGGTCACAGCCTGCACCAGATGTTGCTTCCATTACTTTCTCGTATAGATCTTCTGAGTTGTAATCAACGACCACATCTGCGCCAAGTGAACGGCAAACATCAACTTTCTCGCTTCCACCTGCGGCGGCGATGACGGTGCATCCATGAGCTTTTGCCATTTGAACTGCAGCGGAGCCAACCCCTCCGGCCGCCGCTAGAACCAGCACTGTTTCACCTGGTTGCATCTGTCCCCTTCGATGCAACGCCGTCCATCCAGTTCCATAGATCACGTTCATTGCTGCCGCCGCCGGCAGCGAGACATTGTCTGGAACTATTCGCATCTCGTGGCCTCGAACTAACGCTTCTTCGGCATAGCCACCCCAGCCCGAAGTTGTCATGCCTAAGACGCGGTCACCGATTTGGAGGTCGCACTCTGGTCCTACCTCAACCACTGTGCCGGCGACGCTCATCCCCGGCGTAAATGGGGGGTCGAGTCTGACTTGGTATTGGCCTTGACATTGGAGAATGTCGGCGAAGTTAAGGTCGCTCGCGGACACTGAAACTCGTGCTTCTCCTGGACCTGGCGACGGGGACTCGACTTCGTCAAGGGAAAGAACGTCCCACGGGTCACCTAGTTCATTCAAACGCCATGCTCTCATCGCGGTCCTTTCGGATTGCCGGTGAGTTGCACCGTACCAACGAACTTTCGTCTGCGCCGGAGTAAGTTCAAGTCATGTCGAATTTGTCAACTGGTGTCGCGATCATTGGGGGTGGCATCACCGGGGCTGCAGCTGCCTATCGACTAAGCGAGTTGGGAATAGTTGCTGAGGTTCACGAAGCCGAGGCCCTGGTCGGGGGGCGAATGGCTCGGTGCGAGGTCGCTGGGGCGTTATTCGATCACGGCGCACAGTTCTTTACCACGCGAGGAGATAAGTTTCGTTCGTTGGTCCAAGCCGCTGAAACTGAGGGCGCGACTCAGGTATGGACGCGTGGCTTCGGCGACAATCCCGATGGATTCGAACGATGGCGAGGCGTTCCGGACATGACTGCCCTGGCGGCATGGCTGTTAGATAAGTCTCAGGCACGACTGCATTTGGGTTCTGCTATACGCGATCTGGGTGAACTTTCCGCTTCGGGAATCATTTTGACTCCCCCGGTTCCGGTCAGCCTCTCACTTGCTCAAAGCTCCGGTATGGAGCCTCCCTCGACCATTAAGACTCAACTCCAGGCTGTGCAGTACAAACGAACGATCGCTGTGTTACTGGTGTTGGAAAGTTCACCGAAAGGGATGCCTGTTGGCGGGGGCATACAACTTCTCGACGATAAAGATTTAGCGTTCATCACCGACAACAACGAAAAGGGAGTCAGTTCAATTCCATCTCTGACGATTCACCTCTCAAACGAGGCGAGCTTGGACCTGTGGGATGAGCCTGATGAGACGGTTATCGGCTTCGCGAATGACAAACTCAGCCGTTGGGTCGAAGCCGCTGACGTCACTGCGTCGTCGATTACCAGGTGGCGGTTCGCCGGACCCGTAGATGTAGTTCCTGAGTCGTCAGTGACTTGGGGGCACAAGCCCCCACTGGTTGTCGCCGGAGAAGCGTTCAACGGCCCCAAAGTTGAAGGTGCGTTTAACTCAGGGATCGCAGCGGCGAATCAAATCGCGGAGCTTGTACGTTGAGTACCGCTAAAGGCAGCCGATGACTCGATCAGAGCACATTGAAGGACTCGAACTAGCCCGACTCACACCGGCGGATATTGAGTACTTCTTTCGAACTCTTCTGCCGCGAATCCCTCGATCAACCGGAGAAGATAACCGACCTCTCCTCGACCTACTTCGGTCCCGTCTGCAAGACACCGCCATTTATCTAGGCGACCCTCTAGCAGTCAACTTCGACCAAACCGACGTTGAGAAAGTGATTGGGTCCATTTGCGATCGATTGGAACGCATGAAGCGCCGCGAGTGGAAAGCCGCGAAAGACGGTACAAGTGTCCTTAAACGGCTACGAATACAGGTCGGTGAAATTTCAGCTGATCTGCACGAACTTGCGGCCAGATGACGTGCTGGGCCACAGCCCCTAACGTAGAACTGAAATGGAGGTTCAACGATGTCTTTAGAACCAAGTGACTATGAAGAAATTCGCCAGCTACTAGCGCGATACAACTTTGCCGTGGATTTAGGCGACGTGGACAGTTGGGTGAATACCTTCACACCCGATGGAACCTTTAGTTGTGTCGGTCTTCCTGACGGCGCTCCTCTCGGAGGAACCCACCAAGGCCAAGACGCTCTGCGCGCTTACGCCGAAACACACTTCTCCATCAATCAAGGCCGTGCTCGACATTGGAATTGGAATCTCCTGATTGAGGGAGATGGTGATGCCGCGACTATGCAGTGCTACCTAAACGCGTACAGCGCTGGCCAAGGCGACTCTGCGTTGTTCAGAGCGACCGGCATCTATCGAGACCGTCTGGTCCGAACGGCAGATGGCTGGAGGTTCGCTCAACGAGAAGTGACCATCGATCCCGCTTGACCCAGAACGCGAAGATCCTTCGGTACTCGTTGCCCTAATCTTGTGTGAGTGTCTTAGGGGGGCTTATGTCAACAAAAATGACTTCCGCTTCGATAATTCCAGTTCTTGATCTACAGCCTCTACTCGATGGCGATGAGGCCGGCGTTGCGACTCTCGCGGCCGAACTGAAACAAGCTCTCCAAGACATCGGATTCTTTTCGATTATCAACCACGGTGTCCCTTGGGAATTGGTTGAAGAGATTTATGAAGCAACGCAAACACTGCATTCCTTACCCCAAGAGCAAAAAGACAACATCACAATGGACCGTACTCACGGTGGTTATCTGGGAATGGGAGCAGGTACGTCCTACGCGAGCGAAATAGCTGGAGAGGTACGTAAACCCAACCAGAACGAGGCGTTTTTCATTCATGAAGGCGGTTACCGGGAAGCGAACCAATATCCGGAGCTTCAAGGTTTCAAAGAACTGACTGCTACTTATATTCAGGCCATGCAGGCACTAGCGGACTCTCTCTTACCGCTTTTAGCTCTTTCGCTTGATCTGGAGCCTGACTTCTTTGCTAAGGACTTTGACGAGCCCAGCGTGACGCTGCGGATGTCTCACTATCCGGTCATGGAATACAGCGACAACGAATGGGGATTAGCCCCTCATACAGACAGCTCAATTTTCACGTTCTTACCTGTCAACGACGTTCCCGGCTTGGAGGTTCGTCCAGCTGGCTATGACTGGGTGCAACCTCCAGTGGTGCCTTGCTCGTTCATCGTAAATAGCGGCGACATGTTGAAGCGTTGGACTAACGGCAAATATCTTTCTACCGCCCACAGAGCAAGCAATCTTTCTGAGGTTGACCGCTACGCGGTGCCATTCTTCTATGGCGCCCGAGACGACGCGGTAGTTGAGCCAGTTCCGACGACAGTGTCACCTGAGACTCCTAGCCGTTATGAGCCAACTACCTACGGCGACTACCAACGCTGGTTCATTGACCGGAACTACCGAAAAATGACGGGGCAGGCAGCTGCAGAGACTCCGCCCTAAAACTAGAGCTAGTTATTCGAGAACTCCTGCGACAGCTAGCTCTGCGATCCGATCCGCGTCATATCCCAGTATCTCTTCCAGCACCTGAAAGGTGTCTTGGCCGTATGTGGGCCCACTTCGTGTTATCTCGTCAACACTTCGAGACATTTGAAATCGAGTACCTTCAACGAACATCGTTCCATTAGTTGCACTCGCCACTTCACGGAAGTGTCGACGAAATTGCAGTTGAGGGTCTTCCGCTAAATCCTTTGAATTTTGCAGTTGATGTGCCGGAACTCCCGCAGTTTGGAGGAGCTCTTGAGCTTCGACCCCTGAAAGACCAGTCGACCAATCAGCAATGACTTGGTTTATCTCTTCAGCGCGATTGCGGCGATCCGCCAGACCTAAAGCAGCGAAATCGTCACTCAATCCGATGACACCACAAAGGCTTCTCCACTGTTCGTCTGTCTCACAGGCGACAGCAATCCAGCGATCGTCTCCCTCGCTTGGGAAAGTTCCGTGTGGCGCCATAACAGGATGTGAGTTGCCGATCTTTTCGGGAAGTGAACCATTGATGACATAGTCCAAGATCGCCGGGGTCAGGAAGTTCATTGACGCCTCTGCTTGAGCTAGATCGATGTATTGACCCTCGCCGGTTCGTCGCCGGTGATCTAAAGCAGCGAGAATTGCTGAACTCAAAAACTTCGGGGCAACGTAATCGGTGTACGCACCAAAGACCCCTGCTGGATCCCGGTCAGGCCAACTGGTCATGGCGTAAAAGCCCGACATGGCAGCGCCCATAGTCCCAAATCCAGCCAAAGCCGACAGCGGCCCGCTCTGCCCGAACAGACAGCTGCTTGCCATGATGATCCCGGGGTTCACTTGACGTAGATCGTCGTAGCTCAAGCCCCAAGAAGCCATCGCTCGCGGGGAGAAGGATTCGCACACCACGTCCGCCCAGCGCACCAGATCCAAAATCACTTCTTTACTCTCCGGCTTTGACATATCCAGGGTGAGCCCTGTCTTTCCCGCATTCATGTTTTGATACAGGCCGCTGTTGTCGGCACCACCTTCGTCATTTAAGAACGGCTGAATCGTTCGAGCGGTCTCTACCTTGTTTGATGATTCAACTCGAATGACCGTCGCTCCCCAATCAGTAAGAACGCGAGTGGATGCGGGTCCAGCCATGACCCACATCAAATCCAGAATTTTTACGTCTGAAAGAGGTAGCTCTGTTCCGTCACTTGGGCTGGTGCTGACCTGTGGCACTAACTCCCGCGAAACTCCAAGAATCTGATCGTTGTGCTGTCCAATCCGAGGCGGCGGCGTGTCAACTTTAAGGGGGGTCGCGCCGAGTTTCGCAAATGCACCCGGGTATCTGACAACCATCCCGTCATCATGCTCAATGTCAGACCAAAACTCCCGAGCGGCATACTGTTCTTCTTCGACCACGTCTTGCACGGTCGAAATCGGAACAATAAGGAGACGCTTATCTAGAGTGGCTTGAAGAAGTTCCTGCTTAGTCTTCCCCGCCGTAAACGCCGCTACGACGCTCTGAATCCTGTCGTACTCCCCTAGGCCTATACGCCCCGTCATCACGCCCTCAACAAAGTCGATCCAATCGATCTCTAGGTCGCTGTCCTCACACATGCCTTCTTCATGTATCCACTCGAAAAGGCGCTTACCGAAAGGACCGATCCCCTCACCAAACAAGATGGTCGGCGATACATAGCCATCAAGCGCGGGAGCCCTGAGCCTGACGCTAAACGGGCCTAGGGTGGCACCTCCACTAAAGCGCTGTGACTCTTGTGCGTTATAAAGGTGACATAGAGATAACGACATCGTCGCTGCATTAAATGCCTGTTGCGCACTGACGTCCAAGTGTTGTCCCACGCCCGAACGAACTCGTTCATGAAGCGCTATAAGAGTGGCCACCGCAGCCTCCGCCGAGGCGTGCATCCATGCCTGATCCAAGGGCACCCGTAAGGGAGCGCGATCGTTATCACCGACCAACGTATTGACCATAGAAGCCGCCCCTACTGTGAGGTCGGTGGCGCTCCATGATGACTTGGGGCCAGTTTGGCCATATGGGGAAATCGAGGTGAAGATTATTTGCGGGTTGAGCGCTGATAGGTCTTCGTAGCTAAGCCCGCGTCGAGCCATTTCTCCCACGTCGGAGGATTCGATGACGACATCTGCACCTTCTACCAGGGCTTTTAAGCGAGACTGGCCGTCCTCTGTATCCAAGTCCAAAGCAACGCTTCGTTTACCACGGTTGTAGGACCAGAAACGTAACGAGGCCTCAGGGTCACCTTCTCGCCCCTCAACGAATGGGCCCACTGCGCGAGATCGCGACCCTTCAGATGGTTCCACGAGAATGACCTCCGCCCCGAGGTCAGCGAGCATCATGCCCGCCAGTTGGCCTCGTTCGTCGGTCAGATCCAGAACGCGGTACGGCTCCAACATCAATTTGCCCCCCTTATTGATCACAAGATCATTCACTATTTCATGGCAAAAAACCAGACCCAGTTTCTCTCGCATTGACATTCGGGATTTTCTGGGCTGCTGGTGGGCATAACCCATTAACGTAGAACCGTTCGTAGACGAATGGTGGAGCACGCAATGAGCGATCACAGTTACAGCACCGCATTAGAGACAGCAGCGTCAATTGCCGCAAAAGAAGTATCAAGCCGCGAGTTACTAGAGGCGGCATTGAGTCGAGTCGAGCGTCTTGATGGTCCCATCAACGCGGTAGTCGCGTTGGATGCCGAACGGGCGTTAATGGCAGCAGATGAAGCTGATGGTGCCGTAGCTAGGGGCGACGAGCTAGGGCCGCTTCACGGAGTGCCGATCACCATTAAGGACAGTTTCCAAACAGAGGGCCTGACCACCACGTCGGGCGCACCAGAACTAGCAGAGTTCGTGCCAGACAAAGACGCTGATCCCGTCGCTCGATACAAAGCTGCGGGCGCGATCGTTTACGGGAAAACCAATCTCCCTATTTGGGCGGGCGACCTTCAGTCCTACAACAAGGTCTACGGCACTACCGCTAACCCATACGACATCGAATGCACACCTGGGGGTTCGTCTGGCGGTTCTAGCGCAGCGCTAGCAGCCGGGTACACCCCACTGGAGTTAGGGTCAGATATTGGTGGTTCAATTCGCACCCCGTGCCACTGGTCGGGAGTATGTGGACACAAGCCAAGTTATGGAGTTGTCTCAGCGCTCGGTCAGATACCGGGTATGCCTGGGACTCTGAGTCAGGCCGATATCGCTGTGGCGGGGCCAATGGCGCGCGATGTAGACGATCTTGAAATGGCACTTGATCTACTAGCGGGCCCCGATGCATGGAACCAAATCGCTTATTCCCTTACATTGCCTCCGCCTCGCCATAAGCAGGTCAAGGATTTTCGTGTCGCCGTTTGGGTCGACGAAGACACGGCCCCTATTAGTCAGGCCTACAGGAATCTCTTGATGGGCGCAGCGACAGCGTTCGAAGATGCTGGTGCTCTCGTTGACCACGAAGCTCGACCGAGTTTTACCTTTGAGAAAGCGGTCGACACTTACAACCATCTCCTGTCAGCCGCCGAAGCTGCTACATGGACGTTGTCTGAGATTGAAGAACACGCTGCTAGCAAGGAAGAACCTCAAGGGGAGTTGGGAATTGCGTACGCATCGCTGCGTCATCGTGAGTGGTTGAGTTGGCAAGAGCGACGCATGCAACAAAGGAACAGGTGGCGAGAGTTTTTCGAGTCGTTTGATGTCGTATTAATGCCGGTGACCTTGACTGAGGCTATTCGACACGACCATTCCAGGCCTTTTACGGGTCGGACAGTCCAAGTGGATGAGCAACAACGCCCTTACACAGATCAACTCAAGTGGGTAGGACTCACTGGGGTTTCCTGGCTTCCATCCACCGTCGTTCCTATTGGTCAGATTGACTCCAAGCCCGTTGGTGTTCAGATAGCTGGGCCATTTCTGGAAGACCGCACTACGTTGGCGGCTGGCCGGTTCCTACAAGAGGCTCTTGGGGGCTTCCAAAGGCCAGACGGCTTCTAGAACACAAACCTATTCAGTGGTCAAACGTGGGTGCCTTGACCACCATCGACGTCTATAGCTGCACCGTTAACATACGAAGCTGCGTCGGAGCAGAGAAATCCGATCACGTTGGCTACCTCTTCGGCGGTTCCATATCGCCCAACGGGGACACTTTTTGAGTTATTAGCAAGAACTTCCTCAGCAGTAGTGCCACTGGCGTCGGCAACTTCGCCCGCCGCTCGATCCCACATTGCTGTGTGGATTAAACCCGGAAGCACCGAATTTACGAGCACACCATCTCTCCCGTATTTGCCAGCGAGGGCTTTGCCGGTGGCGACCATCGCAGCTTTGGTCGCGGCATAGTCCACAAGCGCCGCACCTGGGTATTTTGCGGCGCCGCTTGCGATCATGATGATTCGACCCCACTGCTGCTCGCGCATGCCAGCTAGAAAGTGTCGGCTACATCTCACTGCAGACATCAAGTTGAGTTCATGGAGCTCGGTCCAATCTTCATCGCTCATGTACTGAAAATTTCGCGAAGGGGAAGCTCCGACGTTGTTCACCAAGATCGACACTGCTCCCCTAGTGCTGACCTCTGAAAGAAATTGTTCTACAGATGCCTTATCGCCCATGTCGGTGACGTGTCCATAGAT
>PBOM01000080.1 GCA_002724355.1 Actinomycetota bacterium | reverse complement strand
GTGATCACTAGCGCCGCGTCTCAAACCCGCGACTGGGCATGGTTGCGCCGTGCCAGCCGTCAACGCGATGTCGAGATTTCAGATATCACAGAGCAGTGGAGTGTCCTGGGCGTCATGGGTCCGTCATCTCGCCATCTGCTTGAAAGCATTTCCGATGCCGATCTATCCAACGAACATTGTCCTTTTGGCAGCATGCGGGAGATTGAGGTCGGGGGAACACGTTGCAGAGCGTTGCGCATGAGTTATGTCGGCGAACTGGGATGGGAACTGTACGTGCCAGCCGATTCCGCTGAAAAGCTCTATTTGTCGATCGTCGAAGCGGGTCGCTCTTTTGGTCTTCGCCACGCTGGATTTCACGCAATGAATTCTCTGCGTCTTGAATCGGGTTACCGCCACTGGGGTCACGACATTTCTGATGAAGATACGCCTCTGGAAGCAGGACTCGGCTTTGCCGTCGCATGGGACAAGCCCGGCGGTTTCATAGGCCGAGAGGCATTACTAAAACAAAAAGACGCCCCCCGAACTAAACGCCTTATCCAGTTCCGAATCGAAGATACGGACTTAATCAGCTACCACGATGACCCCATATTTCGTGATGGCGTCTATGTGGGCCGGACTACAGGCGGAATGTGGAGTCACACCGAAGATCGATGCTTGACGATGGCATACGTCACCAACAGCAATGGCGTTGATCAGGCGTTGATTAATAGCGGGACATGGGAAATAGAAATTGGTACGCGTCGACGCCCCGTGACCCCAAGCATTCGCAGTTTTTACGACCCAACCAACCAGATGAGTCGCGAAATATTGCCAACCCATTCGGATCGCACCTAAGAGTGGCTGCATCTGAACACCGTCGAGGGCTGCTCCTCACTTCCCTCGGGGTAGTAGCAATTATTCCAGACGCAACGTTCGTCAGACTCGTCGACGCTTCGAGCATGACGAACGCGATGTGGCGCACCGGTTTGTTAGGTATTGCCCTCGGCATATTTCTGACGGTGCGCTATCGGAGAGGCCTTTGGGGGGTGTTAATGACACTCGGACGTTGGGGAATTGTGGCCAGCGTCTTGTCCGGATCGGGAACAATTTTGTTTGTCGTCGCCGTCGACCGCGCTCCCGTGTCCAACGTTGTACTCATCTTGGCTCTCTCACCGTTTTGGGCCGCGCTTTGGACCAAAGTTTTTGTTGGGGTCACGGTGGCTCGTCGGACCCTCATTTCAATGCCTTTTGCTCTTATAGGGGTCGCTATCGCTGTAGGAGGAACCTCGGAAGGGTTGTTGAGCGATGGGAACCTATTCGCACTTTGTTGTTCGCTCGGTTTTTCCGCCAACTTAACGATCATCCGCGTGAACAAGCACCTCGACATGGTCCCCACCGCCGCTTGTGGCGGATTTCTTGGGTGTATCACCTTGGCGATAGTCGGAACCGACGCCGCGCTATCGGGCAAAGATTTCGTTCTAATGCTGTTACTAGGCCTGATCATTTTGCCTGTCGCGATGGCTCTCGTCACTTTGGGTGGGCGCCTGTTACCAAGCCCGGAAACAGCCCTTTTGTTGTTAGGGGAAACCGCTTTGAGCCCAGTTTTTGCCGCATGGGTGGTGGGTGAAGACATCTCGCTCCGAGCGGTAATCGGAGGATCTATGGTGCTCGGCGTCTTAGTTGTTCATGCAGGTGTTGGGCTCAAAGAACTCTCAGCAGATGAGCGATCCGCGGGCTCTCCTCCAAGATCAGTTACCTAGACAGAAAGAAAGCAAGGGTGTTTGTTTTCGGTGCATGATGGCTATTGGTGACCGATCAACATTTACATAAAGTGGTCCACGAGGGAGTTGGCCCAGTAGCTCTTTTAGTACACGGTGCACTGGGTAGCCGGTCCTATTGGAATGACAACATTTCCGCGTTGCAGACCGTTTGCCGACCGGTAGTGATTGAGTTGTGGGGCCATGGGAAATCTCCCAGCCCCGAGGAACGGAAACGCTACGAACCACACGGCTATGTCGACGAATTCGAAAACATTCGCAAAGAACTGCAGGTCGAACGAATGTGGCTGATTGGCCAGTCCATGGGAGCCGCGTTAGTGATGCACTACGCCGTGAGTCACCCCGATCGAGTGGCAGGACTCATCATCACTAACTCAGCGTCTGGGTTCGCTGAGCCAACCGAGTGGCAAGAACGTAACCGAACCATGGTGAGCAAGATCGCTGACCAAGTCGATGAGGAAGGCGTGGAGTGTTTACGTGATAGCTGGGTCAACCCTGGTCGTTCGAAACGCATCGCTGCGTCAACGCTGAAACTATTGGCTAACGAATTCAGCGAACACACTGCCGCTGGCATTTCAGCCTCTTTTCGTGTGACCAACTACGCGCTTCCCCTGGGCGAGTCGTTAGAAGAAATCACGGCACCGGTGTTGTTCACAAATGGGGTCGAGGAGGAACGTTTTCAACGCCATCTACCTCGGGTGAAGAAAATTTCTGGGGTCGAGATTGTCGAATTACCAGCTTCGCATGCAGTCAACGCCCATGACCCTGCGGGCTGGAATCAAGCTGCCATAGATTTCATTACGAGACATCCCATTTCTGGAGATTGAGGCTGTGAAAGAGCAAAACGATAACAACAGCGGTCCTTTGGCTGGAATCAAAGTGGTTGACGTGTCGAGCGCTGTCGCGGGCCCGTGGGTAAGTTCTTGGCTCGCCGAATTTGGTGCTGATGTGGTCTTCATCGAGAAGGTCGGCACTCCCGATGTGATGCGGATGACCGGCGCTACCAGCGGCGACCAGTCTGGATGTTGGGTTCATATGCACCGAAACAAAAGGGGCATGGATCTCGATGTCAGATCCGACGTAGGTCGCGACATTCTGATGCAACTGGTCTCTGAGGCAGACGTCTTCATCCAAAATTTTCGTCCGGGTGTGGCCGAACGTTTGAAGATTGCCTACCCAGATTTATCTGGCGCGAACCCGGATTTGATCTACCTATCAGTGTCAGGCTTCGGCGCAGAGGGTCCATACGTCGACCGACCCGTCTATGACCCAATCATCCAGGCGATCTCAGGAATGGCAGAAGCCCAGAACGGCACGTACGTCAAAGCTGTGGTGGCCGACAAACAAACTGCTATGGCTGGTGCCAATGCAATACTCGCGGCGTTAGTGGCAAGATCAAATGGAGCGGGGGGGCAGCACATCGAAATTGCCTTGCTCGACGCGATGCTTCACTGGATGTGGTTAGAAGTCTTTTGGAACGAATCGCTTCCTGAAGGTGAACCAGCTCCGACCTACAGCGAGTGGTATGAGCCATGGGACACAGCGGACGGCCAGATCGCGGCAAACTGGGTGAACTTCGAACAATACAAAGGGGCATGTGAGGCGTTGGGGAAACCCGAACTAGCTGAGGATCCCAGATTCGCTACTCGAGACGCTCGACTGCAAAACGCTGCTGCTCAGAGATCGGAATTCGCATCGGTCCTTGAGAATTTCTCGACTGCAGATGCTCTCTCAGCTTTAGAAGACGCCGATGTTCCTTGTGCCAGAGTGCTCTCCCGGCAGGAGATCTTTGATGACCCTCAAGTGCTTCACAACGACATCATCGTCAGCGAAGTCCACCCTGCCGCCGGGCCCATAAGAACCGTCAAATCACCAGTCAGGTTTCGTGGAACTCCCACCGGCTTGCATCGACATGCACCGAGCAAAGGTGAGCACACTGACGAAATTTTGAGCGAACTTGGTTTCAGCCAGAACCAAATTCAAGATCTACACACTCAAAACATCGTCGCTTGAGGATCTCGATTCGATGCTGACACCACATACAAGTTTTGTTTCATCTGAAGATCAGGTTGAAGTCGCCGTCCATGATTACGGCGGAAATGGACATCCCACGATATTTATTCACGGGACCGGTTTAGTTTCGCGAATGTGGGAGCCGATGATTAGACGGCTAGGAGAAGAGTTTCGAGCTATTTGCGTTGACTTGCGTGCTCACGGAGCAACGACCAACCCAGATGACATCACTTTTTTCGATCACCGAATGGTTGCTGACATTGTCTCAGTCATCGATGCGTTTGAGTTACGAGATGCTTGGGTCGTGGGGCATTCGATGGGTGGTGCGACGGGTCTTTTGGCAAGCCTCGCTCGCCCCGGAGCTTTTCAGCGTGCTTGGGTATATGAGCCCATAATTTTTGAGCGCACAGAAGATCGTCCAGAAGGCGCCTTTGATTTCGTTGAGGCCACTAAGCGGCGACGTTCGGTGTTTCCATCTCGGAAAGACGCACTTGATCGATACGGTTCTCGCCCACCGTTGGACGAATTGCATCCAGAGTGTCTTGAAGCGTACGTCGATCATGGTTTTGTTGATCTGGCCGATGGTTCAGTTGAGTTGGCTTGCAATCCCCTGCTGGAGTCGAGAGCGTTTGAACAGTTTCTTCAGGATGGCTGGGAGCGTGTACCGCAGATCGTCATGGGCGTTTTGGTTGCTTATGGGGCCAGCGGTGTAGACCGTCCGTCTACTGCGGCGCCAGCGATAGCTAACCGTTTGCCTTTGGGGGTGGTTCAGCCCTTCGACGATTCGGATCACTTTGGGTGCTTCAACTCGTTGGAAGCGGTAGTCACTTCGTTGCGCAGCTGGTTTTTACACGCCGATTCGGCAACTTAGAAACGAGTCAGCGCTTCTTGAGCAACGGAGACAACGAGTTGTTCGTTTTGCCACATGCGGGCTTGGGCAAGGCCTCGGGCTCCAGAAGCTGCAACTGGCCATTGTTCGACGTAGATCCAGTCGTCTACGCGAGCGTCGGAGTGAAACCACATTGAATGGTCGAGGCTTACCAACATTGTTCCCTCAGTCCCCCAGGTTCGCCCATATGGCACTAGAAGAGTGTCGGCGACGCAGTCATCGCTCATGTACGCCAAGATCGCGGCATGAGTTTTGGGATCGTCGGGTAGTGATTGCCGGGCGCGAAACCAAAAATTGATACCCCCTTGTTCTGAGGGACCATTGGGTGCCCAGGGAGCATGTTCAATTCGGTATTCGACGGGTCGAGCTCCTTCTGACCATTCTTCTCCAAATATGGGGCCTACTTCCTCCATGCATTCTTCAAATGTTGGGAGACTTTCGGGTGGTTGCACGCCTTGGGGCCAGGCAGGATTTATTTCACCTGATCCACTTTCTGGGGTGTGAAATGACGCCGTGAGATCGAAAATCTGTTTGTCGTTCTGTATGCCGTTCACTCTTCGTTGACAAAAAGCGCGTCCGTCACGAATGTTCTCTACTTCATAGGTGACGCTTTGGTTGCCGTCGCCTCCACGCAAGAAGAACGCGTGAAGGGAGTTGAGGCGCCGTTCAGTATCAACGGATCGATATGCCGCTATGACTGCTTGAGCAAGTTGGTGTCCGCCGAACAAACCAAATTCGCCGTGACCTGAGCCGGGTCCGGTAAAGGTCGAGTTGCTGTGTTCGTCAAGCGAAAGTACGGCGAGCAGGTCATCAATTGGGTTGTCCACGATTTACTAGCCTGCCAGAAGTAGGAACGCTTTGTCGTTCTGCCTCAAATTGTCTCGAATCCCGGCGGGGCAATAAATCCTCCCAATTCGCGTTCGATGAGCGACGCGAAATGTATCGAACGTCTGTCTTGTAGGTGCGGGGCCACTATTTGCAGGCCTACGGGTAAGGCATCGAGTAACCCCACCGGGGCTACGGTGCTGGGTAGATACACACTGCAACTCCAGCCGGCCCAGAACAGTTGATCAACCACAGGTTCTTGCGAGCCTTCTATGTCGATAGTCCGATCAGGGCGTTCTCCCTCATGATCATGAACAAATGCAGTCGACGCAGCAGCCGGGCATAACAGAAGATCGAATTCTTCAAAGAACTCTGCCCAGGCCCTGCGGTATTTATCTCGTTGTTGGTCAAGAGCGAACCATTCTCGATGTGTCATGTGTGCTGCGTGATCGACGAGGTTTCTGTAGTTTCGCTCGCCTCGCTCCCATCCTTCATGTCCAGCTCGAGCATTATTGAATGCTTCGTCGTTCATCGATACCCCATTTGCTGCTCTGAGCAACAGGAGGTAGTTCTCGAAGAATTCGTCTTGGTTAATGTCTGGAACAGCATCAGACACGTTGACTCCTCGGCTGGCGAGAGAATCGATTGTGTTTTGTAGATGTTCTATGAGCGCTGTTGATGTGACGCAGGCTGTGGTGTCGAGGAGCACACCCACTCGATAATCCTCAAGTCTTTTCCCCTCTGCTTCAGGAAGCTGCACGGTGTATGCGGTTGCGTCGTAACCATCTGGACCAGCGAGGACCGATAGCGCCCTGTCGAGGTCGTTGGCGCTGCGCGCGAGGGGACCCATAACAGCGATATCAACTTCTGTATCAAATCCGGGTGCTGTGTGACCCGTTTGAGGTATCAGACCCATAGTTGGTTTATGACCGAAAACACCGCAATAGTGAGCCGGGTTTCGGATTGAGGCTCCGATATCGCTACCAATTTCCAACGCGGACATTCCGGTAGCCAGCGACACAGCCGAACCTCCTGAAGAACCCCCGGGGGTTCGGTTTAGGTCCCATGGGTTGTTGGTGCAACCGTAGATGTCGTTAAAGGACTGCCAGTCGCTCAGCATGAATGGGACATTGGTTTTGGCCCAGATAATCGCCCCTGCGTCTAGGAGCCGTTCAACTGAAGGACTGTTGCGCTCTGGGAAGTTGTTGATCCACTCGGGGTTTCCCCATGTTGAAGGAGTACCTACCCAGTCGTACGCCTCTTTAATTGTTACCGGTAATCCGTGTAGAACCCCGATTGACTCATCGCGTGCGGTTGCTTCGTCCGCGTTCAGTGCAGCTTTTTGGGCTTCTTCGATCTTGTGTTCAGTGATGGCATTGACTGTTGGATTGAACGCCTCGAATCGAGCGACTGCCTCGTCGAGTAACTCGCGGGAACTCACCGTTCGGGTCCTTATGAGCTCAGATAACTCTTCGGCGGTTTTGAGCATTAAGTCACTAGACATAGAGAGACCGTAGTAGCTATTGAGCGGCGACTACTCCAAGAGCGTCGTCGACAGCGTTGAGAAGATGCTCGATGTCGTTGTCAGAGGTAGCGAGGTTCAAGCAGCCCATTCCGTATCCGCTGAAGTAGACCTCGCGTTCGAGTAAGCGGTGTTGGAAGGATTCCATTAGAGCTACTTCGTCGCTGTCTAGGTGAGCGTCTCGGTAGGTGTTTACAACTCGTTGGTGGGGATGGACGCGAAACAGCGAACCTGCGCCAGTGACTTGCCAGTCAAGCGATTGTTTCGCGAACACAGCTAC
>PBOM01000091.1 GCA_002724355.1 Actinomycetota bacterium | reverse complement strand
GCAGCAAGCGCAGACGTGTTTATCCACAACATGCGCCCCGGAAAAGCCGAAAGTTTGGGTTTGAGCTACGAAGCTCTCTCAGCAGTCAACCCTGGCATCATCTGTGGCGCAATTAGCGGGCATGGACCCGATGGACCCGAAGCTCACCTCCCGGCCTATGACTATGTAATGCAAGCAAAGTTGGGGATGGTCGACCACCAACGAGACCGAGAAGGTCGCGGTGATCTCGTTCGACAGGTCGTCGTTGATAAAACTTCCGCTAATGCACTCGTGCAAGGCATCCTCGCAGCGTTATACATGCGCGAAAAGACTGGGCGTGGACAACGGGTGGAAATACCAATGGTTGCTGCGGGACTCGCTTTTCTTTGGCCAGATGGACTTGCTGCGGCTCACGCAGAACTCAATCCCGCAATTCCATTGGAACAAATGCCACCGTGGTTGGAGTCCGCTCCGGGATCTTTCCTAGTTGTATTGGAAACAACCGACGGTGAAATCGCAACAGGCATCCTTTTACCTCCTTGGGATGGTCTTTGTTTGGCATTGGAACGAACGGACTGGATAACAGACGAACGTTTTTCGGAGGCGTTGGGACGCGTACTCAACTTGCCTGAGCTGATCGCTGAGGTCAGCGCCGAAGTCGCCAAGTACACAACTGAAGAAGTGTTGGCACGTTTCGAAGAACACGACTTCGCAGCAGGGAAGGTCGTAACTCGACGCGAAGTTCATGAAGATCCGACGGTTAAACATCTGGGTTTAATTAGTGAGCAGGCTGCTCCGGGTCTCGGGCAGGTCAGACAACCCGCCCCCATGTGGATGTTCAGCGACGCTGACACTGAGATAACAACAAGTTTGAATTCGACCGGTGGCGATTCACGCGAAGTGCTCGCTGAACTAGGTGTCTCCAGCGACGAGTTCGATCAACTCGAAGAAGACGGCATTGTTTTCGTCGCGACGAGCGACTGACAACAAGCCTGCGACGCTCAGATCATCTCTCACCGTTCTCCGGGGCTACCTGACATCTTTGGGCTACACCCAAACTTTCACTTGGCGGAAGCCAACTGCCGTTCGAGTTCTAACCCGACGTTAAGAGGTAGGTCGTTTGCTGCGGCGAGGCATCTGCGGAGCTTCGCCGCTATTGATGGTTCAATGGCTGCTAGCTGCATTGCGAGATGCTCAACGGTTTGGTCGAGTTCTTCTGGGTCAACAATTTGAGTAACAATTCCGAGTTCCAATGCTTCTGCCACGTCGATGTCTCGACCTGTCAAAATCAGTGGCGACGCAGCGTGAGGGCCTAACACTCGAGTCAGGCTCTGTGTTCCTCCCGCCGCTGGCAGCATGCCCAGTTTGGTTTCGGGTAGACCCAGAGTTGCGTCGCTAGCAGCGATGCGTATATCGCACAGCAAAGCCATCTCCAGACCAGATCCCATTGCGTAACCCTTTAACGAAGCAACGGTGGGAATTGGGAGGCCGAGCAGCGGCAGCCACGGGTCTCGGTCCCATCTGATTCTGCGTGCTTCAAAAATCGACGAAGCTGAGCCAAATTCGGAAAGGTCTGCCCCTGCGCTGAAATGTGGTCCTTCTGCTTGGAGGATAAGTGCTCGGGCAGCAGGGTTGTCTCGGGTCGCGGTGAACGCTTCAATCAACCCATCTCTCATCTCTAAGTCGTAAATGTTGAGCGGCGGATTCGAGATCTGCACCGTTGCTATACCTGAATCCGAAAAAGAGAGCGTTACTTTGTCAGTCATGACAGCCCTTTGAACGCCGCGGCGGACCGGTCCAGGGAGATCCGACAGAATTGTGGGGCGTCTCTCATAGCTTGACTCAACGCAACCGCACAGGCTTCTAGTCCTGCGATCGGGTCAAGGTAAGAGAACGCTGGTGTTAGCGGTTCCCCTACATGCCATCCCAAACCGGAAGCGGCGTGAACACCTGTTCCATAAGCAACCCAGTCACTTTCGGGACTGTGTGAAGCGAACGCGGTAATTGAAAGCACGGCGATGTCGGGATTGATTGAGGTGAGTTTTTCGCAGGTGATACCAAGATTTTCGTTCGCTCTCGGTGACAGCGATGTGACAACTAGGTCAGCGGAGCGAACAAGTTGATGAAATTCGCCTCCCTCAGAACAGTAACGAAGGTCAATGTCAGCGAATTCTTTGGACCGGTTGAGTTCAACGAACATCGGTGCGTTCCCCGAACCATCATCACCGTCTCCGTAGCGAAGACCATCGGGCCGAGAGGACGGTTCGATCTTGATGACCGAAGCTCCGGCTCTGGCGAGAAGCTCGGTACATAGAGGCCCCGCCCACATCGACGTCAAATCGATGATCTTTAGAGTTCTCGGTTCAACAAAATCTGTGGAATCGCCGACCTCGTTGGGAGCTAACAGGACAGGGTTTTTGCGGTACGGGGTAACTGGGAGTCTCCACACCTGCGCTCTTCGTGCTACTGATTCGGGATCTTCGTCTCCTTCAACGACGTCTTTAAATCTGCCCCATGTAGCGCCGTCTTCGGGTCCTAAATCTACACACAAGAACCCATCGCCCCAGCTTGTTGCAGGGTCGGGTCGAGTCGGGTTGTCTATCAGCCGCTCTGGCATCTCGACCCACTTCTCAACGGCGTCTATGACGTCGTTATTCATTCGTTTTGTGATGATCGCAGCGAGTTCCGATCCTCTGTCGTTGAGATTTTCGGGTAGCCAGTAGCCGTTCATCGTCCGGAAAAATCGGGGGGTCGTTTTGCGAAAAACGCTGCTAAACCTTCGGCTCGGTCTTCGGTGGCGGCGAGTTGGTGGTTCAAGTCACCTTCGAGACGCAGTCCATCTCGTAAAGGAAGTTCACTTCCGCGGTGAATTGCTTCTTTAGCCATTTCTAACGCTAAGGGGCCGCGGGTTAAGAGCATGTCGGCGATGCTGGTCGCTTCACCCGGTGCGTCATCAGCTATGGAATGAATTAATCCCCATTGGTGGGCGGTCTGTGCGTCAAGTTCTGTTCCTAAGAACAGCATCGCTGCGGCACGGCCAGCCGTGATTGCTCGGGGTAGGCGCTGAGTACCGCCCCAGGCTGGAAGCGAACCGTGTATCGAATCGCTGAGCGAATACCGACTTTGGGGGGTGCCTATTCGTATGTCACATGCGAGGGCGATTTCTAATCCTGCAGATGAACATTGACCAGATAGTGATGCCACTAGTGGGATACGTAACCTGGAAAGGGCGGTCGCTGGGTCGGGTGAAACTGCGAAGCGATCAAAATCCTCAGCTACACCTGAACAGAAGTCTTCATCGCTGGACGCAATAACTAGTACCCGAATATCGCGATCTTCTTGAAGTCGTTCGCAGGTTTGAGTGACATCAAACGCCGTGCGCGTTTCAAGAAGTCCGCCGGGCAGGGTCATGGTGACGACACGCCCCTCAGCGGAGGAGGCAACAGTGACCGAGTCGGCCTGCAGAGCAGTCCTCCCTTTTCTTAGACGCCGATGAGTTAGTCGGCGGACTTTGTTTTCTTTGGTTCTTGCAGCTGCATGTCTTTGCCGTTGCACTGCAATGTGATGTCACCTGGCTTAGTGACTAGCACTTCGATTCCGGTGTCTTCGTCCTGATAGCGCTTTCCGAACTTCAGACCTTCGCCGCCGGCACTGTGTGTTATGTCGCCCTCTCCGCCTTTAGTCACGATGACTTGAACGCCACCATCAAAGTCGAGACGGTCACCTGCTTTGGTTGACACTGTGTGTACCCCCATGTCGATGGAACTTTCAGAGAAAGCTACCGTACATCAAGTTACTTTTTCGTACCTCATTGGGAACTGAGCCGCGAGAATGGGTATATGAAGACGGCTGTAGTCATTGGCGGTACAGGTCCAACTGGGCCATATGTTGTGAACGGGCTGATAGACCGGGGCTTTCAGGTCACGATTCTTCACACCGGACGTCACGAAACCGATCTCATTGGTCCAGAAGTGGAACATATCCATACTGATCCTTTTAACGTCACTCAAACCTCCGAGGACATAGGAAACAGAACCTTTGATCTCGCAGTTGTGATGTATGGGCGATTAAGGGATCTTGCGCAGTTACTTCGGGGAAAAGTCGACCACTTTGTGTCCATCGGCGGAGTCGGTGTGTATCAGGGTTTCGCAAACCCTGATGACTTGTTCCCCGAGGGAATGCCCGTGCCACTTACACGAGACGCTGACCTGGTAGACGATCAGGAATCGTTTGTGAAGTTACGTCGGATTCGCGAAACAGAAGAAGCAGTCTTTGAGACTCACCCCGAAGCCATACATCTGCGGTACCCCCAGTTGTATGGACCACGTCAGCTGCTTCCTCGTGAGTGGCCCATAGTTCGTCGCGTTCTTGACCGTCGACCATTTCTATTTGTCCCCGATGGTGGTCTCACGGTGAAAAGCCAAGCTTGGGTTGAGAACGCAGCCCATGCCACTTTGCTTGCAGTTGATCGACCATCAGCCGCCGTGGGGAATATTTATAACGTTTCAGACGAACATCTTTTCAGCATTCGCCAGATCGCCGAAATCGTCGCAGATGAGCTCGGTCACAGTTGGGAAATAGTGTCACTTCCACAGGAAGTAGCGACATCCACGCGCCCATTGTTAACCAGCTGGTCAAGTTCTCATAGGGTGCTCGATATTCGCGACACAATCTCCGATTTGGGGTATCGGGACGTCGTGGACCCTGAGTTAGCTTGGCGTCAAGCTGCTCGCTGGCTCGCTGAGCACCCACTTGAGCCGGGCGGTGAGCTCGAGAGACGTCTTCAGGATCCATTTGATTACGCTGCTGAGGACTTGCAATACGACGTTTGGGTTGAGTGTCGGCAACGTCTCGCTGCGGTCAATTGGTCTACTGCGCCCGGCTATTCGTCTGCATACGTTGGGCGTTTACCTAACCCTGCAAATGATTAACCCAACACACCGTTGTCTCGCAGATCCTGAATTTCTGTGGGGCTTAACTGTAAGAGGGATGACAGGATCTCGTCGGTGTGTTGACCGAGCATTGGAGCGGGGGTTCTTACTCCGTTGCCGCCCTCTCTGAGCAGCCATGGAATGCCGGTGTGGGCCATTTTGCCGATTAGGGGATGTTCGAGTCGTTCAATGAATCCTCGATCGTTGAGATGAGGATCTAACTCCAGTTCTTGGGCGTCAAGCGATGGCATCGCTGGGACGCCCACCTCTTGTAACAGCTGAGTGACTTGCCACTTATCGCGACTTGCCGTCCAGTTTTCTATTAGAGAGTCAAGTTCGTCTTCGTTGCTTTTTCTGGCGGCTTGAGAGGAAAATTTTTCTGTCTCAAGACCCAGGAGTGTTGCCATCTGTTCCCACTGTTTGTCAGTGGAGCAACAGATTGCTACCCACTCATCTTCTCCTTGGCATCGGTAAAGGTTGTGGGGGGCCATGACCGGATCTCGGTTGCCGCACAGGTCCGGCTGGGTGCCAGTAAGGATTTGTTGTGTCCAGCCTTCAATTGTGCTTGACGCTGTGGCTTCCCATAACGAAGTGTCAATGAATTGCCCTTCGCCGGTTCGCCGTCGAGCAATTAGTGCAGCTACCAGAAGGTGAGCGGTGGCTATGCCTGCTGCGGGGTCTCCTAGGGAGACACCTACTTCTTCTGGTTGGCCGCCCTCGTATCCAGTCATCGACGAGAGTCCCGACAACGGGGCGGTGGTCGGGCCATAACCGAGGTAGTGACGGTAGGGGCCGTAATTGCCGTATCCGCTAATTGCGCCAACTATCACGTCTGGCCGCGCTTTGGCTAAGTCGTCATACCCAAGACCAAATTTTTCCATAACACCAGTCGCGTAGTTCGAAACAACCAGATCACAGCTCACGGCGATCTCTTTGGCCAACGCTTGACCTTGAGAGGTGGAGAGATCCAACGTGATGCTTTTCTTTCCTTGGCCCCAC
Source organism: Actinomycetota bacterium (assembly GCA_002724355.1). Taxonomy (GTDB): domain Bacteria; phylum Actinomycetota; class Acidimicrobiia; order Acidimicrobiales; family Poriferisodalaceae; genus UBA6944. The sequence continues at coordinate 6,082 of PBOM01000091.1, read as the reverse complement.
TGGTTGAAGTAACCATTGCTGTCGACGGACTCCTCGTGATTGACCGAAAAGATCGGAAGTCGACGTCCTAGGTCTGGTGCTTGTCGTGATTCGACTTTGATGACTTCGGCTCCGAGGTGAGCGAGGTGCATCGTACAAAACGGACCGGCCCAGACCCAGGTGAAGTCAGCTACTGTCACCCCGTCGAGAGGCAGTGATCGCTGACTTTCAGTTGCCAGGTCTTTTCCTCGGGGTTGTTCGAACCTGGCGTCTTGATCAGCTCCTAGATCAGGGGCTGGTTGACGGACCGACCACCACGGTTTTGACAAACGAGCTACGGGTCCAGGGAGGGTGATCGTTCCTAGGCCAGGTTGATCGACCTCCACAAGGAACCCTCGTTCGCGTAGGTGGGGGTCATCCAACATTTGTTGGATGGTGTTTACCGGCGCGAAGCCGATGCGGTGCCCCTGACCCAGATGGAAAAGGTCCATGACCCGTTGCGGCGCGGCCCACTCCCCTAGCCACATGTGAAGTAAATCTTCTGCGTCGAATCGGCCAGCTTGAGTGTCGAAAATTTCCATTTCTGCCCACTCTGGAGAACCCATTACTTCTTTAAGTCGCGCCCATTGGTCGTCTTCCACACAAACTATGAAGATTCGGCCGTCTGCTACTTCGAAGATGCGCCAAGGATTCAGGATTCTTGTTCCAGCTCTGCCCGGTATCTCTCCCAGGTAAGTCCAGCTAATAAAACCTGCCTCAAGCATGCTCGAGATGTACGACATGCCCGCGAGGTCAAGGTGCTCTCCCTTGCCCGTGCAAAGCGACTGGTCGAGTGCTGCTAGGCCAATTGTCGCAGCAGCAAATCCAATCTGAAATCCTGCTTGCTGGCCTGCCGGTTTCAGTGGTGGAAGTTCAGGTTCATCGGAACAGCCCGGTGTCAACCACCCCCATCCCCCTCCGTGAATGAGTTGGAGATCTTCGGCACACCAACCCGAGTACGGTCCCGTACGACCAAAGGGAGTAACCGAAACAGTCACCAGCGCCGGATGATTTTGGGCTAGTTCGTTTTCGTGTAACCCGATCTGGTTCGCTGTCTCTGGGCTGAGATCGTGAACGAGGAGATCAGCATCGCCGAGCAGGTCGTGGAGTCGAGCGACGTCGCTTGCTTCTCCAAGGTCGGCTACAACACTGCGCTTGTTGAGGTTGAGGTGGGTGAATAGACCACTTTGTGAAGGGTCGGGTTGGTTGGGGTGGGGGCCGCGATGTCGGGAAAGATCTCCTTGTGGAGGTTCTATCTTGATGACATCAGCTCCCAAATCTGCAATTAGCCGGGTCGCCCATGGAACGGCAATCATTTGGCCGACTTCAACCACCCGGATTCCCTCGAGCCCTTTCATTTCCCCCATCCGTTTTTAAACTTATGTGTCGGTCAAGCATGCCTCATGGCAACGATTTGTGCACAAGGCGACGCCTGTTCTGTGGATGTGCTGCACTGTCTGGTAGGAGCACGAAAGGGAAATCATGGAGAACCGAACCTACGAAGAGCGCCACAACGCAGCCCTTGAGATTTTTGATGCCTTCATGGGCGGCACGGTCGCCGAACCAGAACGAGGCGCGAGAGCATTTCGCCGCCAACACGGAGCGTTAGGAAGTTTCGCTTTTGATGTCGTCATGGGCGACGTATGGTCCCGACCTCAGCTGAGTCGTCGCGACCGCAGCCTCATCGTCATTTCTGTTCTGGCAACGATCGGCAGCACAGAAGAGCTGTCGCTACATACGCAGGTGGGTCTTAACAACGGACTATCACGAAGCGAAATTGAGGAGCTGGTCATTCATGTCGCTGCGTACGCAGGTTTCCCCATGGCTATGCAAGCAAGTCGGGTGGTTACCGACCGTTTCTGTCAGATAGACGGCGTTGACCGCCTGCCCGAACGGTCAGGAGCTGAGGAACTAGACGACGACCAACGACGCATTCGAGCTCACGATGTTCGAAAATCGTTGACGGGCGGGCGATGCGCAGACGACGTCGCCGACGATTTCGCAGCAATGGTCGACCATCTCGGTGATGTTGGAGAGATCGCCTACCACTGGGCTTTCGGTGATTTATGGGCCCGAGACCAATTAAATCGTCGTGACCGAAGCCTGGTAGTTATTTCCATCCTCACAGTGTTAAGCAGGATCGATGAGTTGGCGTTCCATGTACCAGCCGGGTTAAATCACGGCTTAGACAGAGCCGAAATTGAAGAGATCATGGTTCAAATGACAATTTACGGCGGGATTCCACGAGCGGTTGAAGGAATCCGTGCCGCCAAACAAGCATTCGAAAAGATAGACGCGCGAAACTCCAACAAGTAGTGGTGTAGCGCCTAGCTAACCGAAATTTCCGAAGCGCGCTTGGGCATCAGCGGTCTTTATGGCCCTAGTTGACGCGTCTCCGTCAAATTCGGAAAGATCTCCTAAGCGGCTGAGCTGGCTGTAACCACGCATCTGATATTTGGACATTTGTACAGACATCGCAGGTAACGAAAGGATTCTCTCTGTCCATCTATTGACCGCAGAGTCCAGTTCTTCTTCGTCTTCTACAACTTCGTGAACCAGACCCCAGACTTGAGCTGTATTTCCATCTATTCGTTCCGAAGTCATGACCATCTGCCGGGCGCGAGCAGCTCCAATTTCGTGAATGAGACGCGGCGTGGCACCCCAAGGGAGGGGCACACCGAGTTCGACCTCGGGAACATAGAACAACGCGTCACCCGTCGAAACTCTGAAATCGCACGAGGTCGCGAAGCAGCAGCCTCCGCCAATAGCGTGCCCATGAACTCGTGCGATAGTTACAAGTTCGCAGTCTTCGATTGCCCTCGCAGCACGTCGACCCAACTGTCCCAGATACCTGGCTTCCAAGTCATTCGCCGGCTCAGCCAGCACTTCTTTTCTATCCGCTCCGGCGCAAAAGGACTTTCCCCTTCCACCAAGCACCGCTACACGGAACTCTGATTGGCTATTAAGCGCAATAAACAGGTCGCCTACTTCTTGAACCATCTGTTGGTTGTGAGCGTTGCGGGATTCGGGACGGTTGAACCAGATGCGTAACACTTCGCCATCGGGTTCAAGTTCGAGCGTGTGTAGGTCAAGTTGAAAGGCCATGGACATAGTCTTGCTCACAGTTCCATGCGCGGGTCAAACAGCTCCGGTATCTAGTTCAGACGCTTAAGCTGAATCTTCTTTTCGTGGCCTCGTAGCAAACAGTGGAGCGGAATAACCCAGAGCGGCAATAGCAGCCGCGAAGATAAACGTTGCTCTGAGTCTTCCTAGAGACATGTCGGCACCGGCGAACGCCAACATTGATTGAATTCCGAGGATCATGCCCATCCACATCACTGTCTGGTTCATGCCGTTGGCGATACCAAGGTCGGCATCGTCAACTGAATTCGCCACCATTGTCTGGTAGGCGGGTGAGCCAATACCCGCTGAGACTCCCGACAAAACCAACCCAACCATGATGAGTGCCAAACCGAAGTTCGCCGGATCGCTCCCGTAGGCGAAGGCAAGCATCGAGCAGATCATTGCAGTTGACCCGACAACCATAGGGAAACGCATACCTACTTTGGTCACCAACGTTCCACCTAATGGTGACGCAATGGCAAACACCCCAGGCCGAGGGACCATCAGCAATGCAGCCGCGCCTACCGAATAGCCATAAGGGCCCTGCAAGACGCTGGGAATAACGACAAATGCGCCCATGTAGGCGAATTGGCTGCATGCTGCTGAGCCAAGTGGAAGCGCAAAAGTTGGCTTTGAGAAGAGACGTATATCCAAAAGCGGTGACGGAACTCGTTTTTCCCAGATAACAAACACCACGTAGAGCGGCAAACTTGACGCAAACAAAAGCAAGATGGGTAGGTCCGTCAGCACCGACGCTCCACTGCCAGCAACCTTAGGAATACGGGTGATGGCAAGAAGTATGAGAAGGGTCGCTGCAGCTAAGAAAAGGGCACCGAGCCAGTCGATAGCGGATCGTTCACCCTTGGGAATGGGTTTGACCACAACGATCGCGAGCACTGTTGCGATAGCTCCGATCACCCCAAAGATCGCGAAGATTGATCTCCATCCCAGAATGTCAAGCAGAGGACCGCCTGCGACAACACCAATGGTCGGCGCCCCAGTCATAGCGAACTGGAACCACCCAACAGCCTTTGCTCGCTCTTCGATACCAAACGCGTGCATCAACAGCGCCATGCCACTGGGCATCAGAAGAGCTCCACTTATGCCAAAGAGAACCCGAACTGCGATGAAGGTGCCGATGTTCCAGACCCAATAATTCATGATCATGGTCACGGTCATTCCAACCAAACCCCAAATGAAGGTGTTGCGATGACCGTAGATATCCCCCAATTTGCCCCCGGCTGGAGTACCAACAGCCATGGCAAGCATCAGTCCTGTGAGCACCCAACCAGCGTTAGCTGTTGAGGTGTTCAAATCGGTAGCGATGGTAGGAAGAGCTGCTGTGACTAACGTCATCAGAGAACCGAAACCCAGAACCGACAGTCCAATCACCCAAAGCAGCACCCACCGATATTGGAAAGCAGAGCGGGAATCTTGCGGGACCGGATCTTGTGGTTCAACGCGCCAAACGTTTGGTTGTACGGCAGAAGGGTTGAGGCTCACTCCCTACAAGTATGTAGGTCTCAGGCCGTTTTTCTACATAATCTTAGATTTTCTATTTTTCTTAGATTTCTACTTCGATTACCGAGTCAGCCGTTGGTCTTCAAGCATCGCTCGCGACTGGTTGACCGCAATCTCTCCCATTTCGGGGTGGGTAAGAATCCAGAACTTCTCGTTGACGATCGCGTCTAGAACCATTGGGCCTACTTCGGCAGGGTCCATTCCGCTTGCAAGGGTGCGCGTCAGAAAGTCCCAAAACTTTTGGCCTTGTTCTGAATCGGTATGTTGGGCAGCGTCATCTGGGTCTCTATTTCTTTCACTGTCCACGATGTTGGTGTTGATCGGTCCGGGACAAAGCACTGATGCCCGTACCTTGGAATCTCGCCATCGAAGGTCGCGCTCTAAGGAAGCCATCAGGGCAACAACACCGTGCTTCGCCACGTTGTATGCACCGAGTGACGCTCCGGCGTATAGCCCTGCCATTGAAGCAGTCGAGTTGATATGCCCCTCACCTTGTTCCTCAATAAGAGGTAGGAACGTCTCGACGCCGTATATCGGACCCCACAGGTCGATATCTAACGTCCATTTCCAGTCCGCTATTGAAGTATTTCCTACCGGCGCCCCCACTCCGACACCCGCGTTGTTACACAGTACGTGCACCGCCCCAAATTTCTTCAAGGTTTGTTCGGCTAGGGCTTGAACTTCCTCAAGCTGCGACACATCAGTTCGCACCCCTATGACATCATGTCCTGCTTCGCTCAACTCAGTGGTGACCTGGTTAAGCACGTCATCTTCTATGTCGGCCAACACCACTTTCATCCCCGAGTTGGCAAAGGTGTGGGCCATTGCGAGACCCATGCCACTTGCCGCTCCGGTCACGACCGCTACTTTGCCATCGACTTCCACGCCGCACGCTCCAATGTTGTTAGTCGAACGATTGAGGAATCAAGAGAAGTCGATAACGGTTCGAGCTCCGACTTTCTGACGCATTTGTTCGTAACCCTCGTTGATCTGATCAAGGTGGATATGGCTGGAGATCATCTCGTCGAGCATCAACCGGCCGTCGAGATACATGTCGACATATCGCGGCATGTCAACCCGAAACGAGTTAGATCCCATCATGGAACCTTGCAGCCGCTTTTCCATCATGAAGACTTCATAGCCGGGAATTTCAATTTTCTCGCCGAAGGGCATCATTCCCACAATGACCGTTGTTCCACCCAACTTGGATGCGGACCACGCTTGCTCGCACGTTGCTTTAAGACCAATACATTCGAAGGCGTAGTCAACGCCTCCTTTGGTCATTTCGTGAATCGCGGCAACCGCGTCAGTTTCAGCTCCATTTACTGTGTCAGTCGCGCCTACCGAACGTGCTGTTTCTAATTTGTCGTCGGTTACGTCAACGGAGATGATTCGTCCGGCTCCAGCAATTCGGGCCCCT
>PBOM01000090.1 GCA_002724355.1 Actinomycetota bacterium | reverse complement strand
TTCAGTCACATAAAAGTCGGCGCCGTTCACATCCGTATCGGTACAGAGCCCAACTACAGGCGGAACGGGAACAGCACTGTCACTCAAAGAAGACAAAAGTCTGTGCTCTCGCACCATGTCATGGGCGCCAGAAAGGACGTGGCCGAGCGGCGGTCGCCTTAACACCCACCGACGCTCATCTCGGTCCGTCACCTTGTAGGTGAGGTTTGAATGACCTCCTGTAATGAGATCAAATTCCAAAGGTGGACTTAAATCCTTAACCCGAGCAGACAGCCATTCCGTCACGGGTTTATCCTCAATACCCTTAACCACAACACTCCTCAATTAATTCCACAACGAAACTAGCCCTTGGCTACACGTAGCCATCTCACAAGTTGAACCCAATGAAACGGAAACCGAGACAATGATCGATGTCACCGACCAGGATTTTGAGCAACAAGTAATCGAAAAGAGCCATGAAATCCCTGTGATCGTAGACCTATGGGCTCCATGGTGTGGCCCATGTAAGACACTTGGCCCGCTGCTCGAAAAAGTCATTGACGCTCAAGCCGGAAAAGTTGTTGGAGTGAAAATCAACGTTGATGACAACCCAGGCGTATCCCAGGCATTCCAGGTGCAATCGATCCCTATGGTCGTTGCATTCAAAGACGGACAAGCTGTCGATGGCTTCATGGGCGCCCAAGGTGAGCCAATGCTCGAAGATTTCGTCAGTCGCCTGCTACCAACCGAAGAAGAAAACGAAATTGACTCCCTTATCGCAGCCGGTGACGAAATATCTCTAAGAGCAGTGCTAGAAGTTCAAAGCGATCACCCCGAAGGAGTACTCGCCCTCGCAGATCTTCTCGTTCAAGATGGTCGCATCGAGGAAGGCCTCGCCCTTCTCGAACGTGTACCAGAGTCCACCGAAAGTCGACGCATCGCCGCCACCGCCCGAACCTCAGACAGTTCAGGAGAGTCAGACGAAGTCGATGCAGAGCTAGAAGACCTTCTCAGCAAAGTAAAAAATGATGACGAAGCACGCCAGCGTTTCATCGACTTGCTCGAGGTTATGGGTCCAGAAGATCCCCGAACCGGGGAATGGCGCCGCAAACTTTCAACAGCCCTCTTCTAGAGGTAAGAACCGGCGACAGTTTGCTCTTGGTTAGGAACCCAAACACGCGATTGCTAGGGGAGTAACGTCGCGACTGTGTCCAAGGCGTCCGTACAAATCTTCTCCGGTCCAGAACCCGCACTGTTGTCAGACGCGGTCCGAGATCGAGTCAATGAGCTTGTCGGTGAACAAGACCGCTCTCTTGTTCTAGAAGAATTAACCGGCGACGAATACACGATGGAACAGGTCGTTGATGCTGTTCAAACACCCCCACTATTCACAGACCGTCGCATCGTCGTAGCTCGGGAATTCAACAGATTCAAAGCCGAAGATTTAAAGCCACTCGTCAACCTATTAAATGACCCGCCCCCAACAACAGACTTAGTTGTGGAGTGGGGTAGCGGCGCAGTACCCAAAAAATTCCTCGAAGCAGCAAAAGCAGTCAACGGAGAACAAATCAAGGTCGGCGCCCCAGGCACTGGAAAAGCTCGCAATAGCTGGTTCCAAGAACGATTCGATACGTCCGCTGTTCAACTAGATAGCAGCGCTCGAGAACTAATCTCAGAACACCTTGGAGAAGACGTCGCCCGATTAACTGGGCTACTTCAGACACTAGAAGGCGTCTACGGCCCAGACGCGCAACTTAGCGAAGCGGAAGTCCGACCCTTCATCGGAGACGAAGGGGGAGTACCACCCTGGGACCTCACCGACGCACTAGACCGAGGCGAAATACCCACTGCCCTTCGCGTACTACAGCGCATGATGGGAGGCGGGGAACGTCACCCGCTGCAGATCATGGCAACTCTGCACTCACACTATGAACGCATCCTCCGTCTAGACGGAACGGAAATAACAAACGAGAAAGACGCCGCAGCCCACCTACAAATGAAAGGTTCCACCTTCCCAGCCAAAAAGGCACTGAACCAGATGCGGCGACTCGGACCAGAAAAAACTCGCAGAGCGATGCGACTACTTAGTCAAGCGGACCTAGACCTCAGAGGAAAATCCGCACTTGATGGAGACGTCGTCTTAGAGATCCTTGTCGCCCGACTAGCGCAACTGAGTCGCTGACTCAGCTAGAAGAAGCTTTAGCGTTCAAACGAGACTTGCGTCGAGCCGCCTCATTCTTGTGAATCACGCCCTTGGAAGCAGCAACATCAAGACGCTTTTGAGCCAGACGTAACAGTTCATCGGTGGGTTCACCCGCTGCCGCAGCAGCAAACACAGCCTTTTCGCGAGTCTTCAACTCGCTGCGAACCGCCTTATTCCTGGCGCGACGAGTCTCGTTTTGTCTGTTGCGTTTAATTTGGCTCTTGATGTTCGCCACGTGTTTTTCTCTTATCCCAAATCAAGGTCTTGTCAGCAGAAGTGCAACGGCAAAGCGTCAACACCTCTGCAGATAACCGCTTCAGGTTAGCAACAGGACTGCCAGATGCCGCAGCCGTCAACGACTTTCTAAACGCCAAGGATCACGCAGAGAATCACAAATAGGGGCTGTCGTTGGTACCTTGCAGTTCCAGATGGACCTCACACGGATACGAAACTTTTCGATCATTGCGCACATAGATCATGGCAAATCAACGTTGTCTGATCGGATCCTCGAGATCACTGGCGCGGTCGAAGCTCGATCCATGCGTGCCCAGTACCTCGACTCAATGGAATTAGAACGCGAGCGAGGGATCACCATCAAAGCCCAAAACGTTCGGGTCGAATGGAAAGGACACACACTTCACCTAATTGATACTCCAGGACACGTTGACTTTGGTTACGAGGTGAGCCGCTCCCTGGCAGCTTGCGAAGGAGTAGTGCTCTTAGTTGACGCAGCTCAAGGAATTGAGGCCCAGACCCTAGCCAATTGCTACCTAGCGTTGGACAACGACCTTGAGATAGTTCCCGTCCTCAACAAGATCGACCTACCGGCAGCCGACCCGCACTTATATGCCTCCGAGATCGAAAATGTCTTAGGTCTACCAGCTGAAGAAGTTCTCCAAATTTCAGCCAAAACCGGTGACGGGATTCCCGAATTACTCGATTCGATTATCGAGCGCATTCCAGCGCCGCAAGGTGACGCTGACAGTCCACTGCAAGCTCTCATCTTTGACTCCCACTTCGATCAATATCGCGGCGTGGTGTCTTCGATGCGAATCGTTAATGGCCGAATCAAGACCAACGACAAACTCCGATTTATGCAAACTGGAGGAAGTCACGACGCAGAAGAAATCGGTGTGCGTTCGCCCGGCGCTACGCCAGTGGAAGAGCTAGGCCCGGGTGAGGTCGGCTACCTCATAGCAAGCATTAAAGATGTTGGCCAAGCCAAATCAGGAGAGACGGTCACCACCGCGACGCGACCTGCCCTAGAACCCCTCGCTGGATACGAGGATCCCAAACCCATGGTGTTTTGCGGTCTGTATCCCGTCGATGGCGACGAATACTCCGACCTCCGAGAAGCGCTACAAAAGTTGAAACTTAACGACGCATCAGTGACCTACGAACCAGAAACCTCAGGCGCACTCGGCTTCGGATTCAGATGCGGTTTCCTTGGTTTATTACATATGGAAATTGTTCGAGAAAGACTCGAACGCGAGTTTGACCTTTCGTTGATAGCGACCGCCCCATCAGTCGCGTACAAGGTCACAACGGACGACGGAAACACCTTCGAAGTCGATAATCCATCCGATCTGCCAGACATGGGAAGCGTCGACCAGATCGAAGAACCAATGCTGCGTATCGGCATATTGACTCCTGCCGACTACACAGGAACTGTCATGGAACTCTGCCAAGGTCGACGCGGTCAAATGGACCGGATGGAGTATCTCTCACCGGAACGAGTCGAACTTCACTATCTCATCCCGCTTGCAGAGGTAGTCACCGACTTTTTCGACCAACTAAAAAGTCGAACACAGGGTTACGCAAGTCTTGATTACGAGCCATTTGGCTATCAAGCGGAAAAGTTAGTCAAGGTAGATGTACTACTCAACAGTGAACCTGTCGACGCGTTTTCAACCATCGTTCACAGCGATTCTGCCTACGACTACGGACGCCGAATGACCGAAAAACTTCGTGAACTTATTCCCCGCCAAATGTTCGATGTTCCCATCCAGGCGGCAATTGGAGGAAGAATAATCGCCCGGGAAACAGTCAAGGCGAAACGAAAAGACGTTCTTGCTAAGTGTTACGGCGGAGACATCACACGCAAACGCAAACTTCTCGAACAGCAGAAGAAAGGTAAGAAGAAGATGAAGGCAATTGGGCGCGTAGAGGTACCCAACGAGGCCTTCGTTTCGGCACTCAAACTTGACGATTGACCGCTTCCAAAAACTAGGACTGTCGAACCTCGCGCCCTAAGGCCTAGTATTTCCCCACCGCCGAATCTTGAGCGACGTGAACGGGATCAAAAGTGGAAGAACGAAAAGCCACCGTTTTAAGAGCCGTTGTGGAAAGCTTCATCGACACTGCTCAACCAGTCGGCTCTCGCGTGATAGCGGACCGGGCAGGCCTAGACGTCTCTGCCGCCACTATCCGAAATGACATGGCCAGCCTCGAAGCGGATGGATACCTCGCTCAGCCCCACACCAGCGCCGGACGTATCCCCACCGACGCCGGATACCGCTGCTTTGTTGACAGCCTTGGACCGGGTCACCTCAATGACACCGAAGCGCGACAAATCACTGCCTTTTTCCGACACGCACAAGGCCAAATCGAACAACGTTTAGCCGACACCAGCCGCTTACTGTCACAACTCACGGCCTATGCAGCAGTCGTCGTCGGCCCCGCACACGACACAACCACCGTACGGTCTGCTCAACTCGTAGATCTCGGCTCGGGTCGTCTAATTCTTGTCATAGTGACTTCGTCCGGCTCCATCGAACGCTCAATGATCGAACTCGAAAGCGGAGAACAAGTCGAACCGCAACATTTGGCCGCCGCGTCGGCCGCTATTAATGAAGCTTTCCTGGGTGCACCGCTTGGCGGTGTCCCTGCAGTGAAAACCACTGGTGACCCAGACGTCGACAACCTCATCGCAACCACTCTCGCATTCTTAGCTCCCAACGCTTCTCATAGCGGCGACCTCTACGTCGGAGGAGCCGCAAACATGGCAGGACAATTCGATGCCGTGTCTACAGTGAAATCAGTACTCGCAGTTCTCGAAGAACAACTCCTA
>PBOM01000089.1 GCA_002724355.1 Actinomycetota bacterium | reverse complement strand
GGAGCCTTTATCTCAGGCTTATCATTACGAACCTCAACCTCGGGTGGATCCATGCCCTTATTAATACTCGCATACACGAGCAGGGACGAAACAACCAGAAAGGTGGAAAGCTTCATGTGCTAATACTCCTCAATGATTCATAAGTTACAAAAAAACCGTTAGATGAATTAACGCTTTTTGGCGGCTTTCATTGCGGCAGCCAATTCGGATTGCAACCGCTTGGTGAGGTTCCCTTCGAGCACAGTGAACCCATGCGGATTAGAATCAAACAAGGGGTCCTTATTAAGCAAGGCACTTTCCTCTTTTTGAAGCCACGGCAAACCGATGACGGCAATAAGAATAATCGCGCAGGCGTATACCGGCATCAGCGATCGAGCCAATGTTCCGTAATAAAGCCCGTAAGTGTTTCGTGACATGCAGCCCTTGATAAAAACCACTATACCGACTCCACATATAATCAGGCCCATTCCAGTGCCGAATAAATAAAGTCCGGTCTCAAAGGCTCCCTGATGTCCAAATATTTGTTTTGATGCCGCACAGCAGAGGCAAAGGATTCCCATTCCGCCCCAGCATAGTTTGATCAAATGTGAGTTGGCAGGTTTGGGGGTGGGAACGTCGAGCACCTGACAGCGTTTTCGAATATATGAGGCTGAGAGTAGTGTTGATGCAGCGAGAAAAGACACACCCAAAAGACCAAGCTCGAGAAACAAGAGTCTCCAATCCTCAATCCCATTCTCAAAACTGCTTATTCCTGACCAGCGCGTAAAAGCAAAATAGAGGAACATGGGCAGCAGAATGGCAAGGCCAAGGTTTTTCAGCACAACCCTCCAAGGAGGCAATAAAAACAAAGAAGGCGTCCTTCCCTTGCTTGCACTTAGACATACCTTGAAAAGAATCAAGGTGCCTATGATCGCCACAACAAAAATGCATAGGATATAACTCAAGTAAAATTGTTCAATGACACTGCGATCAGCCTGCCGCCCCGGCCGCAGCATCTCCTCCGTGACCGGTTCCCCAAGCACAGGCAACAGCATCCTTGCCAAAATACTTCCCTTCCAGAAAATCAAATCTCTCTCCATTTCTTCGACCTTTTTTGATTCTCTGACTGCGTCCCAGTTCTTCTTTGGCTCTCCAATTTTTTTGGCCAATAAACGAGTGCTATTAGCGTCTTCAGGCTTACCCATTGCCTCATAAACATCGGCCACTTTTCCAAATGCTACGGACTCGTCCCGTTTCCCTTCTGCCATGGAATCGTCCACTTCTCCTCCTGCCATGTTGGCAATGGCGCTAAATACTAGTACATCAATCAAACACCACGCATCCGGAATGGCCTTTTCCAGGAATTCCTGCCAGGCATCCAGTAGTTCGGTCGCGTCATCTTCAGGCAGTTCATTTCTCTCCACATAGAAGGGTAACATCTTGAATAAATCCCTAATTAAACCGAGATCTGCTAATGGAATGCTGGCAAAGTAAGTCATCTTGAAGACACGGTCTTCCAAACGTTTAGTTTCGGGAAACAGGGCCAGCCGTTCTTTCAAGAAATCAGATAAATACCGCCTGTAGTAAGGCTTCTTTGCCGCCATGTTTAACTCGACAATGGCCAAATCCAACAGGGCTTTGTCTTTGATGGTCCATTCCTTGGCCTTTTTGCCTTTAATGCTTTTCCACTCGGCTCCCCGTTTGAAAAGCACTGCCGCCAGCATATAATTATAAAAGGCATTATCCGGATCCAGCTCCTCACCACGCCTGATCTCCTTTTTCAGGTAATCAAATGAAATGCCCAAGTCCTTTTCTTTATAATCTTCCAACAGGACGCGCACATAATTGGCGTAGTAAACTTTGCTTTCAGGGTTCTTTTCCCAGAGGGCCCGCTCTTGGGCCGAGCGAGTCTTGCGCGTTAAGTCTCCAAACAACTGGAACTGTTTTTCATCAGATAGATGAGCCCAAGCTTTGGTGTGCCAACCTTCCTCTTTAACTATGGACTCATTGCCCAGCTTATCGAGCATACCTACAATGACGGAACGCTCTCCAAAGTAATGCCACCCTAACCACACCGCCAACACGACACTCACCAGCACAAGGATTCCATCCTTCAAAACCGAGGTTGCTTCCTCACTCAGCTCTCCAGATGGATCTGTATCAGACGGCATTTTGAAAATCAGCTTAGTATCCTGTTACATGGTTCCGCCTCAGGTTGGGGAGACAGGCTGAACCACGCCAAGTAATATACTTGGGGTACTGTTGTACGCAAACGGTATTTTGAATACCGCCGGATTCGTGTTCAAGAAGCCAGCCCGTAATCCGCCCACACCTCCGGGGGCAATTCCGGTGTGGCGCTGGGCTGGCTGGCCACGTAGGCCGCATGACGATTGGCAAGGTCCAGCGCCGCCTGCCAATCGCGGTCCAACAAACGCGCCGTGAGCAGTGCCGCGGTGCAGGCATCCCCGGCACCTACCGTGTCGGAGTTGGGCGCAGCGGGAAAACTTGCCGACGCTCCCTCCAGCCATCCTTCGCGAGTCGCAGCCGCAGTTCCCTGTTCGCCTCGCGTAAAGATCACGGCATCAAGATCGTACTTTTCCCGGATGTCCTCGGTGCGGCTTTGCGCGTCGCCCTCATCGATTTCCAATAACTCCGCGACAGTCGGCAGTTCCTCATCATTCAGCTTCATCAAATTCGCTACACGACAACCTTCATCAAGAATCTCCGCCGTGAACAAATCCATCCGCAGGTTTACATCAAAAATCTTCAGCGCCTTCGTCGCCTCCGCCAAGAACGCCTGCGTCGCCGCATGGGCCACCGGATGCCGCTGGCTCATGCTGCCAAAGCTAACTGCATGGCACGCCTGTGCCAACTTCGCCTCCGCTTCGCCGAATTGCAGATGATCCCACGCCGTGTCCACCACGATCTCATACCGCGGCGCGCCATCGATAAACTGCACCAGCACTTGCCCGGTCGGTTTCTCCGCATCCACCTGCACGTGCTCCAACGGCAAGTTGCGTTCGCGAAACTCCCGTTGCAACCGTTCCCCCAACGCGTCCCTCCCAATGCGACTCAACAAAACTCCCCGCCCGCCCATCGGCTCCAGCAATTGGTGTGCCTGCACCGCGACGTTAAGTGAGGTGCCGCCCAACACCTCCTTGTCGGGGAACACATCAAACACCGCCTCGCCAAGGCCGACAATGGTGAGGGGGTGGGTCATGTGTTCAGAAAGGACTGGATTCCCATCGCGCAGGTTGCCTTGCGGCGCAAGGCGCGGTCTTCAGTGATCAATGGGAGGTCGGCTTGCTCGGCCAATGAAACGAATTGACTGTCGTAGGCAGTAATGCCAAGCCGCGCTGCCACACTCAAGGATTCCTCGCCGTTGATGTCGTAAGTGCGCCCCGCCATCAGCGAGGTCGCGCTGGCCCAAATTTGTTGGGCCGTGGTGATGCGCAGGTGATTGGCCCGTGAATAGGTGGTGAGGATGTTTTGAAATTCGAACTCCCACAGTCGCGGCGCTATCCAATCTGAATCCCTTTCGTACAATGCCTGTGCGTCAGGCGTGCGATCGCCCTCGATGAGCAGATACGCCAGCGTATTGGTATCCACCACTATCACGTCCGCCCTTTGAACTTGGCTTGGTTTAGGAACGCATCCGTCAACGGCCGTTTCCCCCGGTGCGGCTTGGGCAAGGGTTGCGGCGGTGGCGTGCCCAGCCCGCGTTCCAGCAAGGAAATTGCCTCCTGCGCCATGGATCGGCGATTGGCCGTGGCGGATTGCTTGAGCTGCGCGTGCAGTTCATCGGGCAAGGATTTGAGAACCAGAGAAGCCATGCCCTAAGATAGTATATTGCTAGCATTTTGCAAGCAAAGTTGGGTCATTATTCTCACGCAGAGGCGCGGAGTATAAACTTGGCGCCTCGCGACTTGTCGGTTCCAAACTAATGCACCGTTGTGCCGCCGTTCACGTGGATGTTTTGGCCGGTGACAAAGCTGGATGCCTCGCTGGCCAGATAGGTGATCGTACCATCCAAATCCTGCGGCACACCCCAACGGCCCATGGGGATGCTGGCGAGGTAGCCGTCCTTCAACTCTTGCGGATCTTTCTCGTGCCGCTCCACGGGAATCCAACCGGGCGCGACCATGTTCACCGTGATGTTCCACTCGGCCAACTCATGCGCGAGACTACGGTTAAACCCATTCTGCCCGCCCTTGGCGGCCACGTAGGCGGTGAAGGGTTTGACGCCCAAATGAAACACCTCCGAACCGATATTGATAATGCGCCCCCACTTCTGCTGCTTCATGTGCGGCAACACCGCGCGCGTGACGAGGAACGGGCTCTTAATGAAAAAATCCAGCATGCTCTGGTAAAACGCCCAGTCATAGTCCTCGATCGGTTTCTGCGGCTGATCCGGTGTGGCGTTGAGCACCACGATGTCGATCGGCCCCAGTTGCTCGGTCGCCTCGGCCACCAGTCGGTTCACCTCCGCTTCATCCGTCACGTTGGCGCGGATCATCGTTCCCTCAGCGCCCGTTTCCTGATACTCCGCAAACGTCTTCGCCGCGCGCTCCTCGTTGTTGAAATAATTCATGGCCACCCTCGCTCCCGCTCGCCCCAGTGCCCTCGCCATCACCTTGCCCAACCCGGTGGAACTCCCCGTCACCAGCGCCACCTTGCCTTTGAGAGAAAACAAATCGTTGCTCATGCGCGGAGAAAGTGACATGGATGCCACGGATTTTCACGGATTGATTTTCGCGCCAAATTTCCCCTGTTCCGCGTGTGTGGGGTTATCCCCGTGGGCACTAGAGGTTTGGAGCATGCCACCCCTGAGATTCCATGGGGCACTTCAAAGGTGAACACTGTCACCGGGCTTGTGATTCATTTCCCCCCTTTTGTGGAGTATTTCCCATCCGCCGTGACGTGCGTCACGGCGGCGGTGGAGCACGTCACATCCGTGGTGGAATCCTCCATAACAAGCTGCTTTCAGGGAAAATGGCTGAAAACCTTGAATATTATATTTTTTATTTAATTCTTCGTTTACAAAATAGCCGTATTGGAGGATTCTCTTGATGTGCAAATCTTCATCTGCAGGGGAGACGAGCGGAGTGGGCCGTTCAGCAAACAGCAGGTGGAGAATTTCATGGCGCAAGGCGTCCTGTTGCCGGATGACCTGGCTTGGCACGAGGGGCTGGAGGGGTGGATCCCGCTGGAGGAATTGACCGCCCAAGCGACTGTCGAGACCTCGCCGCCACTGCCCGCGCAACCTGTCCCGGCCATCGACACTGCCTCAGCGAAGGGCGGCGGCAAAAAGAAACTGTTCATTGAACTCGGCGCGGCCGCGGCGGTTGTGGCGGCGGTTGTGGCGATGGCTGTGGGGGTATGGTTTTGGTTGGCGCCGGAGAAGGAAAAAAAGACTGGGGATGATCCGAACTCAAAGTCCCCCGTCACCAAGAGCCCAAACCCAACTGTGCCAGCCGGCCAGTTAACGGCTGCTGAAGCGTCCGAAATTCTAGCAGAGGATATCGGCAGTTGGAAGTTGACGGGAAAACGCATGCGCGATCCTGAGGGAGAGGACGCACCTGACGCAGAACAATTTGAGTCCATTATTGATGTCCGCTGGAAGGTTGAAGGAAAATCTTTGGTATTCACTTGGGCCACGGTCAATAATGGCAATAAAGTCCAGTTCGTGGGGTACAAGGAGTTTGATGCCAAGAAAGGTATCTTCACTTTCCGCAGCAAGGGAGATGGCTTTCTAGAATTGATCAAACGGGAACGGTATGACCGCCAAACAAAAACCTTCCATTCAGAGTTCACATATCCCGATGGAGCCGAGGAAACCACTACCTTCCAAATCGTCGACAAGGATAAACGATTGGACAAATCTCATGTCACTTTGGATGGCAAGGTGGTCTTTAGAAGTGAGTCGACGTTTACGCGGATGGCGGATGACAATAGACCTTCCAATCCGGTCATCGCCAAGTTGACGCCGGAAGAGGCGGCCGAGGTGATGGCTTGGGAGATCG
>PBOM01000088.1 GCA_002724355.1 Actinomycetota bacterium | reverse complement strand
ATCTGGGTATCCAAGACTGTGCGTTAACTATTGCCCTCGAAGACGAGCAGCACTCCTTTCATGGCTCACGAAGAGCACCTGATGATCCGATTGATATGAGCACTGGACCGTTCCGCATCGAAATTCAAGAAGCTATGAAAAGATTGCGGATTGTCCTTGACGAAAATGACACCGGTATCAGCGCGAATCTCGTATGGATCCCAAGAACAGCGCATTTTGCCGAAGACCATCAGACACTCACCCCGCAACAAATAGGTCGGTGGATGATGTCGACTCGCATGAATCAGTTCGGGTTCTGGCAAGGTGAACTTCGGCTTCCCAACAAGACGATCACGATTGACCCCGAAAAGACTTACGGGACCAAAGACCGGTCATGGGGCATTCGCCCTGTCGGAGACCCCGCACCACCTGGAGCTCCAACTACCCCGAAAGGACTCAAATTTTTTTGGGCGCCCTTGCATTGGTCAGACCACGTCACCCACATCGCATTGTTCGAAGGAGACAATGACGAAGTTTGGCATTGGGATGGTTTTCGTCTCCCCGCATACTCCGATGCTTCACAAATACCAGGTATCGAAGATCCAGAAATCGAACGACTCACCTCAGTCGGTCACGAATTCACATGGACACCAGGCACGCGCAGAGTGTCAGGAGGACAGCTCATTTTGGGTCGCGCCAACTCTGCCTCAATCGAGATAGAAATTGAACCAATAAAGACGATTCTCATGAAGGGCATGGGATACGGCCACCCCGAATGGGGTCATGGCCATTGGAAAGGTGAATTAGCTACCTCTGGTGAAAGCTGGAACCTAAACGAAGTCGACCCCGTCGCTCCCGAGAACATACACATTCAGGAAGTAGTGAAAGTTCGCAGCGGCTCTGCTGAAGGTGTGGGCGTATTGGAACAACTCGTCGTAGGCCCTTATCCAAGATATGGATTTAAAAAATTCTTTGATGCTGCCACGTGACCTAGTGCATGCAGCGCTCTGCTCGTGAAAGTATGAGGACATGGAACTTTATGACGTCATGCGCACCACGTTCGCAGCCCGAGATTTCACTGAAGATGAATTGCCCGATGAAACTCTGTACCGAATTTTAGACAACGCTCGATTTGCTCCCAGTGGCGGTAACCGACAAGGCGGAAAGGTCATAGTCGTCAAAAATCCAGAGACCAAGAAGACGCTCGGTCAACTATGCCTTCCTCAACTGCGGGTCTACGGAGAACAGCGCCGTAACGGTGAAAGTCCCTGGCAGAGTGTCCACCCAACAGGCATCGACGTCGACAACGTCTGGAATGACGAGTCGATACCAGCTGTGATCCCGATGTTCGAAGACCTCTCACTAACCCCAACCGTATTGGTCGTCGCTGTTGATCTTGGAGTAGTCGCATCGTTAGACAAAGACCTTGACCGGGTCGGAGTCATTAGCGGTGGCTCCATCTACCCCATGGCCTGGAACATACTCCTCGGTGCGCGCAATGAAGGCTTCGGAGGAACCCTGACCACTCTCATAGCCGCTCAAGAAGCTAAAGCTCAAGAGCTACTTGGCCTTGAAGCACACGTAGCAGTAGCAGCTCTTCTCACTATTGGTAAACCAAAAAAACAATTGACCAAACTCACACGTAAAAAAGTTGAGGAGTTCACAACTGTCGATCGAGCTGATGGGCCGGCATTCACTGGCTGACAGAAGTCACGCCTAGCTGATAGGCACTGCTCTTCGAGAAATGTGAGCTAAGTCGCAAGTTTCTGACAACGTCCCAAACAGCGAGCCGTGATCGCCAGCAATACGAGAGGACAAATAGGCATCACTCACCGAAGGGTCACCATGTTCGACCATCAAAGTAGCGGCCCAAGTGGTCGCGAGTTTTTCAATTATTCGCCGAGCAGTCACCTCCGACAACGGCTGAGCTAAATCTGAACGAACCTGATCTAGGCGCGTATCTATCCCGGAGTCACGACCGCGAGAATGCTCAAGCTCATTAAGAAACGCCTCAACGCTTTCGGGGTTCCGCGAGACCGCTCTCCCGATATCTAAAGCGATGACATTGCCAGCACCCTCCCAAATGGCGTTCAAAGGCGCTTCACGGTACAAGCGCGGCATAATCGAATCTTCAACGTATCCATTACCACCGACACACTCCAAGGCCTCACGAACCACGGGATTTGACTGCTTCGTGAGCCAATACTTTGCGATGGGCGTAGCGAGGCGCGCAAAGGCGCGTTCATGTTCATCAACCTCCATCCGTTCGTGAGCCCCCGAAAGCCGAGTAATCATCAACGTTGCCGCTTCTACCTCGATTTCGAGATCAGCTAGAACGTTTTGCATTAGTGGTTTATCTATCAAGGTGGCCCCAAAGGCGTCGCGGTTAGCTACATGCCATCCCGCCTGGGTCACCGCCTGACGCATAAGAGACACTCCCCAGTTAGCGACATCCAAACGAGTCGCATGCACCATGTCGATAATGGTGGGAACGCCCCGCCCTTCTTCACCGACGATCCAAGCCATCGTGCTATCGAATTCCAATTCAGCGGAAGCGTTAGAACGATTTCCGAGCTTGTCTTTCAACCTCATGAATCGAAGAGAATTCCGTGTTCCGTCAGGCAAAACACGAGGGACTAGAAAACAGGACATGCCTTTCGGTGCATAAGCCAGAACCAAGAACGCGTCGCACATAGGAGCAGACGTAAACCACTTGTGTCCCTCAAGGCAATATTGCCCATCGGAAGTTGGGGTCGCCGTACTTGTATTGGCTCGCACATCTGAGCCACCTTGTTTTTCGGTCATCCCCATCCCCAACAAAAGACCCGATTTTTTATCTGGTGCTTGCAGGTGAGGGTCGTAGTTCCTAGTAACGGTCAACGGTTCCCAAATCTCAGATATCTCAGGCTGATGCCTCAAAGCCATGACAGCGCCGGAAGTCATTGACGTGGGACAGCCATGACCCATCTCCACCTGAGTGATTAAACCCATCAAAGCGTTACGAGTTACATATGCACCATTGCCGGGAGGCTGCTCATAGCGCATGCAATGGATCCCAGACTCCACGGCAAGGCTCAACATCGAGTGATAGGCGGGGTGGAATTCGACCTCATCAATCCGTTCTCCGAACGGGTCATGGGTGTGCAAAATGGGGACGTTTTTGTTCGCTAATCGCCCCCATTCTCTGACTTCTTCGCTCCCGACTCGCGCACCGAAGGTTTCCAATAGCTTGATATCCCCGCCCTCACGACTTACCGCATCCGATAGCACTGGGTCGGTCGTAAAAATATTGTAAGAAGCAAGAGGACCTGGTTGGTTATCCGGGGATGACATGGCTCTAAACTAGCCAGAAGGTTGTTCGACAGGACAATGAACGAACTAACGACTACCTTTCGATAGAGCACGCCAATGGCATTTTTATGATTTGCCTAAATAGGGGGAATGAGTGAAATACGTAGCACCATCTTCGGTAGAGGAAGCAGCATCGCTGCTTTCCTCTTCGCCGTCTGCACAGGTGTTTGCTGGGGCAACTGACGTTGTTCCCCAAATTCGTGCAGGGAGACCGGCACCTGACGTGTTAGTCGATCTGAAGAAGATCAAAGAACTAGTTGCGCTAAATAGTGACGGCGACAAATGGACGGTTGGGGCTGCTACACCCACGGCTTATCTAACGGAAGACGACGCCTTTAGCCATGAATTCCCGGGCCTAGCTGAAGCCGCTGGCCTGATCGGATCAGATCAAATTCAAAACCGATCGAGCCTGGGCGGGAATTTGTGTAACGCCTCACCAGCGGCAGACTCGGTGCCTGCGATGGTCGTCAACGGAGTCCGAGCGGTGGTCGCAGGTCCAAACGGCACCCGTGTACTGGATGTCTCAGAAGTCGTTACTGGACCTGGACAAACAGCGCTCGACGATGACGAATTTATTGTGGAATTCGAAATTGACAAAATGCCCAGCCGAAGCGGAGATGCGTACCTGCGCATGATCCCCAGAACTGAAATGGATATTGCAGTCGTAGGGGCAGGAGCTCGAGTAACACTCGCAGATGACGGCAGCATTGAACAAGCCGTTCTTGCCTTAGGGGCCGTAGCCCCGACAGTTGTCCGGATCCCCGACGCCGAACAGGCACTTGTGGGGTCCACAGCTGACGAAGAAACTTTGAACGCTGTCGCAGCTGCAGCAAGCGAAGCCTGCGACCCCATCGACGACAAGCGAGGCACTGTCGAGTACCGAAAACAGGTAGCTGGAGTGTTGGCAAAACGAGCGGTCGTTATTGCAATTGAACGAGCAGAGCAACGAAACGGAACAAACTAATGCCGCGAACTCATATCACCACGGTCATAAATGGCGACGAGACCGAATTTCTTACCGAAGACAGCACCTCGCTATTAAACGCTCTCCGAGACGAAGTTGGTCTAACAGGAGCCAAGGAAGGATGCGGAACTGGTGACTGCGGTGCCTGCTCCATCCTGGTTGACGACAGGGTCAACTGCGCATGTCTCATGTTTGCCCCCGAAGCAGATGGAACTGTAATCGTGACAGTGGAAGGACTTGCCGACTCTGGCGAGCTCCACCCTCTACAGCAATGCTTCCTCGAAGGCGCAGCTCTCCAATGCGGTATCTGCACGCCCGGGTTCCTTATGGCAGCGAAAGCCCTGCTAGATAAAAATCCGGACCCGACTGAAACAGAGATTCGATACGCCTTGGCCGGCAATCTATGCCGATGCACCGGTTACGACAAAATTATTCGCGCTGTCCAAGAAGCAGCTAGAGAAATGAGGGGTCAGTAATGGCTATCACTGAAGAAAACCCTGGCTACAAGTGGGTCGGAACTCGACCGATTCGACCCGACGGTTTAGAAAAAGTCACTGGTAAAGCACGCTTCGGCGCTGACTTGGTCCTGCCCGGAATGCTGTATGGCAAGGTCGTACGATCACCTCACGCGCATGCGCGTATCGTTTCCATTGACACGAGCGCTGCCGAATCTATGGAGGGTGTCAAAGCAGTAATCACCGGCGCCGACTTCCCTGATTTGGCGGCGAATGGTGCCCACCCAAGCGACATCGACGTAGCCAACAACGCTATTGCACGCGACAAGGTGTTATACGAGGGTCATGTTGTCGCTGCTGTAGCTGCGATCACCCGGGAGCAAGCCGAAGCTGCCGCGAAAGCCGTCGCAGTGACATATGAAGTGTTGCCTCACGTCTTGACAGTTGATGAAGCGATGGCCGATAACGCTCCGTTGCTCCACGAAGCAATGATTACTAAAGGCGTTGACCCTGCTCCCGAAGAACCATCAAATATCGCTAGCAAGATTCTTCATGAGCGAGGCGATCTTGACCAGGGTTTCGGTGAAGCCGACGCGGTTGTTGAACGGGAATTCTCGACGAAACCAGTCCACCAGGGCTATATCGAACCCCACGCAGCAGTAGCTGACGCTAACAGCGACGGCAGGGCTCACATTTGGTGTTCATCCCAAGGCCACTTCCAAATGAGGGCTTATACCGCGACAGTGCTAGGAGTTTCCCCCGGCACCCTCAAAGTCACGGCTGCTGAAATTGGCGGCGGTTTCGGAGGCAAAACTGTTATTTACCTAGAGCCGCTAGCGGTTCGTTTGTCTCAGCGAGCTGGTCGTCCTGTCAAGCTAGTCATGGACCGAGACGAAGTCTTCCGTGCTACCGGTCCGACATCTGGAACCCGCATCAAAGTCAAAATGGGTGTTTCCAAAGACGGGAAAATAACCGCAGCAGAAGTGTGGATGGCCTACGAAGCAGGTGCTTACGCTGGCTCTCCGGTGGGTGCTGCAGGAATGACTGCTATTGCCTGTTATGACATTCCAAACTTTGTGGTTGAAGGATATGACGTTGTTTGCAACAAGCCCCGAGTCGCCGCATACCGTGCTCCTGGAGCACCAATGGCCGCATTTGCGGTTGAGTCTGTCCTCGATGAGTTGGCTCGAAACATTGAGATGGATCCGATCGACATTCGTTTAGCCAACGCTGCCGTTGAAGGAACTCAAGCGTCCTATGGCCCCAAATTCCCTCGAATTGGATTTGTGGAGACTCTTGAAGCCATCAAAGAGCACCCCAACTACACCGCTGAATTGGGACCGAACCAAGGACGTGGTGTGGCTGCAGGCTTTTGGTTTAACGCAGGCATGATGTCTAGTGCGACGGTTCACGTCAACGAAAACGGAACAGCGACCGTAGTAACAGGATCACCAGACATTGGCGGGAGCCGCCAATCCATGGCGTTGATGGCTGCCGAAGAGTTGGGAATTCCCTATGAGTCGATCAAGCCTGTGGTTGCTGATACCGAAACAGTTGGTTTCAACGACGTAACAGGGGGGAGCAGAGTAACCCTCGCAACGGGCGCAGCTGTGGTGGACGCCTGCCGTCTCATAGTGGAAGACCTACGAGGACGCGCTGCGAAGACATGGGACGTTGAAGTTGACCAAGTTGAATGGGTTGACGGACAGGCACAGCATGTCGACGGTGCGCAACCTCCACTCTCCCTAAATGACTTGGCAGCTAAGTCTGGAAGAACCGGTGGACCGATATCGGCCAACGCGTCACTCAATTCACGCGGAGTAGGAGCAGGTTTCTCAACCCAACTCTGCGACGTTGAAGTCGATCCAGAAACAGGCGTGACAAGAGTTGTTCGTTATCTCACCGCACAAGACGCAGGACGTGCCATCAGTCCCGACTATGTCGAAGGACAAATGCAAGGTGGTGTGGTCCAAGGAATTGGTTGGGCGCTCAACGAGGAATACATCCATGACACCGAAGGAGTCATGGAAAATCCAAGCTTCCTTGACTACCGCATGCCGGTCGCTTCAGATCTGCCAATGATTGATTGCGCCATTGTCGAAGTGCCAAACCCAGCGCACCCGTATGGAGTACGCGGTGTGGGAGAAGTCGGAATAGTTCCCCCGATGGCTGCTGTAGGTAACGCAATCCACGATGCCGTAGATGTGCGGATGACTGAATTACCAATGTCGCCGATCAAAGTTCTCGAAGCGTTGAACGAAAACGACGGCTAACTCCCGTCATGGCACAAGTTCATTTTTCTGCGGGCCTTCGCGAATTGACCGGAGGCGCCGCCCACGTGGAAGTGGACGCCTCCACGGTTCGAGGGCTCATTGCTGCTTTAGATGAAATGTTTCCAGGTATAGGCGCGCGGCTATCAGAAGCTTCCTCCGTTGCAATAGACGGCGAAATCTTTACCGATGCCGAATATGAATCGGTGTCGGATAACGCCGAAGTGCATTTTCTGGATATTTTTCAAGGCGGCTAAACACACCGCGTCTAGCGACCGGAATCTTTGCTGAACTACCTCTAGTTATCAGAAAAAGCAGGGAGACGTTCTGGAAGGAAACAAAGCACCCACGCCAACACAGAGGTGATCATCACCATTGCGATGGCAATTTCATAACCGGAACTATCAATAACGAAACCGAGCACAGCAGGTCCTGCCAACGCTCCGAACCCGAGAGCTGTATAGAGGGTTCCTACGGTTCCGCCGAGGTCTGCGACTCCGAACCAGGTTGCTAGGACATTGGGAGCGGCAGTGAACCACACCGCCCAGCCAATTCCATGCAGTAAGGCGCTACTCGCGAAAAGAACATAAGAATCTCCGGCCAGAAGCCACAGCAGCAAACAACACAAAAGCAGAATCTGGCCGAAGCGATATTGATGCATTGGAACAAACCGGTCGTTCAAGGCGCTAATTACGAGACGGGCAACCACTGATGACGCGCCGATGATTCCGACCAGCACAGCGGCCGCTGTACCAGAGATACCTTCGCTCACTGCATGATCGTTATAGAAGGCCAAAGGGGCGTAGAAGCCGGGTCCACCAAGTACTAACGCCACATAGAGAACGATGAATTTTCTAGAGCGAAGGATGGTTGCTAGGCCAAGACGCGAACTTTTCTGGCTTACGGGTGGATCGGCTGCAGCCACAGTGCACAAAATCAGAAGCACGGCGCTAAATGCTGCGTAAATACCCAGTGTCGACCTCCACCCCCACCTGTCAATCAAGAAACGAGACACAATTGGGACAATGAAAGTGCCCATCCCAACACCTGCTAGTACCAGGCTTATGGCTGACGCTCGACGATGCTGAAACCAGCGCCCTACGGTTCCAATCATTGAGGGATAACAACACCCGACAGCACTTCCCACCAATGGCGCGTACACCAGATACAACATCCACAACGCTGAAGCTTGGCTACTAACAACCAAGCCAAGAGTCATAAACACTGCACCGGTTCCCACGACTGGTCGAACACCGATGTTGTCGCTGACCTTTCCACCAATGGCGCCTGCCAAGTAATAGAAGCAAACCGCCGTGGAAAATAATGGCGCCACTGGCCCTGTCGAGGTATCGAAGGATTCAGCTATAGGGGTTAAGAAAATTCCAAACGAAAATAGGACTCCGAAGTTAACGAAGTTGGCGACAAAAGCTGCGGCGGTCACTATCCAACTGCTCCGCCGGAACTGAAATGGTTTGGTATCGATCATCTCTTTCTATCGCTAAACGCAGCGGTAGATCACAATTTCTGACGACTAGCGGCGATCGGAAGGCAACTAGCTCATTGTTAGGCCACCGGACACTGACAGTGTCTGGCCCGTTACAAAAGCAGCTTCTTCAGAGCAGAAGTAAATCACTGCGGAAGCAACTTCGGTTGGGGTGCCGACCCGTTTCATAGGAACTGCACGCGCCATTGCACCAATAATCTTGTCGCCATCGTCGCTGGCAGCCACGATTCCGTCGAGGAGAGGTGTATCGGTGGGGCCAGGACAGACCACGTTGGCGGTTATACCCGACCTAGCTGCTTCACGAGCAATTGTCTTGGTGAACCCAATTACGCCACCTTTAGCTCCGGAGTAGACGGCCTCAAACGAGGAACCGACACGCCCTGCATCTGAAGCAATATTTACGATCCGCCCCCAACTGTTTTCGGTCATAGAAGGGAGACATGCGTGAACTGTTCGGAGCACACCCTTGTAGTTGATTTCAATTACTCGATTCCAGAAATCTTCGTCTGTGGCTAAAAATGGCATTAACTCATCCCAGCCTGCACAATTCACCAAAATTTCTGGGGATCCGAGTTCATCTAAAACTTGCAAGATTCCGCTTTGGACAGAATCACTGTCGGCGACATCCATGTGCACACTGATAGCCGTGCCGCCAGTATCAGCAATCAATGAAGCTGTTGTTGACGCCCCATCAAGGTTCAAATCGGCGACCGCTACCTTGCGGCCAGCGGCTGCTAAGCCGACACAAATTTCTCTACCGATTCCACTACCGCCACCGGTAACAAGTGCAACCCGTTCGTTCATCGTTTAACTCCTCGTAGCGCGAGCCACTTGGCCCCATTTGTCTACAGATTCAGGATCTTTTCGCATGTGCTCCTCGGTCAGATACATCACAACTCTTGAAGCGGTTCCTTCATACCTATCTTTCAGTCGATCTGCCATTTCGTCCCACGTCGACACCAACGCGAAATGCTCCAACATGTCATCAGAAATGGTGTCTGCCATTCCTTGTAAATCACCGGCTTTCATCTTGTCGCCCAGAGCTTTTGTTACGCCCTCAAAGCCCAGATCTTCAAACTGAAAGGCATAGTTAGGTGTGGTGCCGTAAAAGGCTATTTGAGTCTTAGCGCGGTGTACCCACGGTGCGCGCTCTTCGGGCGTATCACCGGCCACGGCAAAGACGGGAACGATCAGATCGATCTCGGAAATTTGGCGGTTCGCCTTCTCGGCGCCTTCCCCCATCTCAGGCAATAAGCGATTTTGGATGTAGTGCATTGAATGCATCGGATGGACATGCACTCCGTCAGCGACTTGGCCTGCTACTCGGTTCATGAGAGGCCCCACAGATGAAATATCAATCTTTATGTCGCCGAATTCATGAGAACGAGGCTTCCACGCGTCGGGTAACAGAGAAAGGTTGTAGAAATCGCCCTCATAACTCAACCGCTCTTCTCCGCGAAAAGCTCTCAAGCAAGCCTTCACCGCGAGCACGTAATCGTGAAGGCGACGAGCAGGGTGATCGAAATCGGAAGAATAACGTCGAACAACGTGGCCCTTTACCTGGCTGCCTAGACCTAAACGAAACTTGCCCTGCGTTTCACCAGCTAATTCCCAAGCCACTTGAGCCGAGACCATCGGACTCCTAGGAAACGCGACCGCGATTCCGGTCGTGAACGTCAATGACGGAGCAGCTAACGCTGCAGCAGCTATCTGCATCCACGGCACCTGTCCGGTCTCCGTGTACAACATTCCGGAGAAACCTTGACTTTCGACATTTCGAGCTAATTCGCCTGCCGAACCCCAAGTAGATGAACCAGTCATCAAATCAAATTCCACGTCTGAACCTTTCTTTCACCCTCTATTTGAGCCGAAATGAACTCGTTCGGCCAATGGAGTTGGTTCGGATCTATGGTTGCGGGTTATGAACGACAATTGGCTACTGATGGGGGATATCCCCGACCGTGCCGCACGGCTATGGAGAGACCACCCTGCGTTAGTGTTCCAGGGCGAACGTTGGACCCACGGCGAGTTTGCTAACGATGTACAAAAGGTCGCGAAAGGGTTGATTGCTCTCGGAGTTCAACATGGTGACCACGTCGCAGTTTGGATGACAAACCGCCCTGAATGGCTACAACTGATGTACGCAATTCCCCGTGTAGGTGCATGCATCGTCCCTCTCAACACTCGGTATCGAACTGATGATGTTGCATACACCGTTGTGCAATCCGAAAGTAAATTTTTGATAGCGCTCGATCGGTCGGGCCCCATCGACTACGGGGAAATGGTGGAAGCAGCGCTTCCACAACTCAATGAGGGCGGTCATCTTCGGCAGATTGTGATGATGGGGGAGCAGCTAGAGGAAAGCGTTTCGTGGGAAACGATGCTTGAACAAGGCTCTCAAGTGAGCGACGAGCAACTGCATAACCGCTCAGTCCAAGTCAACGTGGAAGATCGGATGATGCTCGCTTACACCTCTGGGACTACCGGACATCCAAAGGGAGTTATCCACTGCCATAAACCTGTCCGTAACACCTACGAAAGAGCAATGCTTCTGGGGCACAACCGCAACGATGTTCATCTGAGCTATCTGCCTTTATTCCACGCCTACGGATTTAGCGAAGTCGCAATGATGGTTGCGCTAACGGGAGGAAGCCAAGTCCTCTTCGACGTCTTTGAGCCGGCTCAAGTTTTAGACGCCGTTGAAGAAGAAGGAGGCACAGTGCTCCATGGCTTCGATAGTCACTGGGCGGACCTCATTCGAGAACAACAACAACGAGAACGCGACGTGACCAGCCTTCGCGTAGGGACACTTCCCGCAGGGATGGAGTCAACAGTCCCAATAGCGCGACAAGTGCAAGACGTTTTCTGCCCCACCACCAGTGGTTTCGGCATGAGCGAAACCTGGGCATTTATCGCCTCAAGCCATGTCACCAACACATTGGAGCAAAGAACCGAAGCTTCGGGGTACCCCATGTACGGCATTGAGTTTGAAGTTCGCGATCTTGACCAGGGTCACGTCTTAGGTGAAAACGAGCAGGGAGCCTTGTATGTCAGGGGCTACACGGTTACCAGTGGATACTGGGGAAAGCCCGAAGCCACAGCCGAAGTACTGGATGACGACGGCTGGTTAGACACTGGTGACGTCGCCATGCTCAGATCAGATGGACACGTGGTCTTTATAGGACGACACAAAGACATGTTGAAAGTCGGAGGCGAAAATGTCTCACCAGCTGAAGTCGAAGGGTATCTCCTCGAGGTTGAGGGCGTTGAAGAGATCGCTGTTGTTGGTTACCCCGACGATCGACTCGTCGAAGTGCCCGTAGCGTTCGTCATCAGTTCCACTGACCTATCAGCAGAAGCATTAATTGAACGATGCCGTGGCAAAATTGCCAGCTTCAAAATACCCAGACACGTCATCTTCATAGATGAGATGCCGTCGACCCCGTCAGGGAAGATACGAAAAATAGAACTGAGAGAGTGGGCGTTAAACCAAATTCAATAACCCGGAACTTGGTTTAGACCGGTCCACCAAGAGTGTGACTGGTTGCATCACCTGATGCGCGTTCAGCTTCTCGATTACGAACCTCTGCTCGACCCACCACCATGTGGTGAACTTCGTCAGGTCCGTCGGCGAGGCGAAGCGTTCTTTGGCTATGCCACATGTCGGTGAGTGGGAACCATTGGGAAACTCCAGCAGCCCCATGCATTTGGATTGCTTCGTTGATGATGTCGCAGCACTTCTCGGGCACCATGGCCTTAACAGCGCTCACCCATACACGGGCTTCTGCGTTGCCAAGCGTGTCCATTGCCTGGGCAGCACGCAAAACCATCAACCGCATCGCTTCGACTTCGATGCGACTGCGCGATATGACTTCCATGTTCTTGCCAAGATTGACAAGCTTCTTACCGAACGCTTCGCGAGAAAGACCTCGATCAACCATCATCTCGATGGCCTTTTCGGCGGAACCAATCGAACGCATGCAGTGATGGATTCGACCTGGCCCTAGGCGGAGTTGACTAATTTCGAAGCCCCTACCTTCGCCTAGCAACACGTTGTCTTTCGGGACTCTGACATCTTCAAGTTTGATGTGCATATGCCCGTGTGGGGCATCGTCGTTACCGAAGACGTGCATTGGACCAATGATGTTCACGCCCTCAGCGTCAAGAGGTACCAAGATCTGAGACTGTTGCTTGTAGGTATCAGCGTCAGGGTTCGTCCGAACCATGGTGATCATGATCTTGCAACGAGGATCACCTGCACCTGAGATGTAGAACTTCTCGCCATTAATGACCCACTCATCACCGTCAAGAACTGCCTCGGTCTCGATTTGCTTCGCATCTGAACTCATTACTCGTGGTTCAGTCATGCAGTAGGCGGAACGGATCTTCCCGTTTAGCAACGGTTCCAGCCATTCCTCTTTTTGCTGGGCAGTTCCGACTCTTTCAAGAACTTCCATATTTCCGGTGTCCGGTGCTGAACAGTTCAGGCATTCTGAT
>PBOM01000087.1 GCA_002724355.1 Actinomycetota bacterium | reverse complement strand
TTTTGATTAGACTTGTGTCTAACCAAGGTATACGGATCGCTTACTGACGAGGGGAGTTAGGTGGCATCAGTAGGCCTTAGGTGAACGGAGAAGTAATTGCACGTCGAGCGGCGGGCTACGGATGTAATGACTTCGGATGGCCGGAAAACGGTCAACGATGGTCGTGCTGTTCGGGCTGCCCGAGAACGAGCGAAGCAACATAGGCGCATAATTGATGCAACGCGTCTCCTGTTGGCTTCAAACGATGTCGACTCTATAAGAGTTGCTGACATTGCCGACGCTGCAGGCTGCTCCAATGCGACCATTCACAATCATTTCCCCAACGCTCTTCCAGATATTCTCGCCGCAATTTCAGAAGACATAATCCAAAACGCACACAAACAGTTCGAAAAAACCTCCAAAGACTTCTCCGGTATAGAACTCGTCAGGTCATATTTCAAAACAGTCGGGGAGCACATCTGCGATCAAGCCGACGTTGCTGTTCCAAGTATCGCCATCTCAGTTGATCTCGCTTCACAAGGCAGCTGGTTCGACAGGAAAATATTCAGCGACTGCAAAGAACTATTCAAAGAAGCCAAAGAAAGCGAACAGATCAACGGATCACACGAACAGCTAGCCAGCCTCACACACACTTTCTTCCAAGGCGCTCTCTATTCATGGGCGTTGGGAAGCATCACTTCCGAAGAGTTTCTACAAATGGCAATGCAGAGCGTCGATTTCGCAGTTTCATCATGCAGGGGTGCAGCATGATGAAACGATTCACCTCCCAAGCCCGTAAGAGCGTAAATGTGATCCGACTCTTTATAGGTTTCGCTCTTCTCGCATCAACCCTCGTCCTACCAGTTGGAGTAGCCCAAGCCGCCGAAACAGTTGAAGCGGAAGCACCAGGGAAAACGTTCCCAGAGTCTCACAATGTTGCTAAACGCCAAAAGTATTCACATTCAAATTTAGATTCAAAGATTTCAGATGAAAAAGTTGACTGCTCATTCAAAGGTAACGACGACAAGGATGTTGGAGCGGCTCTTTATCAAATAATTAACAACGATGAGCTTGTTAAGTACGACCCTCAAGCTGGCGTGTATGGCAACAAGATAGTTATTGATGGTGTAGGTAAAGGAGAAACTCTCAATGGATTGCTGATCGATCCAGACGGTCGCGTCTTCGCTACACACATGGGTAAAAAAGATAACAAGAAAATGAAAGCAAGGAAGTTCGTTCAGATACTTCCTGACAGTAAGAGCTTTAAAGTACTTCTTCCGTTAGAAGCGAATAAGAATTCCTACAATGCAGCAACCTATATAGAAGATGATGGAGTGCCTTACGCTTTACTCTCACAAGCTTACGGAAATAAAGGTGTAAAAATTAATCTAAATCAAATACCTAAGTCATTTTCAAATAATTTGGAAATTGACTTAGCTAAGAATGATGCTAACAGCATTGCTAGTTCCAAGGTTAAAGATTTCATTTGGGTTCACGAAGGCCTTGAGGTAGACAAAGTTACCTATTACATAGTCGGTATATATGTTACGGGAGGCAATTTAGAAGTTTATCTTTCCAACATGGACGGCAAGTCAACGGTAAAGCGCGATTCCGGCTACAGCGACTTCAATGGCACCTATGGAGCTGCCTACAACTTCAAATCAGCTAACGATATTAATGAAACCACCTCGATGTTTTTCTCGAACAACGAGAAGGGTGGCATGATGCAGCTTCTCTATGACGGCAAGAAATTCTCATTAGTCAGAATTGGAGATTCAGATAAGACAAGTGACAATGACGGCGGTGGATGCCCATTCACTGAAGCATTTATTGGTGTAGTGAAAGTCGTTGGTGTTGACTGCGATATCCGAACGGATGATAAAGGCAACGAGTATGTCGGACCGGATACGTATTTCAAAATTGAAATCACTAATCTTGATAAAAAAACCAAAAGCTTCGAGATTTACGCCACAGTTGATGATGACCCTGATGATGGTAACGACCCAGTGGAGACAACTGATAAAGAAAGCGCAAAGTGGAATTGGAAAAAGGTACATGTAAGTGGTGAAAGTGAAGATACTTTTTATGGAAAGGTTAATTGGGGAGAAAATTGGGCAGTTAAGGTTCGCGATGCTGTTACTAAAGTAGAAATACCTTTTACTCCAAATGGCTTTGACGAAGAGTTAGTTTTAGATGAAGATGCTTGTAAGGATCTGAAACCTAAAGAGGATAATTTTGAACCTGATGCGACTTCTTTCACTTACGCATGTTCGAAGGAAACGCCAAAGATCCCACAGGTTACAGTCAACTTTAACAACTCGGATTCGACAGTCGATGCAACTTTCACGTTTGTCGTTGAAGGAGGAACTGATCCAGAACCGATAGGAGTTGAAGCAGGTAAAGATGGATCAATCACGATTAACCTTGATGAAGACACTGAATGGAGCATCAACTGGACAGCAAAACCACCGGAAGATTCTGGTTTCAATTCGGTGGAAGGCAAATATGAGCCACTGTCCGAGAACAGTCCGACAGACTGTAAAGACGATCCAAAATTTGACCCAAATATTACAGTCACAGTCGCATGTGGTGAACAGAGCAACAAGCCTGAACTTTCACTCACGGTTGTCAATTCTTCTTCAACTGTTGGAGGCAAATTTGAAATCATTGAATTTGTTCTAAACGGAGAGACCTTAACAGGTTTTACAGATACGTCTTTTGATCCTTCATCTACAAAAGAAATTGTGAACAAAGAATTGCCAGAAGACAGCACTGGAAGTTGGTCTATCAAATATAAAGTCACAGCAGAAAATAAAGTGGGTCTTCCTGAAGAGTACTGGGAAAAAGAGGAAACTATAAGTCAGGAAACTTCTGATACCAACTGTGTGGAAATTCCAGAATGTAAGCAGTTATGTGGCGATGTATATGGCTATGTCTGGGTTGACAGCAACAAAGACGGTGAACGCACAGAGATTGATGGCGGTGACGAAGATCACGTTAAGGGTGTCGAAGTAGTCCTATCCAATGTTTCAGATATTCTTAACGCCGACGGCACTGTGGAAATCCCTAAGGGTGAGTACAAGATAACTGCCGTCACAGGAGAAGGCTCCAACAGTGGTACCGATGAAAGTAACTACAGGTGGTATATAGCTGATGTCCACGTGGAAGACTTCTCTGGAACTGGAAACAAGATTGACTGGCAAGTCACGTTCGATTATAAGAACGCAGAATGGCCAGAAGGCTTCGAACCCACAGGTTACACAGAAAAAATAAACGACGAGCCAGGGAAAAAAGTCATAAGTTCAGAAATGGACTCCGATGTCGATCCACAAGGAGGATCAATCGGACTTTCAGGATCTTTCACTTTAAACGTGGATGAAGAAGAACATCGAGCTGACGCAGGTGTAATTGGAGAGGGCGAGAAAAAGGAATTTAATCCAGAAATATCCATCGAACAGAGCTGTTCCTATTTCAACCCTGACAATCCGGTCGCACTAGTTAAAGTAATCGTAAACAACTCAAAATCAGAAGTAGGAGTGAGAGTTCTAGTACCTCTGGACGAACTGGAAGAGGGGGTTACCGCGCCTGTGGAGGTCTTTACTGTTGCTCCTGGGGCGTCTGGAAATACAGAGATAACAAGGGAATACGGTGAAGTTTTCGAAGTACGTGTATTCGCGGCCGAGAACCAAGGCTTGTATGAAACGGTTGTCGAGCCTGTAACTATCGACTGCCCAAGGTTTGACGTAGAGGTAGAACTGGGTGAAATCGACTGTAAAACTAAAAAAGCGACAGTAATTTTCAAAAACAACTCTGATGTTTCAGTAAGTTTCGATTATACGACATCTGAGACGCTGGTAGGAGGGGGTAGAAACAACCCACCTGAAGTGTCAAGTGGGTCAGGACCGTCTCTGGGACCAGGTGAACAGAAAGCAGAGCAAATACCTGTAGATAAGAACTCGACGTGGTCGCTGAATTGGACAGCTGAAGATGATGACATTTCCAGTGATCATGAATGGTCCGATGGGGGAACGCTTGAAACCGTTCCCGCTGTCTCTTTTGTTCCTTGCCCAGGTGGGTCTGAATTTGAACCTGAAGTGAAAATCAGTGTCGAATGCACAGATGAAGGTCCTGAGGTTACATACAAAGTAGATAACAGGCCTTCAGATGTCGATGTAGAATTTGCGCTCTGGAATTCAGATGACGAAGGTCCCGATTACACGGGAGAAGTTAAAGCCGGTGAATTCCCCGGAACTGTAAGTTTCCCCGGAAAAGCAAATGATCTCATCTGGTACTTGAGTGTCCGACCGGCAGGCGGAATATTAGAAGGAGTGCCTGCGGTTCTAGTTGAAGTCACAGTCGAATGCCACGTACCTGAACTTTATCTCTTGCAGAACTGTGCAACTATGGAGCTCGAAATCGTTGTAAACAATTCCAAACCTAACTATCCGACGACCCTCACATTAATCGAAACCCTTCCTGGAGGTTCACCTGAAGAAGTTCTTGAAATAGAAATAGCCGCTAATAGAGAGTTTAGACGCTACCGGTCTCTACCTGCTAGTGACGTTGAAGGTGTCATATATTCAGCAACGCTGACTGGTGGTGTCAGTTCTTCATATGAGCCAGTAACAGACGAAATGGCGATCACATGTGAGTGGCCAATAGATATAAAACCGTTCGATTGTGCCAACAACCCTTCTCTTCTGCAGTTGATAAGAGTGTCAGAAGAAGAGGGCTTCGTGGTGAAATCACTTGATCTCTCAGATGGCACCTATAAGCGCCTATATGAAATGCCTTATGATTTGACGAACCCTAAGTTCACAAATTTCAATGCCGTTGCGATTGATCCGACAGACGACAAGGCTTACGGCGTGGTTTCACACGAACTTGACAGTGGACGTAGAGACTTCCTTGTTCGATTCGGTATGAGCAATATTGACAGTGAGCAAAAAATAGCCTATCTGGCGGAGATTTTAGGAAATTCTAATTCTGCGACGATAGACGATGATGGAGATTTCTTGTTCTTGTTTAGTGGCTCTTTATACCTTGTAGACAAGGTTGGAGACCTTAAAGGATTTAGCAGCTACGACAATCCTGGAGTTTTAGATCTAACGGCAGATCAACCAATTTATAAAGGGCCTTTTGAATATCATGCGACTGATATCACTTATGCGGAATTCATCAATGGCGCATCAGTCACTAAGAGCATATTTGGTATCACCACTTCGGGACACAAGGTTTTAAGAATTAACTACGAAGAGGGTACAACAGAAGGAACACTTTTAAATCCAGTGGATCAAAATGGTGTAGCAGTTACCTTCCCACCTGGAGGTTTTGGAGCTGCCTGGAACACTGATGGTCGCATAATTCTCGGATTTAACCCAGGAGGAATATACGAGATCTACCCTGAGACCATCACTGGATCTCAGGTTCAAGTGAGAAAAATTCTCGATACTGAAGGAACAGGTTGGAATGACGGAATGAACTGTGCAAACATTCCCGTTTGTCTCCCTGAAGAGTTTGGAACTGTTTACGGCTACGCCTGGGCTGACTGGGAAAAATCAGGCGACAGAACACCCGGAGAAGAACATCTTAAAGGAGTGACAGTAACACTCACCCTTGAAAGTGAGTATAAGAACTCGGAGGGTGATGTTTGTGAAGATTATGGGGACAGTTCGTGGGTGGTGCAAACTGATGGTGAGAGTACCACCGACTACGAGTGGCGTATTAACGATGTGCCAGCCAAGGACAACGACGGAAACGACCTGAAGTACAAAACCACATTCGACTACTCGACTGTTCTTTCCTTCCCGCCCGGTTTTTCACCATATGGTTACACAAAGAGATTAGAAGACGAGGTAACAGATTCAGAAATAGATTCTGACGTCACAGAAATAACTATCGAAACCTCAACTCAAAACGTAGATCAGTCATTACTACGGATCAAGGAAACAGATCCGATGATATTCCGCCTTTTGATGCAACATAAAAAGACAAAGCAGAAAAACATTTCCAGAGTTTTCGGTATGGCAACACCGCTCTCAGAAGATGACGAGCCACAAGTGACAACGGCAGTATCGGACCTTTTCACACTCGAACCTAATAAGACCGTGCATAGGGCAGATGCAGGAATTGTGGGAACATTTTACTTTGAACCTGTTGTCGAAGTCACTATCGACTGTGCTGAAGAAAGTGCCATAGTTTCGCTTGACAACAGCGGTTCATCGGTTTCCACAACATTTGCCGTAGACGTCTACCACGGGTCTGAAGGTTCTGAAAATAAAGTGGTAGACCAGTCAGGTGAGCAGCTGGTGGCAGCCGGAGATACAGCACAGTATGAGAAAGTTATACCTCCACCACTTGGGGTTTTGAAAGTCAAGGTGACCGCGTATGCCGAACACAACGGAATACTGCTCGGACCTGAGCTGGTTGCATCCAACGATTCAGGAACCTACTGCGATCCGCCATTCTCAGTTACGTTAGATGCTCTGGTGAAATGTCCAGTTCTAGAGATAAAAATCAGGAATTATTCAGCTGAACAATTGAACCTCGACCCCCTTCCAGCAGCCGGTCCGGCAAGAATCGAAGTCACGCTCTACGTGGATGGAATCCCGCAACGACTAGGAAACATATTTTCAGAATCAGACCAGTACTACGAACTTGATGACGGATTCTTAATTTTTGAGGAAATACCCTTAGAAGAGGGCTCCGTTTGGGTACTTGAATATAAAATCACGGATCTCACATATCCTGAGCGAACTATAGAAGGAACCGTAATAGGTCCAGAACCTTTCGACTGTATAGTCGAACCTCCACCTGACCCAGAAGTAACTTTTGTTCCTGACTGTGCAACCGGTAGAGGTGTTTTCACAATAGACAATTCGAAATCTTTATGGAATATCGATTTCACCATAAAGAAACTAGGTGAGATAATCCGTGGACCTGAAACAGTTAATGCAAAAGTAACTAAGGAGATAGAACTATTTGTAGAACATGATGACGACTACATCGTTTTGTTAACACTTTCAGAAGTTCAGCCTGATGCAGCGACATTTAGTCAGGTAACTGTTAAGGAAGCTACCCAAGAAGCATCACAAATAACCAAACAAACTCTAAATGTAGGTTCACAAGATCTAGTTTCTGTAGTTGAAGTGGTCATCGAATCTGGTGACACCCTTTCTGAGATAGCAGCAGAACACGGCATTAAAACAAGTGAACTCATGACCGTAAATGGGATAGAAAACGCAAGTCGTATATACATAGGTCAGACACTTAAAATACCGGGTCAGATAAACCCACAAACCTCGTCGGCGACAGAAAGCACTTCAGTTCCACATAACCCAGTTTCTGTAGTTGAAGTAGTCGTCGAATCTGGCGACACCCTTTCTGAGATAGCAGCAGAACACGGCATTAAAACAAGTGAACTCATGGCCGCTAACGGAATTGAAGATGCGAGCCGCATATATATAGGACAGAAACTCACAATAAGCAAAACGCAACAAGAACCAGATTGGGAAGCTATAAGCCAACTGGTTGAAACTCTTGAAAAGGACAAAAACAGTGTCCTTTTTGCAGAAGGAGAGAATACAACCGTTGAAGTCGAATACGCAGGAGAAGGCTTTCCATTCAAAGTCGACTGTCCGGTGTTTGAACCTGAGATAGATTTCAACGAATTCTGCGCAGATGAGAGTCTCCATATCTTAGTTTCGAATGAGGATTCTGATATTGCCGGAGAAGTCCTCATATATGAAAACGGTGAACTCGTATCTGAAGGAGCAGTACTACCTGGACGTGAATTCAAAGTTGAATACCCGTTTACATACGGAGCGATTTACAAGGTAGTAGTCAACCCAGTAGGTTCATCCAACGGCTTCTCGTACGATCCGGTTGACGGTGAACACGAGATCGGTTGTGAGGAACCGTTCGAACC
>PBOM01000086.1 GCA_002724355.1 Actinomycetota bacterium | reverse complement strand
GACGCATTCGAAATCAAGACCGACCGCGTCAGCAACCATTTGGGTTAGCGCCGTGTGAACACCTTGCCCTACCTCAGCAGCACTATGGAAAAGCTCAACGCGACTAGGGCGCTCATCGTCTACATCACCGTGGAAAACGACGTCTGCTTCACATGCTTCTGGAAAGCCGAAACTAAATCCCACATTTTTCATACCGACTGCGTATCCGCGGCCTTGGCGGAGTTGCGTAGCTTCAGCAGGCAATGATGCGATCGGCGCAAAGGGAGGGTGGTTAGGTAAATCTTCTGAGGGCGGCACTC
This sequence comes from Actinomycetota bacterium, assembly GCA_002724355.1. Lineage (GTDB taxonomy): Bacteria > Actinomycetota > Acidimicrobiia > Acidimicrobiales > Poriferisodalaceae > UBA6944. The sequence goes on along the minus strand of PBOM01000086.1, from coordinate 5,297 downwards.
GTTCAACGCATGCATCTATCACCCTTGTGACACCGACGCCCTCCGGCAGACCTGACTGAGTAATGCCATCAGATAAGTCAGTAAGAGCGTTGCGTTCCCGTAGCTCCATGGGATCCATCCCCAGTTTGCTTGCCAGCTTGTTCATCTGTGATTCAGCGACAAACGCGCCCTGCGGACCACCAAAGCCGCGGAACGCTCCACCCGGAACGCTATGGGTGTAGATAGCTCTACTGTCGATACGAGCGTTAGGAACGTTGTAGGCACCAGCTACCGACAAATGAAGATTTCCCAAAACCTTGTTAGATGTGTAGTTGTAGGCACCAGCATCGAGCCACACATCAGCTTCAACGGCGGTAATCACACCTTCAGATGTGGCGCCCAGTCGGGCAGTAACGGTGGCCCGATGCCGCTTGTGGTGACCAACGATTGATTCTTCTCGGGACCAACCACAGTGAACAGGTCGATTAATCCCCAAAGCATGCAACTTGTGGGCTGTAACTGCCATAACGATCTGCAAACTCATGTCTTCTTTTCCGCCAAACGCGCCTCCGATAGCGGCATATCTGACACGAACCTTTTCTTCATCCACAGCAAGTGCATGAGCAATCTGCTCTCGATCCTCGTGCACCCATTGACCACTTGTCTCGACGGTGACGCGATCCTGTTCGTCTATCCAAGCTGTGGCAGCCTCTACTTGAAGGTAGGCGTGTTCCTGATGTGGTAGCTCGTACGTCCCCTCAATCACTACGTCAGCAGCCTCCATACCTTGAGCTGTGTCGCCTTTGCGAATTTGCAAGGTGTGGTATGTGTTTGTTGAAGAGCCCGGGTGCACTAAAACTTCGTCGGTCTTTGCGGAAGCGACGTCACTCGCCATTGGTAATGGCTCCCACTCGGTATCGATTAGTGCTGACGCGTGTCGCGCTTTACTTAGGGACTCTGCGACGACCACCACAAGATGATCAGCTTCCCATCGGCTTACGTCACATGGGACCGAACTGCGCCCAGTGTCGTCGAGCCCAATGAATACTGGTTGATCAAATAAAGTAAGCCCATATTCGTTCACCGGGACATCGGCGGCTGTAACAACCGTTACGACACCTGGCGATGCGATAGCCCTCGATAGATCTATGGAAACCAACCGGGCGTGTGGCTGATTAGTAAAGACGACAACGGCATGTAGCGCGTTGTTTGGCACTCGGTCTGCTGGGTATAACGCTAGACCAGTGACTTTGTCGACTGCATCGACACGTGCTGGATCTGTTCCGACTGTCATTAGGAACCACTACCCGTTTTATCGCTGTGCCGAAGTGACTTAATTATCGAGTAGTACCCGGTGCATCGACATAGATTTCCGGCCAGAGCTGACTCAATTTCGTCATCTGATGGGCTGTTGTTTTCCTCTAATAGTGTGGCGGCCGCAACCAGAAACCCAGGTGTGCAAAATCCGCATTGAACAGCGAACTCTTCTAGAAAACGTTCTTGAACTGGGTGAAGCTGTTCCTCAGTAGCAAGGCCCTCAATAGTTACGACGGACGCGCCGTCAGCTTGTGCTGTCGGGGTAAGGCAACTCATCACCGCCGAACCGTTCAACTGAACTGTGCACGCGCCACATTCACCCTCAGAGCAACCCTCCTTTGTGCCAGTGGAGATGTTTGCTCGAAGCCATCCAAGAAGAGTGGAATTAGCGCCCATTGGGGCAGCAACCGAAGTCCCATTCACCTCGCAAGCAATCTCTGACACAGTGGATATTTCGCTCTGACTTGGGACGGACTGACCGAGGTTCCAACCAAGCAACGGGGCAACCTGAGGACTTGGAACAAAACCTTCCGACAGTCCCACTAGGGACCGTTGGATAGCAGTCTTGGTAACGGCTTGACGGTATGTCGCTGTGCCGCGTATATCGTCGATAGGAGAGATGGCTTCTCCGGCAACTTGAGCGGCGGCCTTTGCTGTCGCTCCACGCAGCTTCTTTCCAATTAAATATTCTCTGAGGGCTTCTGAGACGGAAACGACTTCGCTAACGCTGCCTATTGCTATGTCGGCACGCGTAATCGCATCTGTTACCTCGTCAATTTCGAGAACAATTCCAGCATGCACAACTGAAATTGCCTGAGCGCTTCGGTTCCCAACTTTGAACCAAGTCCCGATGGTGTGCTTGTTCCACCGGGGCATCCTTATAGATCGGACTAGTTCGGACCTATTAAGAACAGTTTTTCTAAAACCGGTAAAAAAGTCGCGAATTGGAATTTCACGGCTTCCCTCTGATGAATCGATGATGACTTTCGCGTCAAGAGCGACAAGCGCCGAAATAGTGTCGTTAGCAGGACTAGCGGTCACAATATTGCCTACAACCGTTGCTCGGTTGCGAAGTTGTGCTGATCCAATCTCCAAACATGCCATCCGTAACAAATCAAATGCGGGATCCAAACCTGTTGAGTTAATTACTTGGTTGTGCGTTACCGAACATCCAATTTCGATCTCGCTGTCGTTGATATCGATTTGAGTGCATTAGGAGAGACCCCATAGATCTAAGAGAACAGCCTTACGGTCACCTGGTTCATCATTTTGGCGATGAAGTTCCAAGACAAGATCGGTGGCACCTGCGAGTGGACGCGCATCAGGAAAGGCAGCGTACATATCAAGTGCTTCTGCCCAACTCGCCGGCTTTAAGACCCTCTCGATCTGTGTCCCCAGTCGCTGAGACTCATGAAGAAGTCCCGCTTCTAGATTCATGTCGACGTTTCTTTCAGGTCTCTGAGAATGTCGTCCACCCAGCTTTGAAGATCGCCAATAACTTCTTCCTTATTGATCTCGTTCAAAAGCTCGTGCTTGGCCCCGTTGTAAAGCTTGATCGTCTTTGTTGGGCTGGGCATGTCCTCAATTGCTTGGAGAGAGTCGCCATAAGGGACAAATGGGTCAGCGGTGCCGTGGAAGAACCCCACCGGGATCCGAATGTTGTCGATCTCTTCCCGGAATTGATCTAGAGCGATTACCTCTGCCTCAAGAAGCGCTCGTTTGTATAAGCCCCGATATACGAGCGGATCAGCGTCATATGCAGCGCACACTTCCAAATCTCGAGACATGCCTAAGGGATCTGAATCTTCAGGAGGTAGTTCCGGCAGCGAAAGAACTTCACGAGCCCATTTCCAGTCACCTATCACCGCCCCAAAAAATGCTGCCTCTGCCGCTCGTTCCGGCCAACGTTGTACAAAACGAGCTGCCAATAGACCACCCATTGAATGACCCACCAGAATTAAAGGCAGCTGACCTGGTAAATGTTCACCTGCCGTCGCCGCCGTAGCTCCTAAGTCATCTACAACGAGACCGAAATCGGTGATGAGTGCACGTTCGCCCTCCGACAGCCCATGACCGACATGGTCTGGAGCTAGAACCGCTAGCCCGTTCTCCACTAGCGCCTCGGCCACATGCGCGTAGCGCCCGCCGTACTCCGCGTAGCCATGAAGAATCAACACAAGTGCACGCGGTTTTCCCGAAGGACTCCACAAGCGAAGATGAAGGGTCCCTGCATGTCCATTTATTTGGATCTCTTCGAAATTCACGCCGATACCTCATTTTCACGGTCGATACCTGTGAACAAAACCCCAACTACTGATCCGTCCTCAACGGAAGCCTCCACTAAACCAGCCAGCCCCGCTACCCCGGTGGGCGACACATTTAATCCAGTAACGCTAGTGGCAACTTGATGAGTTTCAATAAGTGTGGTTTCAGGAACAACGACAGGTGCTCCTCCGCTTTCTATTGTCGCCTCTAACAATGGGAGCCAGTCATAGGTGACATCATCAAGCAAGCCTGAAGCAGCGCTTGAGGGCTGATCCCATGGCCACATGAACTCCTCAGGGTTAGCCCGACCCCTTTCAAGGTCAAATTTCGGTGCCAACAAATCCCAAGCGCGTTTGAGTGGAGCGCACCCAGCAACTTGAACCGGATAGAGCGCTACGTTCGGTAAAGCCCTTCCAGTTGCAGTTCCCAGGGCACCTCCACCAACTTGCACAAAAACACGCTCAAGGTCTTCGACCTGGTCTCTGAGCTCCCATCCCAATGTGCGTCCCCCGTCAAAAGTCGAGGGAGTGTTAACTCCCTGCACGCCAAAAGGCCGTGAACCCTTTTGTATCTGAGTAATGAAACGTGCGTAACAAGGATCGCCTAACTCGTTCGGATTTGACTCGCACACCTGAATTTGAGCTCCCAAGTCTTGCAGTGTCGCAAGCGCCGATTTTTCCGCCCAAGCTGGCACAAAAACTTCTATTGGCCGGTTGATTGCTTTGGCCACAATGGCCGCTGCTATTGCTGCGTTACCGCAACTGGCAATTGCCAGCGGTTGAGCTTCTTTGGTGTCTTCCGCAATCGCCAAATGCAATGCAACTCCAAATAAATGCCTTGCTTTGTGTGACCCTCCCACCGAATCGATCTCTACCTTTATCTTCAGTTCAACTTCAAGACCGAGGGCCTTAGCTAGCTCTGACCCATCAAGAACAGGTGTTATTGAAAATCCGCTGCCGTCAATGAGTGCTATTTCCTGATCTAGCCGACTCACCAAGTCCACAAATTGTTGGTCACTCCAACCGCTGAGGATTGCGTTGTTGTACGAGTCGAGACGCTCGCGGTACGCGATAAAAGGATTTGTCTCGGTCACGTCACTTGAGGTGCTTTGCCCCGGTTGCTTCGTTGAATTCGTCGATACGGCTGTCCCAGCCATCAATCAGCGGCCGCAGATCGTTCCACCAGCTTTGATTTCGGCGCCGTTCAAAATCTTCGACCGAAATACCCTGTTGTTCAACCCAGGTGAAATACCCGAGATTGAATACGCGATTCCTATTTGTTTCGTCCATATCGAGTACGTCGTCAGTAGTGATGTCAGCGAGATGCTGAGCGATAGCGTCTTCACCTTCGACATCATCAAATCCTTCGGGGTAGTCACGTCGCATCACTTTTTCTCGCTCTGAGTTGTACAACTCAGAACCATCCGTGGCGACTGTGACGATCATGTCATCTGGCCCTAGATCCCAATGTTTGGCTGCCTTGATTGCCGCCAGGACGTTGCAAATGGACGAGTAACCGAGATTGGTGAGCATCAACGCAAGATCAGAATTTACTCCTAAGCGCTCCAAGGCCCGAAGACCACCGGGGTTGTTGAATGCAACATCGAGTTGATCGGTTGCGGTGTCAGAAATTCCTACGACCAGATCGGTGTTTGTCACATTGTGTATTAAAGGCACGTGCTTATCGCCAATGCCTTGGATGTTGTGATCCCCAAAGCCGTTGTACAGCATCGTTGG
>PBOM01000085.1 GCA_002724355.1 Actinomycetota bacterium | reverse complement strand
TGAAAACCATCAACGTAACTGTTCAACAGGCGCTCAAAAGCTGCTTTCACGTGACCTACCGACAACACACTGTGCGTCGCAAGTTCGCTAATGCACACCCACAAGTGAACATCCTCAGCGGGTAGAGACCATTCCTCAGCGAAGGCATCAACGTTGTCGACAACGATCAAAATGCGATCATCGGGTCGGGGGATAGGTAACACGTAGTTCCCGAATGCTTTAGTAGCCAAATGCCCGGCAATAGAACCAGCGCTCATGGCCATCATCATCGGATTCAACGCCCTCAGAAGACCATCAAGGATTTGTGCGTCAGCTTCTGAAACTTCAGGAGGTGGACCGCCCTGAGCGAGACGCCCAGCAAGACGATCGAGCAGTGGACGGTATGCGTCAAGGGTCGCAGACGCCCATTGCGCTTTCGTCACAGCCTCAACCGATATGGGTTGACCTGAGCTAGCGACATCTAGTGAGGTGACGTTCGCAACCTGCAGCTCTGCGACCCTCGCGAATTCACCTAGCTTGATGCGATGTAAGGGATCGACATTTGTCTCCGATGCCCCATCTGTAGCTATCTGATAGGCGAACTGTCGAGCCACATCCCAAGCTATGGGCCCCTGGTGATTGAAGATCTTTCCGAGATCCCCCAAAAACGGAAGACCTCCGAAAGGATTATCCTCTTCGAAGGGATCGTCAGTAGCCACATTCGCATCGTAGGCCGGTGCGAGTGGAACGTCACCTCAGACCCCCAACCACTTCATGTAGCGGAGCGAGAAAGTATCAATGACCACAGTTGCTATCTCCGGTGCAGATGGGGCTTTGCGGTCCCGAATAGCTGAAGCCTTGTCTCAAATATTCGACCAGGTCACCAGCTTCACATATGGGCTCGATGAAGCATCGTTGACCGACGTCCAGTGCCTTGTCCACCTTGCATTCTCCGATGAATCTGACCAAAGAAATTTGATCAGCTTGCTGCAACTAGCCAACGAAGCAGAGGTTTCTCAACTAGTAGTCGTGTCAAGCGCGATGGTGTATGGCGCGTGGCCCAACAACTCGGTTCCCATATCTGAGGACGCGCCAGTGCGTCCTAACCCTGAGTCAGCATTCGCCGTACATCAGGCCGACGCGGAACGCACAGCACTCGAATGGGCTGACATAGATCCAAATCGCCGGGTGACCATATTGCGTCCGACCGCAGTCGCATCACCGAATGCGACAGGGCTTATCGGCGAAGCGTTGTTAGCAGCGGCTCCAATACGCACCCGTCGAGATGACCCGCCTCAACAATTTGTTCATTTAGACGACCTTGCTACAGCAGTCGCTACCGTTGCTCAACTTGACTACTCAGGCGTATTTAACGTTGCCCCCGACGGATGGCTTACAGCAAAAGAAGTTAGAGAACTTGTCGGAGCTCGACCCATTATCCGGCTCCCAGTACCACTTCCTGGCCGACTAGATCGATATGTAGCGCGACGAGTTGGGCACCAAGCACCCACTGGATTGCTTCCTTATACCCGCTACCCGTGGGTAGTGGCCAACGACCGACTTCGTTCAACAGGTTGGGTTCCCCGTTACGGCAATGATCAAGTATTTGTTGCCGCGGATGCTGGCATGCCCTGGGATTCGATGAATGCGAAACAACGACAGAATGTGTCGCTAGCACTCGGCGCTACATCAATTATTGGCTTGCTCTACGCGGCTGTCGCCTGGCTGAGACGAGTAACAAGATCTGGAGATAACTAATCCAGTTCCCCCACCTTGACACTTACAAGCATCAACTTTTCGCCCCGCCAGACTCGAAGAGAAGCTTCGTCTCCTGGCTCCAGCATTCGAGCGTCGACTATCAGTGCTCCCATGTCAGCGACAGGCGCACCATTCAATTCGACCACCACATCGCCCACTTGTAGCCCTGCAGCGGCCGCTGGGCCACCCGAATCTACCGATTGAACCAGCACGCCTGCAGAGTGACTTGGCGGAAGGAAACCTGACTGAGCATCGGAACCGCGGATACCGAGTCTTCCATGACGAGGTCGACCCCATTGCATGATGTCGTTAGCGACATCACGTGCAATTTCTATAGGAGTCGCGAAACCCAAGCCCTCGGCACCAACATCGGTGACAGCGATAACGGTAGTGATGCCTACCACCGCCCCCCGAGAATCCACTAAAGCGCCGCCTGAAGATCCAGGAGAGATAGGCGCATCAGTCTGCACTAACTCGTACAACCAGTCGCCTTGTGGTGACTGAAGACGTCTATTAGTGGCACTTATGACACCCACGGTCACGGTCGGTCCACCACGCAGACTCAAAGGTGATCCGATCGCGATAGCGGTTTCCCCAGCGCGGAGATTATCTGCGTGTCCAAGGGTCGCAGGTGTAAAGGAAGCTTGAACGTCACCTGCAGGTCGCAGCACGGCGACATCAGTTCGCCGGTCCATACCAACCAGTTCGACATCAAAAATAGTGCCGTCAGCGAGAACAATCTGAAAGCTATCTCCACTGTCGACGACGTGGGTGTTTGTTATCAGATGACCGTCATCACGAAAGATAACGCCGGAACCGGTGCCTGTTACTTGGCCGTAGCGAAGCACTTCGACCCGCACGACACTTGGGGTCACCACAGCGGCAATGTCTGCAACCTCTAAAGCTCTGGCACCGCTTTGCGTTACTGCCGCGACATTCGCAGTAGTGATTTCTCGCTCTACAACTCGTTCGATCACAGGGTCTGAACCTGACAACATGTTGCCGACAACCAATGCGGCCACCACTGCCCCAATGATTGCGCCAACCAAACCTGAGCCGATCAATCTGCGAGTGCTGGACCGTTGCCCTAATGCTCTAGCGTCCGGCGCCAAGTATTGGAGTTCGCTTGGATGACGCCAGATTCGATCGTCGGGATGTAACGCATACTTGCTGGTCGGATTTTCCTCAATGCTGGTGTCGGGGTCGTCTGGAATTTGAGACCAATCAATCGAGCTTCCTAAGCGCCACTCTTCCGAAAAAAAAGGGTCGGCGGACCCAGCAGAAATATCACGCTCGGAGGGCTCGTCTGGATTCTGCTCGGCATCGTCGCGTGAGTCCACACCCCAAAACGTACCGACCCAATGCGCATTATTATCCGCGACCCCCCGAAGCGATAGGGACGTGGGCGTTTATGGGCGTACCATAAACATGTGCTACCTCCACAAAACGTTGACTCATGGGTTGTATTGACCGCCGATGAGCTCCAGATCGGCGAAATTTATGATTGGTGCCTCCACCCGTCGTGTGGTGCCGTGGTGCTCTTTTCAGGAACAGCGCGGGACCACGCTGAAGGCCGCGACGACGTGTCACTTCTCGAATATGAGGCCTACGAAGAACATGTTGAACCTCGTTTAGAGGCAATAGTCACCGAGATGCGGAAGTTATGGCCGGACATTAAACGCGTCGTGTTGGCTCATCGCACCGGGCCGCTTGCTATAGGCGAGAGTTCAGTTGTGGTAGCAGTGTCTTCCCCACACCGCCCCGAAGCCTTCGAAGCAGCAAGGTTTGGCATAGACACCCTTAAAGCCACCGTGCCCATTTGGAAACGGGAGGTATGGAAAGACGGAGAAGATTGGGCGCTTGCCGCGCAAGACATCACCGACGTGGGATCTTTGCAACCCGTTGAAGAGAACCCCCAATGAGTCCTCTTGCCTTTCTCGGGCTTGCCGCGGCGATCACCCTTTTAGGGATGCTCTGTCTAGCGATTAGCGGTCGTAAGAAAACCCCATGGGAGTCAAGCATCGACAGTTTTCGTAAACATTTAGATGCAATAGCACCAGATGACGATGTTGAAGACACCAAGCATGAACGCTTAACAGATCGCGATAGGAGACGTTCCGCTGGCACGTGACCTAGCGATTGACCTCGGCACCGCCAATACGTTGGTGTACGAACGTGGACGCGGCATCGTTTTGAACGAGCCGTCAGTTATCGCTATGAATGAGCAAACCGGAGATGTTCTAGCGGTTGGACGTGAAGCCTGGCAGATGATCGGCAGAACACCTTCGTACATTGTCGCAGTGCGTCCTCTCCGAAAAGGAGCGATTACCGATTTCGACACTACGCAGCGGATGATCAGACTGATCCTTCAACAAGTAGGAGTAGGACGATTCGGCAAGACACGCGTCGTGGTATGCGTTCCGTCAGTCATCACACCTGTTGAACGACGCGCGGTAACCGACGCTGCTCGTAGAGCGGGTGCAAGCGATGTTCGCCTCATCGACCAACCCATGGCGGCCGCTATCGGATCAGGTCTACCCATTCATGAACCGGTCGGAAATATGGTCATCGATGTCGGTGGCGGCACAGCCGAGACTGCGATGGTTTCAATGGGTGGCATCGTTTCGCTCAAAGCTATAAGGGTTGGCTCGTTCGATTTTGATGCAGCGCTACAGAACTACGCGCGACGTGTTCACGGAGTCGCCATAGGAGAACGGACAGCTGAAGAAATCAAGGTGCAAATCGGATCCGCATGGGCCGTCGAAGACGAATTCGACGCTGAAGTCAAAGGGCGCGACCTCACCACTGGTCTACCTAGAACCTTCATATTGACCCCTGATCAAGTCCGATCGGCTTTGGAAGAACCCGTCCAATCGGTAGTGGACTCAGTTATTGATTGTCTGAGTCAAGCGCCACCCGAACTCTCTCAAGACCTCCTGGTCCACGGCGTTCATCTGGTAGGCGGAGGGGGTCTCCTAAAAGGGCTAGCCCAACGCTTAGAGAACGATGCGCGGGTTCCAGTACGAACCGTTCGAACCCCCATGGAAGCGGTTGTCTTGGGAGCTGGCCGAGCACTAGAGAATTTTGACGACCTTTCGTCATCATTTAACACCTACGGCGAACGTCGGTGATGGGAACGTGCTTGGTCGAAAACTGTTAACCGTCCTCACCGCACCACTGGTTCTATCAATGTCAGTTACCGCTGCGTGCTCTGACGAACGTGACGGTCTTTCTGAACTGGAAGGAGAACGTACGCCGTCAGTGGAGCGATCAGTTGGCTTCGATGGCAACGTCGTTCGCCTTGGGGTAATCGCCGACATGACGGGACCAGGTGGAGCGCTTGATAGAGCTCGCCTCACCGGAGTCGAGACCTACTGGTCAGACGTCAACACGCAGGGAGGGGTGGGCGGAAGATACGTCGTGGAATTAGACATTCTCGATCATCGCGGCGACCCCCAAATTGCAGAACAGGCAGTGCCGGACCTCTTAGAAAAAGTCATTGCCCTAACCTTTGTTAATGAAACCGCGACAGGGGCAGTGCACCCCTTCCTAGTCGAGCAGCAAGCCCTAGGAGTGGTTCCGACTTCCACACTGGACTGGGAGTACGACCCACGTTTCCTCACCCACGTTCCCCCAATTGAGGCTGTTGTACTGGCCCTTCTCGAAAATGAAGCCTTATCCAATTGGTGTGTCATTACTGATGGTTCACCTTTAGGTATCGCGACCCGCAATGCATCGATGCGCGCTGCTGAGATCACACAAGCACTAAACGTGACGCTCATTGAGCTAGGAGAAGACCTCAACTCCGCGACATCAGCGGCCGCGTGCGAGATGGTTCTCCTAGAGGTAGCTGAGAATTTCCAAAGCGAAGTCATTGACTCGCTACCTGCGAACCGCGAAATCTATGTCCGAGCAGGCTCAGTGGCGCTGATAGGAAGAACCGACCTGCAATTCGCTTATCTTGACTCCGGACCAGCATGGGACGTCGACTCTTCCGAAGGAATGAGACTCTTTTTGGCCGCCTTGTTACGCCACGCCCCCGACGTGGAACCTGACACCAGAGTCCGCGATGGTTATGTATCCCAAATACGACTGCATCAACTCCTCGAACAAGCCGTGGCCGAAGGTGACCTCAGACGACCGACCATTTTCGCGGCGAATGAGACACAAGAAGGCATTGACATGCTGGGCCTAGCTGAACAAGGTTCGCGGCCCCGCAGCTTCAATATCTGGCTGAACAACAATCAGGATGAAGTCGCCGACCAGCGAGGGTGGCAGCTTGAAAGACAGTTAGCAACGGAGAACGTTGACGCATTAGCTAACTAATCCGCCACGACCCCAAGTAAATCAGCCGCTACTGATCGAACCTGCCGGTCCTTGTCGAGTAACGCTTGCTCCACCATTTGCTGCGCCTGCGGTTCCTCGAACTGGGAAAGCCCAAGAACAGCGCGACGCCGAACTTGAGGTTTGTCGTTCATCGCGTCCAAAAGACAATCCAAGATCGCCACACGATGAATCTCAGCTGAGGCAACCAAAGCTCCTAAGGCAGCTATTGCACTTTCCCTACATAGAGCATCTTCATGTCGTTGAGCCATCAATATTAAGAGTTCTGTCGCGGCTACATCTAATTGCTCACCGACAGCGAATGCTGCTGTCTCGGCGACCGAAGGAATGGGATCAGACAAGTGATGTCTGGCATAAACATCTGAACGTTTAGCAGTGATTTCGAGTGCTTTCCTTCGCACCGAGGAACTCGGATCGTCAAGCGCTGCCTGCAACTCTGAAGTCGTCAAAGAGTTCAGACGCTCGAGCGCGCCAATCGCCAACCGACGCGTAGACGAATCCCCACTGATTAAAGACGCCCGTGCTGAAGCCTCGTCACCTAGATGACCGGCCATAGCGGCCTGAACTCTCTTTTCGCGAAGTTCGTTATCTGTCAACTGATTGCTGCCTGAACTACCAACGCACCGACGATCGCGATAATGCCCACAATAAGAGTGATGGCTAAACCACCCAACACAGTGAAAGCGCCCAGCCCAAGAACAGCCACCAGCTTCCGCCACAACGAAGCGCCCTTATAGGTCTGAACGGGGAGAATTTGTCGAGGGTCATTGAAGTGAGATCGGGCTTGTGAGGCTGACTCGGGGACCGTTTCTGTGTGCTCTGGATAGAGGTCATCACCTGACGTAGCGGACGACATTGCGTCTAATGCTGCAGTTGGGTCTCCATCGCGTTCTCTTTCGTTCATGAAATTCACCCGAGCCGCGTGCACCCACCACTGTGTAGCGTGGCACGCTTGTAACCGATGTCTGAGCTCACCGAGAACGAGGATACTGGCCATGATGCTAGAGAGGTGTCGCCACCACCTCGAGTGCCAACTTGGGCGCTCATCATCGTTGGTCTTGCTTCATTAGCCATGGTGACCGTGCTCGCTCTAGATCGAATAACTATCACCTCAAAGGTTCTTACCAGCCCTGGCACCACCCGAGATATTGAACCAATGCTGCAAGTGCAGGACTCAAAGACCTACGACGCTGACGGGAGCATCGAAATGGTGACGGTCAAATCGAACCTTCAGCCGTCGCTACTAGAAATGGTGGGCGGTTGGCTTGATGACTCGATAGAGATTTCCGATCGGCAAGAAATCCTAGGAAATCGGACGATCGAACAGAACCGAACCCTCGGCAGGGAGCAAATGGCGAGAAGTCTTGATGTGGCGACTCGAGTCGCGTTAGAGCGAATTGGCTATGACGTCATATCTGAAGCAGGCGCACTTGTCCTTCAAGTTGTTCCCGAAACTCCCGCAGATCGAGTCCTTTATCAAGGTGATGTGATCGTTGAAGCGGAAAACACACCAGTTGTTACTGCGCGCGACCTCAGCACAGCCGTACAAAGTAAATCTCCAGGGGACAAATTCTCCTTCTCTGTTATGCAAATAGATGGAAGCATTCGAAAAGAAACGGTTTCTCTCGCTGAAAGAAAAGGCAACGCGTTCCTCGGGGTGTCAATTAGCACATACGCAGAAATGGCCGAGTTGCCGTTCGAGATCGAGTTTGCGGTCGAACGAGTTGGAGGTCCGTCAGCAGGACTTAGCCTCACGTTGGCGTTACTCGAACAGTTACTTCCCGGAGAGCTCCTTGCTGGATTAAACGTTGTAGCCACTGGAACCGTTGATCCCCTGGGAAACGTAGGTCCGGTAGGTGGTGTCGAACAAAAAAGTCATAGCGTGATGCGAAGTGGAGCTGATTTATTCCTTGTCCCGGCTACCCAAGTAGATCAAGCCACCGCAGTTCTGGGAGACATGATTGACGTGGTGGGGGTAGACAACCTTGACCAGGCCTTAGCGAAACTCGAATCACTAGGTGGCGATGTAACCGGTATCGAGATCCAGAGCTAACCCAGCCAACGATTTTCGGGTGACCATCCACGCCAGAACACCAAGGATCGGTACCCTCGGTCGTCATGGCGCAGTACGCCGAAGGGGCGTCAGGAGTTGATCCCGATGCGGTAGCTACCGCCGAATTCACCCATGTGTTCCGTGGCTACTCAATCGACGAAGTAAAGACATTTCTGCAACATGTCAGTCAGGAAATGCATCGCTTACGGAATGAACTCGCAGCTGCGCGTTCCATCCAAGACGTCGCCGCCACGATGAACCAAAATTCTTCGGACTTACAGGAAGCAAACTCAACCGAAAACGCTGCATCCGTGGGTCCCGGAACCGTCATTGACCTGCAATCTCATCGAATTACGCTAGAGCGCGAAGACGCAGACGGCGAAAACGAAGATTGGTTCCAAGATCACCACGCTGACGAAAATGAACCGATCACTCCGCAAGCGGTTCTTCCCTTCCCGAGCGCTGCACCACCTCGTAGACGTGCCGTCATCGACGAACTATTTGCTCGCTTAGGCGAGCCACAACTTGAAGATGTCGAATGGGCTCGAGAGGTTCTGATTCGAACTGGTGAAATTCCGGTGATCCCACAATCCCCATATGAGTCGCTCCACGGAGAAGCTGAAGCAATTGTCGACCACCATGACCGTCTACGTAGCACCGTGTCGGAACTATCACGACCCGCAGTAGGTCAACTCAAAAGGAACCTAGCCGCGCGACTCGAAGCCCTATTGCCGGAATTGAAAAGTTCAAACCAAAATACGTTTGAAGTGTCTCATCTAGTACCCAGGGCTATGGACGACGAACTAATCGAAGGACTAACGCCTTTCGTAGCGGCCGCCGCCAAGTTCGGCGCAGGTGGCGTGAAGGTAAATGTCGACGGAATACCCAACAAGACTGCACGAGCGGCGGGGGATTGGTTACGCAATCGTCTCATGGCGCACTTAGATGACGAAGTCGCAATTGAAACCCGCTTACGTGCTGTGTATCGCGAGTGGAAAAAATCGGCAGTTGACTTAATCGCCACTGACGCAATCGCCGAGGCGTTCGCTCTAGGGCTCTATGCAACGATCTCCGCGGACGAGCAGATCGCGTGGGAAACGCCACACGATGGATGCTGCGGAACCGCATGCCACGACAACGCATCTTCAGTTGCACGGCGAAAAGGCCAAGAGTTTCCCTCAGGTCACCTACTTCCTCCCATTAGTCAAGGATGTCGCAGTCTGGTAGTGCCAATAGGCCAGTAACCTTGCAGGTATATGCGACCATCTGAAGAAATGAAATCTCGTCGTCGACGGACCAGCAAGGGCCGAGTACTTCTCGGCTTTGGCGGACTTGCCATCTTTTTGTTTTTTACATCGATTAGAGGTTTGGCCGGGTTTTGGACTGATTATCTCTGGTTTGACAGCCTGGCACTGTCATCAGTGTGGACGTCGGTGCTGTGGGCGAAGATTGGCCTCGGCCTGCTGTTCACAGCCATTTTTTTCGTTGCCCTATGGCTGAATCTATTTATTGCTGACCGCCTCGCACCCACAATCCCTTTACCCGGACCAGAAGACGAACTCTCCAGACGGTGGCGGCAGTTCATCGGACGACGAGCGATTCTCATCAGAAGCGTGATCTCGCTTCTGTTTGCGCTCCTGGTAGGGGCCGGCGTCTCTTCTCAATGGCAAAGCTGGCTATTTTTCACAAACCGCGTTGATTTCGGAATCGTGGATCAACAATTTGGCATCGATGTCGGCTTCTATGTCTTCCAGCTCCCATTCCTAACGTTTGTGGTCAACTGGGCTTTCGCGGCGATTCTCGTCATTTTCGTCGTTACAACCATCGAGCACTATCTCAATGGCGGAATACGTATTCAGGGACAACCTGGATCCCGGGTGACACCCCAGGTAAAAGCTCATCTGTCCTTGCTGTTGGGTTTGCTTGCGTTGGTTAAGGGCGTTGGCTATTACCTGGACCGCTACGAACTGACACTGTCTGAACGCGGCTTTGTCACGGGTGCGACCTACACCGACATCAAAGCCCAACTGCCAGCGCTCCAGCTTCTGATGATTGTGAGTGTGTTCTGTTTCGGATTACTTATTTTCAACATCTGGCGTCGCGGCTTTACCTACCCGATTATCGCAGTGGGCCTATGGGCGTTAGTCGCCAGTCTCGCTGGGACCATATATCCGGCGCTGGTTCAACGATTCCAAGTAGAGCCCTCAGAATCAACCAAAGAGGCTCCCTATATCGAACGCAACATTGAAATGACCCGAATAGCGATGGGTCTAGCAGACGTGACTCCTCGAAATTTCAATTATGAGCCCACCCTCACAGCTACAGAAATAGAAGAAAATATGGCGACCGTTCGCAACGTGCGTCTGCTTGATCCAGCTGTGATGCGGGACACTTTCCAACAGACGCAGGGCATCAAGAGTTTCTATGACTTTCGAGACATTGACGTTGACCGTTATGAGATCGACGGACGCACCACCCAAGTGGTTCTTGCCGCCCGAGAACTAAAACAAACAGATCTTCCGAATAGCTCCTGGGAGTCTGAACATATCGCCTTCACCCACGGCTACGGAATTGCCGCTGCACCCGCCAATGCAATCGACGCCAACGGCCGGCCAGACTACGCGTTAGCGGATATACCCGTCGCTGCCCGCCCCGGTGCTTCAAGCCTTGATGTCGACCTTCCAGGTCTATATGTCGGTGAAGGACTGAAGGGTTATGCCATTGTTGGCGCCACACGCGACGAAGTCGACTTTCAAGACAGCGACGACCGGACAGAAGTCACTCGGTACGACGGAGCCGACGGGGTCAACATTAATTCGCTCCCTCGGAAGCTCGCGTTTGCTCTTCGTTTCGCTGAACCCAATCTTGTGGTCTCCGGTGAACTGGGATCAGACAGCCGAATTCTGTACAAGCGCGATGTAGTGGACCGGGCTAAAACTATCTCCCCATTTCTCAAGTTCGATAGGGATCCCTACCCCGCAGTCATTGACGGCAAAGTGACCTGGATTCTCGACGCATATACGTCCACTGACATGTTCCCCTATGCCCAACGAGTCAACCCAAGGGCAGTCAGATCAGGTGACCTTCGATCTTCAGTGAACTATGTCCGAAATTCGGTAAAAGTTGTCATAGACGCATATGACGGCACCCCCGAGTTCTACATCGTTGATGACCGGGACCCGATAGCGAAGTCATATCGCCAGCAATTCCCTGACTTGTTCACCGACGCTGCTCCGCCTCAAGAACTAGCGGAACATTTCCGTTACCCCGAAGATCTATTCCGGATGCAAACGGACATGTGGGGACGGTACCGAATCACTGAAGCCTCAGAGTTCTACGACGCAGCTGGCGCCTGGAGTGTCGCGCAAGATCCAGGTAACTCCATCGGGCAAACAGCCGTGGAATCTGTTATCGATGCTTCAGGAAACATCATCAGCAGTTCCGAAGTTCGCATAGCACCCCAATACCTGCTTATGCGACTGCCGGGTGATGATGACGAGTCGTTTGTTATCTTCCGGCCGTTCGTGCCCTTCTCTGATGACGATTCGCGTAAAAACCTTGAAGGTTTCATGGTTGTTCACAACGACCCAGAGCGATATGGCCAAATTGAGGTCTACGAAATTCGTTCCTCCACCCCTGTCGATGGACCCGCGTTGTTCAACTCCAATATTCAAACTGAAGAGGAAATTTCTGAACGCGTTACTTTGCTAAACCAGAACGGGTCGACAGTTGTACCTGGCAACCTGCTACTCATCCCCGTAGAAAACTCTTTGCTTTATGTGCGGCCTTTATACATCGAAGCTACGGGCACAACGGCGGTCCCTGAATTGCAGTTGGTGATTGTGGGTGTTGGCCCTGAGGTAGTTATCGCCGACAGTTTTGAAGCTGCTTTGGCTAGAGCTATCCCTGGATTAAACGTGGATCTTGAAAGCGATCTTTCAGAAGTGACATCGGAGTCTGCGACGCCTCAAGATGACGCACCAGAAGATTCCACCGATAGTCCCCAGGATGAAGAAGACACTGGGCAGTATTCAGTTGAACAACTGTTAGCTCTTGCACAAGACGCGTTCAATCGTGCTGATGCGGCGCTTCGAACTGGTGACCTCGCTGGGTATCAGCGTTGGGTCGAAACAGCGTCGGGCTATATCGCTAGGGCACAAGCGCTCGTGGCAGACTCACCGCAGCGCGACGACGCGGACGCCGCATAGCGTTGTGACGGGAACTATCCCAACTGCAGATGGGGAAGCTCGCGCGCCCTCGCGAGTCTTGGTTGTCGTTGCTCACCCTGATGATGTCGACTTCGGTACTGCTGGAACTATGGCTGCGCTAGTGAAGGCTGGATCGCAGGTGTCTTATTGCCTAGTGACGAGTGGTGAAGCGGGCGGTGACGACTTGCCGCTGAATCAAGATGAGCTGGCCGCGTTACGAAAAGAAGAACAGACGGCGGCGGCGTTAGCAGTAGGAGTAGAGGACCTTCATTGGCTGAACTACCCCGATGGGCGAGTTGTGAACAGTCTCGACCTGCGACGTGACATCTCGCGCGTAATCCGAATCGTTCGACCAGATGTGGTGGTGACCCAGCCCACGGAAGCGAATTGGGACCGAATATATGGATCACACCCCGACCATCTAGCGACAGCTTGGGCGACGATGGCAGCTGTATATCCCGATGCTCGAAACCCCAGGTCTCACCCGGAACTTTTGGCTGAGGGTCACCAACCTCACACGGTCAATCAAGTTTGGATGATGTGGATGGCCGCACCACAAGGAACAATGATGCACGTTGACATCACGGCTACCTTTGAAGAGAAAGTCAAAGCATTGCGATGCCATTCAAGTCAAACTGATCGCATTGAAGGACTAGATGATCTGCTACGGGAATGGGCATCAGGTGTGGCAGCTACAGCGGAGATGCCACCCAACACCCTCGCCGAAGGATTTCGAGTTATCGACACCGAGTAAGAAATGAACTGTGTGAAGTAGGAAATATGAGCGACCGACAGTTAATTGATTCGCCTCGCGCGTGGCTCACTGTCGTTGCCACATTCTTCTCCTCAGCCGTAGCCCTGGGCACCGTCTATAGCTTCGGTGCCTTTTTCCAATCAATGGCAGACGACTTCGGAACTGGTAAAGGTTCTACAGCGGTCATCTTTGGGCTCACCACTTTCTCGTTTTTTTGGTTGAGTCTCATCACGAGTCGACTCTCAGATCGGTACGGGCCTCGACCAGTCTTAGCGGCAGGAGCGGTAGCGCTTTTCGTTGGGCTTTGGGCCACAAGCAACGTGAACTCAATAGGTATTGGGTATGTCACGTTCGGCGTAGGCGCCGGTATTGCAGCCGCATGTGCCTATATTCCGATGGTCGCCCACGTCGGCGGATGGTTCGAAAAATCCCGGGCAACAGCAGTGGGCATCTCAGTTGCAGGTATTGGGGTTGGGACGCTGGTAATGAACCCACTAGCAGCACGACTTATTGATCTATATAGCTGGAGAACTACCTACCGAATCTTTGCTGTCGTAG
>PBOM01000079.1 GCA_002724355.1 Actinomycetota bacterium | reverse complement strand
TTGAGTAGGCCGCGTTCCTTGAGGTCATTGAGCAACGCCGCGGTCGGTTGGTCGGTGGCACGCGTCATCTTCGGCAAATCGGTGGGCAGGTTCCGGTGCTGATCCCAGCCGCGATGAAAGAGTTGCACGAAGCGCACTCCGCGCTCGCAAAGGCGTCGCGCCAACAGGCAATTCGCCGCGAACGTCCCGCGCTTGGCAACATCCGGCCCGTAAGCCTTGGTCACGCGCTCGGGCTCCTTGGAGGTGTCCAGAAGTTCCGGCACGCTGGTTTGCATGCGGTAGGCCATCTCGTATTGCGCAATGCGTGTGGCAATTTCCGGGTCGCCGAATTTGTTGAGGTTAAGCTGGTTGAGCTTGCCGAGGTCATCGAGCATACGCCGCCGCGTTTTTGTATCCAGCCCGGTTGGATTGGACAAAAACAAAACCGGATCACCGACCGAACGGAATTTCACGCCTTGGAATTTCGATGGCAAAAACCCGCTGCCCCACAGCCGGTCATACAACGGTTGCCCGCCCGTCCCCGACACCAACGCGACGAATGCCGGCAGGTTTTCATTAAGGCTGCCCAATCCATAGCTGAGCCACGAACCAATGCTCGGCCGGCCAGCCAGCTGCGCGCCGGTTTGGAAAAAAGTGATCGCCGGATCGTGGTTGATCGCCTGCGTGTGTAGCGTGCGAATGAGACACAGTTCGTCGGCAATCTTCCCCGTGTGCGCCAGCAACTCGCTAAGCTCCAAGCCTGAGCGGCCGTGTTTTTGGAATTTGTAAATCGACGGTGCCAGCGGGAATTTTTCCTGCGTCGCCGTCATGCCCGTCAGTCGCTGCCCCTTGCGGATCGAATCCGGCAAATCCTCGCCGCGCCGCTTGGCCAGTTCCGGCTTGTGGTCAAACAAATCCAATTGCGAAGGTGCCCCGGACTGGAACAGGTAAATCACCCGCTTCGCCTTCGGCGCAAAATGCGGCAACCCGGGCAGTGCGCCGCCCGCCTCACGATGCGACAACCCCGCCAACGCCGCCATCCCGAGCCCCATTCGGCCAAAGAAATAACGGCGGTTGATGTTGAGTTGATGTTCGGCGAGAGGGTTCATTGCTTTGTAATGACTTCGTCGAGGTTCAAAATCAAACTGGCCACCAACGTATACGCCGCCAGTTCCTTGGCATCGACGCCATTCGGCACGGTCGATTCGCCAATGTCTATCAATGCCTTCGCGGCCTTGGCGTCTTGCCGGTAGAATTTTAGATGCCGCGACAGGCCAGAGGTCAATATTTTCACCTCGGCGGCTTTCGGTTTGCGTGCGGTGGCATGTTGAAAAGCAAAACGGACTCGAGCCTCAGGCGATTTTCCACCCTCACGAATTATACGCTGCGCAAACACGCGCGCGGCCTCGACAAAGGTAACATCATTCATCAGCGCCAGCGCTTGCAATGGCGTGCTTGTGCGGGTCTCGCGCACCACGCAGGTTTCGCGCGGACTAGCGTCAAAGGTGGCCATCAGCGGCGGCGTGACCGTGCGCTTCCAAAACGTGTATAGGCTGCGCCGGTAAAGGTCCGCGCCTTTTGCCTGTTCGTATTTTGTTTCCGACGCAATCTCCTTCCACAAGCCCTCCGGTTGATACGGTTTGACCGACGGGCCGCCAATCTTCTCGCGCAATAGTCCACTCACAAACAATGCCTGGTCACGAATCATGTCCGCCGACAACCGCATGCGCGGGCCGCGCGACAGTAAAATGTTTTCAGGGTCGGGCGTCCCATTCCGCCTTTCACTGCTCTGCCGATACGTCGCACTCGTCACGATGAGTTTCTGCATCGCCTTCACGTCCCAGTCGGTGCGCATAAATTCTGTTGCCAGCCAGTCAAGCAGCTGCGGATGACTCGGCCAAGCGCCTTGCGAGCCAAAGTCCTCCACCGTCTTCACGATGCCGCGCCCGAAATACATCTGCCAAAATTGATTCACCGTCACCCGCGCGGTGAGCGGATGCTTCGGGTCAGTCAACCAACGCGCGAAGCCCAATCGATTGCGCGGAGCTTCCTTGGGCATGGAAGGCAACGCGGCGGGTGTGCCCGCATTGACACGTGCGCCCAGGTTGTCGTACGCGCCGCGAATCAACACATGCGTCGGCCGCGGCTTAGCCATCTCGTGCATCACCATCGTGGTGGGGAATTGCTCGATCATGGCCGTGCGCTTCTCACGAAGTTCGCGAACCTTGGCAAAGGCAGCGCGGATTGTTTTTGGCGCAAATTGCTCAAGAAATGCCAGACGCAACACCTCTCTTTGCGCTGCGGAGTGCTTTTTGAGTGTCGCCAGTTTGCTCAAACTATCCGGCGCTGCCAACGCGATGGCTTCAGGCGGGTAAAGGGCGCGATTGTAAATGCGCACCTCATCAATGTGCCCCTTGAAACGCGGAACCGGCCCGCCCCCAGCGCCAATACGAAGCGGATCCGCCTTGGCGGCGAAATCCTGATTCAGCATGTCGAGGTTCACACGCAGCTTTTGCGCGCGGCCATTCACAAACACGCGCACGCCCTCGGGGATGGGATTGCCATTGTACGTTACTGCGATGTGATGCCACTGTGCCGGTTTGAGTTTTTCGATCGTCTCCAGCCTGAGCGAATCATCCAGCCAGCGTTTCACGAAATTCACCTGCACCTTGCCGTCCACCAGCCAAATGCCCCAGCCGGTTTCCTTCGCTTCATCTTTGGTGCGCGTGAGCAGTGCGCCATCGCTCTCCGGTCGCACCCACAGGCTGAGGGTAAATTTATCAAAATATCCGAAGTCCGTTTGCCCCCCAGCCGTCGCATTCGCGTCGATAAACCTTCGGCCATCAAACACTGCGGCGTTTCCAACGCGCCCTTCATCAAAAACAGGTTTCCCGTCGATGAAGGCCATGTCCTTTGCATCATCCAAATTCAAGTGCGCCACCAATCCGCGCGTGGGCACCCAACTCGGGACGATGCCTTTCTTAACCACTAGCGCCCGTTCCCACGCCTGCTGCTTGGGCTCCACCTCCGGTATTATCCGAAGCATGGCGTCCTCGGCGGCATTCACGCGTTTGGTGAGCAGCGCCAGCTCAGCCTGCTGTGCCCTGGTGGGTGACTTGATGAATGGCGGCGAGTTAGCATACTTCAGCGCGCGGCCATTCTCGGGGATGTTGTTGAAGAAGGCGTAAAGCTCGTAAAACTCCTTTTGCGTAAACGGATCGTACTTGTGTTCGTGACACCGCGCGCAGCCGAGAGTCAACCCCATCCACACCGTCGCGGTCGTGTCCACGCGATCCACCACGTACTCCACCTGAAACTCCTCCGGAATGCTGCCGCCCTCGGCATTACCGCGATGGTTTCGGTTAAAGCCCGTGGCAATGCGCTGCTCGAGCGTCGCGTTCGGAAGCAAATCACCAGCCAGCTGCTCAATCGTAAACCGGTCGTAGCGCATGTTGTCGTTGAACGCCTCGATCACCCAATCGCGCCAGCGCCACATCGTGCGCGGGCCGTCAGTTTGGTAGCCGCTCGTGTCCGAATAACGCGCGGCGTCCAGCCAGCGAAAGGCCATCCGCTCGCCATACCGTGGCGAGGCCAGCAGGCGATCAACGGCCTTCTCATAAGCGTCCGGCGCTTTGTCCAAGAGAAAACCGGACACTTCCCCCGGCGTCGGCGGTAGTCCCGTCAAATCCAGCGACACCCTCCGCAACAACGTCGCGCGGTCCGCCGCCGCCGACGGCTGAAGCCCTTCCCGCTCCAGCCGCGCCAGCACGAAGTGGTCGATGCCGTTGCGCGGCCATTTTTTCTGTTTCACCTTTGGCAACGACGGCCGTTTAGGCGCGATGAAGGCCCAGTGCCCCTGCCACTTGGCGCCCTGCTCAATCCATTTTTTGATGAGCGCAATTTGATGCGCCGAAAGTTTCCGCTGTGAATCCGGCGGCGGCATTTGCTCATCGGGATCGTCGGAAGTGATGCGCGCGAACAGCTCGCTCTCGATCAAGTCTCCAGCCACCACCGGGCGCACGCCTTTGGCCTCGCGAAACAACCCCTCCCGCTGGTCCAGCCGCAGCTTGGCCTCGCGCTGGTTATTATCCGGCCCATGACAGGTGTAACAAGTGTCCGCAAAAATCGGCCGAATATCGCGATTGAAATCAATGACCTCGGGCTGTGGCTGAGCCGCTCGCGCAAAAATTGAGGTGAGGAATAAAATAGCCAACCAAGCCTTTTCGGACTTTCGGGCGGATCGGCAGCTCAAGCTGTCTCGAAGCGGCATTGTCATTTGACTACAGTCATCGGTTTACTCATTCAAAAACGCCGCCTCATCCGACTCCAGCCGGAATGCCTTGGGGAGCGCTTTCGCATCGAGTCTCACCACGATGCGGTGTTTGCCGGTGGGCAGTTTCGCGGTATAGGTGTTGCCGCGCTTGAGGGGTTTGCCGTTGATCCATGCCTCGGTGACCAAGCCTCGCGGCAGGCGGAAGGTCACGTTGCCTTCTTTTTGCACCTCGAAATTTGTGCCGGCGAAAATGTGCACGACGGCCACGTAGCGGCCCGTCGCCGTAGCGGTGGTGATGTCGGCGGCGGGCAGATCGCCGTTCACGCGTGCGGGGACAATTTGCCAGCCTTCGACCTTTCCACGGAAGCCGAGGACGTGGTGGGTCCATTTTTTGTCGAAACCAGCCTCAACGATTTTCTGGATGCCGTATTGCTCTACACGGTGCGTGCCGGGCAGCAGCTTCCACGTGCGCGCCACGCCGGTCTTTGTGGCGTCGAACGGCCCCGCCTTGCCCAGCTCGGCGAGGAATCGGTACAGGTGCAGCTGCTCGTCCTCGGTGAGCCCGGCGATAAGCCCAGGCGTCATTAACGAGGCCCCGGCGGTCTTTCGGCGGATTTGGTTGCTGGGAATGGAAATGAGATTGTTGGCCAAGTCGCGCATCACCAGCTCGCCGGCGGCCTCGCGCACGACCACGCCGGCGAGATTGCGGTTGTCTTTGGTTTCAACAAATGTCGCATGATAGCCCTCCTTAATCTTGCGGTTAGGATACAAAATGCTCTCTATAATATAATCCGGCTGCGCACTTGCGCCCAATGAGGTGAAATCCGGCCCCACCTTGCCGCCCGCGCCGCCGATGGCGTGGCACACCGTGCATGCCAGCTCCGCGCGGCGATAGATGCGTTCGCCGGCGAACGGGTCGCCTTCCTTCATAGCGCGAGCAGCCAGCGCTTTGAGTTCAGCGGGCGTCAATTGCTTGGTGAGCAGCGACATGTTTTGCGAACGCGCCAACGCGGACACCAGCGCCTTCTCATTGCGCCCGCCCTCGCGCGCGGCGCGGATGCCGGCGGTGACGACCGCCTTGGGCAATTGCGCCGACGCCACGCCTTCAGCCAGCGCACCACCAGCACCCTTGTGCTGCAGCAACGCACGCCACAGGTCCAGTGCCTGTGTGCTTTCCTCGGTGTCCTTGAGAACCGCGAAAATGGTCGGCAAATTGCCGCGTAGATTCACCGCCGCCAAAGTGCGGGCGGCGGCTTGACGAAGGTTTAATGGCTGCTCCTTTGCCGCCAAGCCGCGCAGTCCGTTGACGGCTTTGCCTCCGCGAATTTGGCTGAGGCTCACGAACGCCGTACCGTTACCCGCCTTGGCCAGCGTGAGCAGGGTATCGACCAGCGACGTTTGTTTCCATGCGCCAGCCAGTTGAATGGCAGCATCGCGCGTGGCGGCGTCCTCGGCATTAACGAAAGTCCCGAGCCCTTTCAGATCGCCCGCCGGCCGGGCATTGCGGATTCGGGCGGCATTGGCAAGGGCATTGAGCACGCGCGGGTGGGCACTGGGGGCGAAGCCGTCCTTGAGCAACTGCTGATACAGTGCGCGCAATTCCGCGCCGCCGCCGGCTGCGCCAACCAATTCAATGAGCGGCCCGCTCCCGTCCTTGGGCAGAGGCGCCTTGGCGACGAGTTGATTGACCAGCCGCGCGGCTTTGCCGGCGTCGATGGATTTCAGCGCGAACGCCGCATGGGCGGGATTGTCCGGCAGCTTGGCTTTGCCGGTGGAGACTGCCTCGAGCCAGCGGTCGCCGTGGTCGTTCATCGTCAGCCACAGGGCGTAATCGACAAAACGATCGACTGGTTGGTCGAGCACGCGGAGGGCGGTATTTGCTGCGGCAACCTCGGGCACCTCGCCCAAACCGCGTGCTGCCTCAAGCCGCACGCGCGGATGCTTGTCCGCCACGGCCATCGACTGCGCATTGAGCGAGTCGTCAATGCGATCAGCCCAATGATTAAGCACCCGCGCGGCGGCGGCGCGGATGCGATGATCATTGGAGGCGAGCAACTGGCGAAGGAGCTTATCATTCACGTTGTTGATTGCCTCGTGCAGCCACAGCGCCTCGAGTCGCGCCTTGTCGGTGGTCTGCTTTTTCGTCCACGCGACGAGGTCGGGCAGGATGGCTGCGCCCTTCTCGTGCAACACGCGGCGGGCTTGGCGTTTCTCATAGAGATTTTCCGTGAGCAACGTATCGAGGAGCTGCGGGTTTTTGAATTTCGCAAAATTGGTTTTCTTGGTGAGCAGGCGGTCCTTAAAGGTGACGCGCCAGATGCGGCCATGAACCTTGTCGCGGCGTGGGTCGCGGAAATCGACTTCGCCGTGCTGGATGATGGGGTTGGACCAGTCGGCGATGTAAAGCGCGCCGTC
>PBOM01000084.1 GCA_002724355.1 Actinomycetota bacterium | reverse complement strand
TTTTGATGAAGAAGCACGTAAGTCTCTTGAGGCGGGCATGAACCAACTTGCGGACGCTGTTCGAGTAACTCTGGGTCCCAAAGGCCGAAATGTAGTTCTCGACAAAAAATGGGGCGCTCCTACCATCACCAACGACGGAGTTTCGATTGCCAAAGATATTGAGCTTGAAGACCCCATTGAACGCATCGGAGCGGAACTCGTTAAAGAAGTAGCGAAAAAGACTGACGATGTGGCCGGAGACGGCACCACCACAGCCACAGTTCTTGCTTGGTCGATGGTGCACGAGGGTATGCGTAACGTCGCGGCGGGAGCCAACCCTATGGCACTTAAGAAAGGGATCGAGGCAGGCGTAGCATCCGCGGTCGCTGCCATCGAGGGCATGGCTGTCAGCGTTACTGAGTCTAAAGAACAAATAGCTCAAGTCGCTGCTATCTCGGCTGCTGATCGTGAAATCGGTGATCACATCAGTGAAGCCATCGAAAAAGTTGGCAAAGATGGAGTTATCACCGTTGAAGAGAGTCAAACCTTCGGTCTGGAAATGGACCTGGTTGAAGGTATGCGCTTCGACAAGGGATACATTTCTCCTTACTTCGTAACTGATCCAGATCGGCAAGAGGCTGTTTTGGATGACCCCTACTTCTTATTCGTTCAGGGGAAGATCACTGCGGTTAGAGACGTCGTGCCAGTACTTGAAAAGGTCATGCAATCAGGAAAGCCGATGGTGATCATCGCAGAAGACGTCGAAGGTGAAGCGCTCGCAACAATCGTCGTCAATAAAATTCGTGGGACCTTCAAGTCTGTAGCAGTTAAGGCGCCTGGTTTTGGAGATCGCCGCAAAGCGATGCTTCAAGATATGGCCATACTGACCGGCGGACAGGTCGTAAGCGAAGACGTTGGTCTGAAGCTCGAAAACACCACACTCGATCTGTTGGGCACCGCTCGTCGTGTGATTGTCACCAAAGACGAAACCACAATCATTGAAGGGGCTGGTGACGAAGCTGACGTCGCCGGTCGCATTGAGCAGATTAAGAATGAGATCGACAACACTGACTCGGACTACGACCGCGAAAAGCTGCAGGAACGACTGGCCAAACTTTCAGGCGGGGTAGCGGTTCTCAAAGTCGGAGCGGCAACAGAAGTTGAACTAAAAGAAAAAAAGCACCGAATTGAAGATGCTGTAAGCACCACCAAAGCGGCGATCGAATCTGGCGTCGTGGCAGGTGGAGGAGTAACGCTTCTTCGAGCACAGGCCGCAGTTCAAGCATCTGTTGATGGTTTAGAAGGGGACGTAGCAACGGGAGCGAACCTTGTCGCTCGCTCTCTTGAAGGGCCCCTTAAGCAGATTGCGGAAAACGCAGGTATGGAAGGTGGCGTCGTAGTGAGCCGTGTCCGAGACCTTGAAGGAACTCATGGACTTAACGCGGCGAGCGGCGAATATGAAGACCTAGTCGGAGCTGGAGTTATAGACGCAGCGAAGGTCACACTCTCGGCGTTACAAAATGCTGCCTCAATTGCGGCTTTGTTCTTGACTACTGAAGCAGTGATCTGTGAACAGCCAGAAGAAGGCGGTAGCGGTATGCCGCCAATGCCTGATATGGACTTCTAAACAGCAAGCCTCAGATAATGGCAGCTTTTCCCAAGCTTCACGCAACGCGAGGATCGTTTCGGAACGTACTCTAGAGAAACTTCAGAACAGGTCCTGATGCAACCTCCTCTTCATCAAGCGTGCTTACCACTTGCCCCGCTCCTTGGGCTTTGGCGGGGGACTGGTAATGGTCATTACCCAACCATCGACAGCTTTGAATACGTAGAAGAAGTCAATTTCGCTCACGTGGGGAAACCGTTTGTTACCTACACCCAAAAAACCAAGAGCGCTTCCGATGGCCAGCCGCTTCACTCGGAGCAAGGTTTTCTGCGAGTTGTCGACGGCACGACCATGGAGATGGTCAT
Source organism: Actinomycetota bacterium (assembly GCA_002724355.1). GTDB lineage: Bacteria > Actinomycetota > Acidimicrobiia > Acidimicrobiales > Poriferisodalaceae > UBA6944. Next base: position 4,495 of record PBOM01000084.1, on the reverse strand, counting down.
AGCGCAACCGACGGGCATTGTTGAAACCCACGTTGGCTCGTATGTTTCAAACGGCGAGTCCTTCATAGTTAAATTTGACTCAGTCGAAGTGGCGACAACTCCGTCGGCTAAGTCCGTAGAACAAGTCAGCCGGTTAGTGCGAATCGATCAGAATGAACTGACCTATGACGTCTCAATGGCGGCAGTAGGTGAGAAGTTCCAGCACCATTTAGAAGCGAAGCTTCAGCGAGTTCAAGCTGACTGATCTAACCCGAAGAAGTCACCGCGTGAGGAAACATTAGGCCAGCAGTAGCCTATTGATATGCGCAAGGGACGAAGTGAAAAGTTTCTCGTTCAGAGACTTCAGAACGGAGACACTTCGCGCTTTCCCGACGAAGTAATTGTTGAAGAGCCACTCGAAATCAGGCTAGATGGGCATCTTGTCGCCACCACCATGCGAACTCCAGGTCATGATTATGAATTAGCAGTGGGGTTTTGCGTTGCAGAGAATCTTCTCCAAGAAGCGCCGGTTACTGGGGTCCGATACTGCGGTGAAGGCCCTGCAGCTGAATACCAATACAACGTTGTGACGGTAGAAACAGGTGGACAAGCACCGGCCCCGCAACCTCGAATCGGGAACGTGAGTTCTTCATGCGGGCTCTGCGGATCAGTGGCGCTAACAGAACTAGCCAACCGGATGGCCCCTGTAAAGAATGCAATTACCTTCAGTGTTGAGGTCATCCAAAAAGTTTTGGGAACTGTCAACGAACAACAAGAGATGTTCGCCCGTACGGGGGGCCTTCATGCAGCAGCTGTCTTTGACTCACATGGAACGGTCGAACTCTTGCGGGAAGATATAGGAAGGCACAACGCTGTAGATAAAGTGATCGGAAGCCGCTTACTAAGCGGAAAATACAACGCAGAACAGCTTGGACTTTTTGTCAGCGGGCGAGCCAGTTTTGAAATGGTGCAAAAGGCCTGGAGCGGAGGATTCGGCACCCTGGTGGCTGTATCAGCACCTAGTGCTTTGGCCGTGGACTTGGCAAAAGCGGCGAATATGACCCTCATCGGGTTCGCTCGCGAAGACTCTATGAACCTTTACGCCGGCCGCATTGACGAATAGACCTCTAAAATTAAGAACATGAACCCTCCCCAGTACGTTTCAACCGCCGTTGGTTTGGGTGTTCTCCACCTGTTTTGCAAAATCACTGACAGCACCGATGGGCAACGGGTCATTGCTGCGGTCAAAGAGACGGAAGATAGTGACCATCAAGTACTGAGTGTCGCACTTTTTGGCCATAAGGCCGATGTGGGGTTCATGGCTCTCGGACCTGATCTGTGGCGTCTGCGAGCGCTCCAAAGCAAACTCCAACAGGCCGGGCTTGAAGTCGCCGACAGTTATGTTTCTATGACGGAGACATCTGAATACGCGCCAGATCTGCCTGAAGAAATGAAAATGCCGCGCCTGTACCCGGAACTACCCCCCGAAGGTAAGCATGCGTTTTGTTTCTACCCAATGTCCAAGCGCCGTGAACAACAAGGCAACTGGTACACCCTTCCATATGAAACCCGACGAGAGATGATGTATGAACACGGAAAGTCGGGAAGAAATTTTCGAGGCCGTATCTTGCAGGTCGTAACGGGATCAACGGGTGTCGACGATTTCGAATGGGGTGTGACACTTTTTGGAACCCACCTAGACGATCTCAAAGAAGTCGTTTACACCATGAGGTACGACGAAGCCTCAGCAATCTACGGCGAATTTGGGACCTTCTATACGGGCCTCCTCGATGAGGTGGAAGTGGTCACCCAACAGATTCTCAACGGATGAAACTCAGTCGTAGATAGTTGGGTCTTCGATAGGAAGATGTAACCACCTCACCATCTCACGAAGTTCCTCATACGCACGCAGCCGTGCTTCATCGGTGTCTTCGCCCTCAGCGGCCTGGCACGCGTTGTGCATCCGCTGCACCGAAGTCCCGCCAATGTGCAACATTCCCTCACTACCCCCCGTTGCCCATTTGGCTAATACGTACCGCACTAAAGCTCCGACGGGTATGTCCAGGGACTCTGAAAGCTGGGTGATTGTGTCTAATGGCTCCAGTAAACCGTAGGCGGCCACCTCTTCTTTGAAGTTCGCGTCCGGATCGTCGGAGTCCCACGGCCCCGACCAGCGAACTAGCGAAACCGTCTGATCGCTAGCTTCAGGCCTATCCATTTCTTCTTTACTCATTGTGACTCTCCGAAACGTCGGTGTGCTCGCGCCCCAAAAGGCCAAGCAGGACACCAATTGCAGAGGCGACCACCGGTACCGCAGCGTTAAAGCTCCCACTAGATTTCTTGCCGCTTGCTCCCAGGCCAAAGAGCACATCAAAAACATCCACCACGATTCCCTGCCGTAACGCCTCTTCAACTTCCTCTGGATCAGCATCTGAGCGTTCAGCCTGATACAGCTGATAAGACATAAGTGCGTTTCGAATACCAAATAGTCGGATTGTGTAGCGAGCTCCGCGATCAGGGAACGTTCCTACTCCCCAAGCTCGAGCTACCAACTTGGGCATCAAGATTGCCGACCAGCCGACTGCTGCTCTTCCAGATATCAAGATTTTGCGAAATTTTTTGGGCTGCATCTTTTTATCTTGTCATCAGCTTTTTCCAATTCCTCATAGAGTTGGGCTAATAGCCTGTAGATGGGAGGCAATGATGTCTGAATACAGAGCTCCGACCGACGACATGCTGTTCGTCTTAGAACACATCGCTGACCTATCAGAGTTGGCTAACCGCGCAGGCTATGAACACGCTGATTTGGAAACAGTGGAAGGCGTTTTAGAAGAAGCCGCACGCTTTATGGAAGAACAGCTCGTCCCGTTGAACCGCAAGGGCGACGAAGAGGGTCTGGTGGTTGAAAATGGACAAATTTTTCATCCTGACGGCTTTTCTGATGCGTATGAACGATTTGTTGATGCCGGCTGGAACGGCATTGCTCTGGATGAAGACCACGGCGGTGGAGGCATGCCCTGGTGTGTCGGCCTAGCTGTGCAGTAAATGATGACTGCCGCAAACATGGCGTTCAGCCTTTGTCCCCTTTTGACTCAAGGCGCAATTGATGCAATAACTCACCATGCGAGCGAAACTCTTCAGGAGATTTATCTCCCAAAGATGATTAGTGGGGAGTGGTCGGGGACCATGAATCTCACAGAGCCTCATGCTGGGTCCGATGTGGGGGCGCTGACCACAAAGGCGACTCCCGGTGAAGACGGGACCTGGTTGATCTCCGGCACCAAAATTTTCATCACCTACGGTGAGCACGAACTATCCGAAAACATTGTTCACTTGGTTCTGGCTCGAACCCCAGATGCTCCTCCAGGAACTAAAGGCATCAGCCTGTTCATCGTCCCTAAGTTTTTGGTAAATGAAGATGGTTCTTTAGGAGAACGAAACGATCTACGGGTAGTTTCGAGCGAACACAAGATAGGGATTCACGCCAGCCCAACCTGCGTCATGTCCTATGGCGATGAAGGTGGAGCAATTGGTTGGATGGTCGGTGAAGAAAATAGTGGTATGAGAGCGATGTTCACGATGATGAATAACGCTCGATTATCAGTGGGCCTCCAAGGACTTTCGCTCACCGATAGGTCCTATCAGCAGGCTCGCCAATATTCGATTGATCGAAAACAAGGAAAGGCGATTGGAGCTGAACTAACAGCTGGCGAGTCGTCGCCCATCGCGGACCACGCCGATGTCCGTCGGATGCTTATGACGATGCGTGCAAATGCAGAAGCAATGCGATGCGTTATGTACGCCAACGCTGCTGCTATTGACTTCGCAAACAGCACCTCCGATGTTTCTGAGCGTGAGTATTGGGATGCTCTGACCGCTTTGTTGACACCCATCTCAAAGGGCTGGGGCACGGATCTCGGTGTGGAGATGACCTCCCTAGGGGTGCAAACTCATGGCGGTATGGGTTACGTAGAGGAGACCGGAGCCGCTCAGCATTGGAGAGATGTCCGCATTGCTCCGATTTACGAAGGAACGAATGGTATCCAGGCGGCTGACTTAGTGTTTCGAAAACTTCCACTTGGTGGAGGTCAAGTGGTCGAAAAGCTCCTCCTAGATATGGGCAATCTCGCGGCGGAGCTCAACGGAGACGAGCGCCTAGTTTCGATAGGACGTGCTCTAGAGGAGGGAACCCAGAAGCTGAGCGAAGCGGGGCTTTGGCTAGGAAGTCGCCTGGCTGCGGAGCCCAATGACGCAGCGGCTGGTGCTACTCCCTTTATGCGACTAGCAGGAGTGGTAATTGGAGGTTATTACCTCGCACGTTCGGCTCAAGTCGCTCAGCAACTATTGGATAGCGAAGACGGCGATACAGATTTTCTCACTGACAAAATCGCGACCGCCCTCTTCTACGCGGAACAAGTTATGCCGACGGTCTATGGGCTTGTACCCGCTATTACCCAAGGAGCGGAACGGCTCTTCGCTATACCTAATGAGCGGCTGTAATGGGCGCCGACCTTGC
>PBOM01000083.1 GCA_002724355.1 Actinomycetota bacterium | reverse complement strand
GCCTTCCATATCTAACGCGATGATCCGTTGCACAATGAGACAGCCTTGCACCTAATTGGGGTCGTATAGCAAATTGAAACTACGAAGGAGTAGCGATACACCCATTATGGGAACTACTTAAATAGAACCCTATAAACCAACACTGATGAGGATATAAGACATGAATGCGCCGCAGGAAAAGGGACGTGCAGCGGTTTATTCAGCAAGTCCGGTGACGCAAAATTCTCCGCCTTCCGGATCGGCTAGGACGGCGACTCGCCGACCACCGACTGTTTCTGCTTCGATTCGTCGAGCAGGAGTCAGAACAGTGGCACCCAAGCCAACCAGACGCTCTATCTCAGTATCAAGATCATCAGATGCTAGGTCTAGGTGGACTCGATGTTTCGCTGTCTTAGGTTCGGCAACGGTCTGCAATATCAGAACATAAATGATGCGATCAGTCCGAGGCTTGAAGAGACGGATGTACGGCTCCTCGACACGTCGCTGTTCGTAGCCAAGTGCCTCCTGCCAAAAGTCCGCCATAACCTCGACATCGGCACAGTCCATTGTCATCGCTGTACTAGTCGTTAATGACATATCTAGCCCCTAATCCCACTCCTAGGCAGACAACGTCCTCGATGAGGCGAACTCCCTGGAAAAGACGACGCTGCTTTTCCAACTACAGGATGCGGGAAAGGCTTCGGCTGACGAACTTGATGTTCTGGTTCGACATGATTTGTTGTACCGGAGCGGAGGTGTTGGTGGTGTTAGCTGCGTCCATAAACGCATCTAGAGAATCAGTCCAACTGACCAGCGCATACATTCCCGTAAATTCTCCGCCAGCTATGACCTGATTGATTGCATAACCGTTTGCGCCCCCGCTGAGTCCGTCCCACATGGTGTCGGCATTGGACGAATAAGTTGCTTCATCTGCCATATCGCCGGTGCACATCAAGATCGAGGTGTATCGACCATCTCTTGTTCCGCGTTGCGCCAACAGTTTTGCCATGCTGCGTCGTGTAGGTGCGACACCGGAGCGTTGGTACATCTCCATCACCCGAGAACTGGCATTCAGCTTTGCAATTCCTTCCATTGCCTGGTCAATTGATTCCCATTGAAACGAGGCATTGACTTCGCCAGCGCGGTCTCCACCTACGACTGTTTGAGACAAGGCAACGCCCAATGCGGAGCTTTCGCCAAGGACGTGATCTTTACCCCAGTCACTCCAATCATTCACTAAGCCGTTCAAGTCGGCTACGCGCGAACTCAGCACCGTTGTATATGTCATATCTATTCCACCTTTACCCCTTGAAGATTTCTACTCTTTTAGCACTTTTGAGCCCGAACCATCCTTGCGACGGCTTCATAGGCGGGGGTCAGAAATTAGGGGTCGATGGAAAGTCTTAACCTCCTATCCAACCGCCATCGACTCGCAGTTCAGTACCGGTTGTGAAGCTCGCATAGTCTGATGCCAGAAACAGTGCGGCATTAGCGACTTCTTCGGGTTGCCCAAACCGCCCTAAAGGGTGCCTTGAGAGGGAACGTTCGATGTAAGGGGCCGGGTCTTTGAAACGCCCGAAGGATCGGTCAAGAAGTGGTGTTTGCGTTGCGCCAGGCAAAATGCAATTGATACGTATTCCTTCGGAAGCGTGGTCGTTAGCCGCTGTGCGACACAGGCTGACAATTGCGCCTTTGGATGCGATGTACGCAGCGTTCGATAGTCCCCCGGAGATTGCCAATTGTGATGCGAGCGCCACTATGGACCCTGTGCCTTTAGTCATCAAAGGAATGCACGCCCTCATCCATAGGTACGTTCCCTTGACATTAACTGCGAACACTTGATCCCATTCTTCAGGAAGTGTGTCGGGGATTTTCTTGCCCACGGAAGTAGCCGCCGCGGTCACCAGAACATCTATAGCCCCATATCGTTCAATGACCGATTTCGTGACGCTGTCTACTGCTTCGACGTCTGTCACATCGCATTCGAACCAGCAGGCAGTTCCTCCGTCTTTCTCGATCAGCTCGACGGTGGTGGCGGCTCCCTTTGCGTCGATGTCTACAACTACCGCTACTGCTCCTTGTTCGGCAAAGCGAACGGCAGTCGCTCTTCCTATGCCGGACCCTCCACCGGTTATTACTGCTACACGTTCTGTCAGTCTTCCCATAACAAGATCGTAGAGGCATTTGGTCGAGCGAAATCATTACTCAGTACTGCCACCCCAGCGCTACGCTGCGTCGACAGCACTCCGATATTGACCTCATTAGCTGCGAACTGAGTCCCGCCATGACTGAATCAAACTTTCCTCAGCCTCCTAAGCATTTATCAACGGAGGAATTCCGCCAGCATGGCCACGCCCTCATCGATTGGATTGCTGACTATTGGGACCGTGTTGAGGACTTCCGCGTTGTTTCGGATGCGACGCCTGGATCGATCCGTGAGCAACTACCTACTGCCGCCCCCGAAGTGGGTGAACCCTTCGAAGATTTGATTCGAGACTTAGATGACATAGTTATGCCCGGTATTACTCACTGGCAACACCCATCATGGTTTGCTTTTTTCCCAGCTAACGCTTCGCCACCATCGGTGCTCGCAGAGCTAGTTTCAGCCGGGCTAGGGGTCCAGGGGATGCTTTGGTCAACATCGCCCGCCGCTACAGAAATCGAAAGCCACGTACTCGACTGGTTGGTAGATCTGCTTGATTTGCCCGCTTACTGGAAGACCACGGAGCAGGGCGGTGGTGTTTTGCAAATGAGTGCATCGGACTCCACCCATACCGCTTTGGTAGTGGCCCGTCATCAAGCTACGAACAGAGGGGTTCAACCAGGTTCGATGGTTGCCTATGCGTCCACTCAGACCCACAGCTCAATCCAAAAGGGTGCGACGGTTGCCGGCTATGGCCATGTTCGCCTCATCGACGTCGACGGGCAACAGGCAATGAACATCGAGGCGCTCCAGAGTGCCGTCGAAGAAGACAAAGCCAACGGACTCAGCCCTGTATTTGTTGCTGCGAGTTTGGGGACGACGGGAACTACCGGGGTTGATCCGATTGAAGCTATGGGAGCTATCTGCAAGGAACACGATTTGTGGCTCCACGTGGATGCTGCTTATGCCGGGAACGCAATGATCTGCCCAGAGTTTCGCCATTACCAAGCCGGATTAGAACTAGTCGATAGCTACACCTTCAATCCTCATAAATGGCTCATGGTTAACTTTGACTGCTCAGTGTTCTACGTGGCAGATCGGGGCCCTCTCATCGACTGTCTCAGCATCTTGCCCCCGTATTTGAAAAACGAAGCGAGTGCTTCAGGGGCAGTGATCGACTATCGAGACTGGCATGTTCCATTAGGACGTCGCTTCCGGGCACTAAAGCTTTGGTGGGTAATACGAAGCTACGGAGCGGAAGGGCTCAGAGAGATGATTCGCTACCACGTGGCCCTGACTCAGCAGCTGGCGGACCGCCTAGATAGGGACCCCAGGTTCGAGATAGTTGCACCACACCCGTTTGCTCTCGTCTGTTTTAGGTGCACTGAAAGCGATGAGGCCACAAGTCGTTTAATTGAGGCGGTTAACAAAGTTGGGAGTGTCGCCTGGACAGGATCTGAGCTAGATGGGCGCCCAATGATTCGAGTTTCGATTGGTCAGCGATCGACTGAACAAAGCCACGTTGATGCTCTTTGGGATCTCATTGACGAACATGCTTGATGACGGCCGTTGCGCACTAGCTATATAGCGAAGCCACCGGTCTTAGTTTCGAGGTATTCGCTGATTCCTTCGTGGCCGCCCTCGCGGCCTACTCCGGAATCCCCCATGCCACCAAACGGTACGGATGCTGATGTTGGGTTCACGTCGTTGATGCCGATAATTCCGAATCTAAGACCTTCGAACGCTCTCATAGCTACGGCGATGTCGCGTGTGTATACGTAAGCCGCTAATCCGTAGTTGGTGTCGTTTGCTAGTTGAACGACCTGTTCGGGGTCTTCATAACTAATGACCGGAGCGACTGGCCCGAAGGTTTCCTCTCTATAAATCGTCATTTCGTCGTTAACGTCGGTTAAGACCGTCGGAGCAAAGAAGTGACCGCTAGCGTGTTTGCCTTCTGTTAAACGCGCTCCGCCTACGGGAACACCAGCTCCTTTTTCTCGTGCGTCCTCTACCTGTCTTTCAACCTTTACAACAGCAGAATCGTTTACTAGAGGTCCGACTCCGACGCCGTCTTCCATTCCATTTCCTGTTTGCAACTTCTCCACTCGACTGCACAACGTTTCTTCGAAAGCTGACCGCAAAGTTTCTGGCACGTAAAGCCTGTTAGGGCTGATGCACGCCTGTCCGGCGTTTAGGAATTTGAGGGCAGCTGCCCCCTTGGCGGCATGGACAGGGTCTGCATCGGGGAAGACGATAAAAGGAGCGTGTCCTCCCAGTTCTACAGAAATTCTTTGCAAATTGGCTGCTGATTTCGATGCCAGAATTCTCCCAACCGCTGTGCTGCCGGTGAAAGTTAATTTTGCTACCCGGGGATCTCCGGTAAAGACATCGCCGATTGGTGCCGGGTCTGCGGCTGTGACCAAGTTGATGACACCCTCCGGAAAACCCGCATCGATGAACACTTCGTATGTGGCTTTAGCGCATAGCGGTGTGGCTTCTGCAGGTTTTAGAACGAGGGTGCATCCAGCGGCCAATGCAGGCCCCATCTTTCTGGTGAGCATAGAGATGGGATAGTTCCATGGGGTTATTGCAGCGACAACACCGACTGGGGCTTTAACTGACAGAAATCGTTGATCTGCTCTTTGAGATGGCAGCCACTCGCCGGTTACCCTTTTGGCCTCTTCAGCAAACCAGATCAAGAAATCTGCCGCATATTTGACCTCTGCGCGCGATGCCTTGAGGGGTTTTCCCTGCTCTGATGTCATCAGTTGAGCTAGGTCTTCGCTTCTCTCGGTCATCAACTCCCAAGCTCGGTACAAGAGACGCGAGCGTTCGTACGCTGTTGTTTGGCTCCACGCTGTAAACGCTGCGCTTGCAGCGTCGATGGCCGATGTGGCGTCGACAGCATCACCCGCGGGGACGGTACCAAGCACTTCACCTGTCGCCGGGTTCGTTACTTCGAATGTACGACCCGACTGCGCTTCTACCCATGATCCGTCAATAAACACGTCGACCTCCGAGTCGTCGTTGATGCAACTAGTCGTTTGCGTAGCCTAGAAGCTGCCTCATGGTGTGCCGATTTCTTCGAGAAATCGATCATTTTCTTCAGGTGTGCCTACGGTAACTCTCACACCTTCGTTCTCAAAGGGTCTCGTTACTATGCCTTTGCTTTCGAGATGCTGAAAGAGCGCACTAGCGTCATCGCCGACAGGGAGCCACAAGAAATTTGCCTGACTGGGCGTAACCGGCCAGCCTGCTCCGCTCAAAGCTTCAGTGATTCGGGTTCGTTCCTGTATTACCTCTGCTACGCGCTCTCGTAGCTCGGCTTCGGCTGTGGACTCCAATGATGCGAGCACAGCCGCCTGTGCCAGTCCGTTGACGAGGAATGGCAGCGCTACCTTGTCGATTGCCCCAATCACATCGGCGTGTCCGACTGCATAGCCGACCCTCAAATTGGCTAATCCGTATGCCTTGGAGAAGGTTCTGAAAACTACTGCGTTGTTGTGCCGGGGCAAGATTTCAGTTATTGGATTTCTTACTGATTCATCAGTTACGAACTCCAAATATGCCTCATCAATGATGACGACAACGTCGTTGCTCAACGCATCAAGTAGCTGGAGAAGCTCGTCGGTGCCGCACACAGTGCCAGTTGGATTGTTCGGCGTCGACAGGATTACTAGCTTCGTGCGGTCGGTCACTGCTGCTTCGACCGCCCCTAGATCAAATGCCTGGTCTTTAAGTGGGACAGTCACTGGGTTCGCTTCAGCGATGGCGCTGAATACAGGGTGAACTTCGAAGGAGCGCCACGGATATACGACCTCATCGCCAGGGTCGACATAAGCCAAGAAGGCTTGCTGGAGGAGACCCACGGAACCGCATCCAATAGTTACCTGTTCGCTAGCAACACCTTGCTTTTCTGAAATCGCGGCCCGCAAGGCTTCACCTCGATGGTCGGGATACCTATTCAAGAGATTGGCGCCATCTGCGACTGCTTCCAAGACCGAAGGCAGTGGGCCATAGGAAGACTCGTTCGAAGCAAGTTTGATTGCTTCGACCAATTGATGGTCAGCTGCTGCTTGGGCCGCTGATTTTCCTGGTTTGTATTGCGGGAGGCCGTCTACTACCGCTCGTGGTCGTCCACTCATCAGAACTCCTTCCCCGTTAATTCGTGACAGCCTACGTGTTTATTCGGTGAGCGCTTCAAGAAGTCGCAGATGTGGTTCTGCCCCTCCACCTGGGTTCAAAGGGATAACGACTACCTCGGTGGCGCCCGCATCGCGATGTTCGTCAAGGCGCGATGCAATTCGTGAAGTATCGCCCCACGCCACCAAAGAATCGATCAACCTATCGCTACCCCCGTCAGCGAAATCGTCGTTGTTGAATCCGAGCTTGCGCCAAGCCCGATGGTAATAGTCAAGCCCGACATAGAACGCAAGGGCTCGTCTACCTAATGTTCTGGCTTCTTGGGGGTCTTCGCTCGGGAGACACATCAATGTCACGTTTAGTGCGGCTGTATCGGCAATCTGTTTTCTGGTTTCTGCTGTGTGTTCTGGAGTCTGCAAAAAGGTACTCACCCCATCGACCGAGTCGGCTAAGGCCGCGAGCATCCTAGGGCCGTGAGCCGCCACATGGATTTCCAGTTGGTGGTTTCCGGGCACAGCGATTTCGGCGGAGCGAACCGCAGCGACATAGTCGCTTAGCTTTTCTACTGGAGGCTCCCATTGGTGCCCCCGCGCCTGGGCTAGTCCCGCGTTCGATACGCCGAGCCCCAGAATAAATCGGCCCGCAGAAAATTCCGTCAAGGTTCGCGCACCTGCTGCAGCTGCGACAGCGTCCCTGGCGTATACGTTCGCTATGCCTGTTGCCACTCTGAGCTCATTAGTCGAGGCCAGAACGTAACCGGCTGTGGAAAATGGTTCTCGGCCGAATAACTCCGGTAGCCACAGGGTGCTCACTCCGATGGTTTCGATCTCTGCAGCAAAGTCTTGAAGTGCTCTGCCTGGCATCCGGTCGGTGTTGAACATGACGCCGATTGAAGATTGTCCTTGGGTCATCTCAGCTCCTCTATGGTCAACAGCTGTTCACTGTGGTGTCGACCATATCGACATCCTGCTAAAACCTTGCCAGACCATCGGTCGCTATCGGCAAGAGAAACAACCGATTGTGATCAACTTTGGTCTTTGCAAATTTTGTCTTACTAGGGAGGGCCAATGCTAAATCGACCCATTGAACCGGCGTGGTTTATGGCTGTTGGAGTAGCTATTTCATGGTTAGGCATACTCATGAAAAGCATCCCAGTGATTTTTACTGGTTTTGGCATGTTCATCGGCTTCGCTTTGTCAACGGCTTTAAACGTTTGGAATGAGACTCGCTTCGGTCCCCCGCAAACTTGGGGTGACAATGACCACCCGACTCAAGAGTGATCAGCTCTACGGGTAATGCGCGTGGAGGTCCGCTCCTCTTCCATCAACTAGCAGCTAAATTCATCTTTAGAGGAAATTGAGTCGCTCGTCGTGGACTCGATTAGCTATGCGAGGCGGTTCACATAATGAAATTCGGTGCTTTTTTGGCTCCACATCACCCGGTCGGTGAGAACCCGATGCTCCAGTTTCGGCGCGATCTTGATCTTGTAGTGCAACTAGAGAACCTGGGCTTTGATGAGTTTTGGTGTGGGGAGCATCACTCATCGGGTTGGGAAATGATCGCTAGCCCCGAGATGTTCCTAGCAGCCGCTGGCGAGCGCACATCGCGCATCAAGCTAGGTACTGGCGTCATCTCACTCCCCTATCACCATCCATTTAATGTCGCGCAACGGATCGTGCAGCTTGACCACATGACTGCGGGTCGAGTGATTTTTGGAACAGGGCCCGGAGCTCTACCATCTGATGCTCATACCTTTGACATCGACCCCATGCTCTTACGCGATCGTCAAGATGAAGCACTTGGGGTGATTTTGCGACTTCTTCGTGGCGAGCCTCGCTTTTCGTACGAATCCGATTGGTTCACGATGAAAGACGCTCAGTTGCAGTTACTACCGGTACAGGAACAGATGCCGGCTGCGACTGCATCAATGGTCTCTCCCTCGGGCATGACCTTGGCGGGCAAGTATGGCATTGGTGTTTTGTCGATTGGTTCAATGGCAGCGGAAGGCATCACCGCGCTCGGCACTCAGTGGGGCTTCGCCGAAGACGCCGCCCTTGAGTTTGGCTCGTCAGTCGACCGTTCTGATTGGCGAGTCCTACTTAACTGGCACCTGGCCGAAAGTAAGGATTTGGCGAGAAGCCAAGCAAGAGAAGGTCTTCAACGATGGCACAACGAATACATAGTGGGAACCCTCCAAAGACCGGGCACAACCGCCTACAACGATCCCGACGAAGCCTTAGAAGCAGTTTGCGGCGGAGCCGCTAAGGGCGTCGTTCAATCAGCCGTGGTTGGCACCCCTGACGACTTGGTGGCCTTTATCCAAAACATGTTCGAGCTGACCGGAGGTTTTGGCACCGCTATTGGTTTCGTGCATGACTGGGCTAACCCCCGCGATACCGCCAATAGTTGGGATCTTGTAGCTCGTTATGTCATTCCAGAGATCAACGGTTACACAACGAAACTTAGGGAATCCCAGGAGTTTGTCTCTACGGAGCGAGCCGCTTTCAATCGGGCAGGGGAAGCGATCCTCGACAAGATCATGTCAAACGAAAAGGCGGCTGACGCCTTGAAAGTCACAGCTAAGCAAGGGAAGAATAACGCCGCAGAAAACTCTTAGTTATTGAGCGAAATATTTCCCGGCGCGACATGCTGTACCCATGCCTCAAGCTCCCCTGCACGGCCTTCGTGTCATCGAAACTGCAACAGGAGTGTCGGGTCCATATGCGGGAAGGCTGCTGGCAAGTCTGGGCGCTT
>PBOM01000082.1 GCA_002724355.1 Actinomycetota bacterium | reverse complement strand
TGATGACGGAATGTTCGAATTAATGGTCGACACCGGGGACGATAACGATGTCGAACTGACTTGGAGACAGGTCAAATTAAATTTGGCTGAAGAGCAACTTGAGTGGAGCGCCGGAAATCCTCTCAAGTTCTAAATAGTCAGCAACTTGTCTACGGAGAGCCGGCGCCCGCTACAGGCACCTGAACCCTTTCGATTCGTCCTTGTCGTTGGTCTGCGGCGCCACCTCGACCCGATGTTGGCGCAGTGACTAGATACAGGGTTTTACGATCCTCCCCGCCCAACATGCATGCGTAACAGTTGAGGTCCAATTCGATGTGGTCAGTCACTTCTCCCCCGTCAATAACTCTGAAGACCGAGTGGTTGACGGGGTCACCCACCCATATGCCGCCCTCTTCGTCTAAACAAATTCCATCCGGGACTCGTGTACCCAAATCCGCGAACAATCGTCTACCGGTTAAGGAACCATCGGGTTCGACATCAAAAGACAGCAGACGAGAACCATAGGACTCCGCTAACACCAGTTGTTTTCCGTCCGGGCTAATCACTGTGCCATTAGGGAAGTCAAGGCAATCAGGGCCTGGTCGGGCGGTTCCATCTTGATCGACGATGGCGAGGGTAGCTTGAGCGAATTTCTCACCTTCCTCGAACCCAAAATTACCCACATAAGCGACGCCATTTGGGCCCACCACCATGTCATTACAGGGTCCGCCCGCAATATGTGAAAGGTCCGCGTGGACAGTTACCTCACCAGCTTCGTCCATTCGCTTGAGTGTTCTATCAAGCATCGACACAAATAACAGATCTCCATTTGGGAGCCATCCGAGGCCAGATGGTTGGGTCGGAACTTCCAGAATCAACTCCTCTGACCCATTCTCATCTACACGAAAGATCCCATGGCGATAAAAGTCCGAGAACCATAGATGCCCGTCACGCCATCGAGGGCCCTCTCCAAACGCTAAACCTGTCAGCACAATCTCTGTTTCCACTACAACTCCAGATCTCATTCTTTAAAAGTCGAGCTACCGACTACAACGAAGCTAGCGTCCTGAGGCGTGGGAGAACTGAGCCGTCAAGAAGCCCGCCTTCGACTGGTAGTGAACCGCGACGACGTTGATCGAATTTCGGGTGAACTCTGGCATCTCGGAACGCTTGGCATTGAAGAGCAATTAGATGGTGATGATGTGATTCTCTTAGCGGGATTCGATTCGGCGGTTGCAGCTGATGAGGCTGCGACACAGTTGGGGCGTTTTGCAATTGTTGAAGAGTTCGGGTCCGGTGACTATTTGGATACTTGGCGAGAGTTCGCGACTGTCTATCGAACAGGTAATCGGCTAGTGGTTAAAGCGCCATGGGTTAGTTACGAGCCCGATGGCACCGAGCTCGTTCTTTGGATCGACCCTGGGCGCTCATTCGGCTCTGGAAGTCATCCATCTACTCAACTCGCCTTAGCTGAGTTGGAGCGGCTGTTGGAGGGTAATGAATCTGTCCTTGATGTTGGTTGTGGGAGCGGCATTTTGGCTGTTGCTGCTGCTCGTCTGGGAGCCACTCGGGTTCTCGCAATCGATATTGATACTGCAGCTCCTGAAGTCACCGTGGGGAACGCTCGAGCTAATGGCGTCGAGGAATTCATTGAGGTGTCGACTGGTCCTTTGAGCGACGTTGCGGAAACCTTCAATGTTGTGGTTGCCAATATGTTGGCTTCGACCCTGATCGAACTTGCGCCGGACTTGATTGGGACGGTTCGACCTCGCGGCCGATTAGTTATTTCAGGCATATTGGATGTTCAAATTGAATCAGTGGTGGAAGCTTTGCGACCGTTGGAACTGTTGACAACGAGAGAACGCGAAGCTGCGGAACAAACCTGGGTTGTTTTAACTTTTGGTTGACCCTATGTGTTTGCGGACCACCATCTGGCGTTGTATCGGGCCCACGTGTAGGTGACCGACTCGTTCCAGTTCACCGTCAAGTTGGAGATCTGTGAGTACGGGCAGAACGGCTTTAAAGAATGCTCTCAGCTCCCAACGTGCTAAGTGAGTGCCAAGACAAAAATGTGCTCCGTGTCCGAATGCCACGTGTTCGTTTGGGGTTCGTTGAACATCGAATCGGTAGGGTTCCGCGAATTGACGTTCGTCTCGGTTCGCCGACGCATGCCAAATGCCGACGTGTTCGCCCGCTTTGATCAGCTGGCCATTGACTTCTGTATCTCGTGTGCAGACTCGGGCGAACTGGATGACAGGTGATGTCCACCGAAGGATTTCTTCGACTGCTGTGTCGATTACATCATCTTCGTCTCGGTGCTCGGCGAGAAAGTCGAGCTCTTCACGGTGTTCAAGCAGAGCGATCATTCCACCGGTCGCAGCATTTCGAGTTGTCTCATTGCCAGCAAGAATTAGCACGCGGATGTATCCCAGTAGTTGCTGTGGTGTCAGCGGCTCGTTTGCTACTTCTGAGCGCAACAGAATCGATATGAGGTCTGGTCCAGTGCAGCCAGCTAATCGTCGGTCGGCTATTTGCTCAAAGATCCAATCTTCAAATTCGACGAACATTCGACGACGCATCTCTTTCTTGGATTCACCTTCTTTGGCGAATCGCATGAGGGCTGGATCGTCGAAAAGCACTGCTGTCCAAGCGTGGACCTGTTCCCAATCTTGGGGGGAGGCGCCCATCATTTCGCATATTGCCGCGAGGGGGAGTTTCACCGCTAAGTCTTCAACCAGGTCTGCTGTCCCCTGGTTTCGGACCTGATTGGCGAATTCGGTGGCATACATCTGAGCGTGGAGAGTGAGAGATTCTTCGCGTGACCGCATCGCCTTGGGCGTGAACTCCGGAGCGACGAGGCGGCGCATGTCCCAGTGGACGGGTCGGTCGGTATAGATGAAATCGGGTGGTTCGTTGGGGTCCCAACCTCGTTCAATCATTCGTTCGCGATACCCGTCCCAAAATCGGGTGTCTCGTTCCGCTAGGTCAAGTCGCAGTCGTCCTTCGCCATTCGCGAAAGTTTCGTTATCTCCAGATACGTGCTTCACGTCGGCATAGCGAGTGATTGACCAGAACGGAGTGATTGCTTCTCGTTCGTACCAGTACACCGGCGCCTCATCACGGAACAAGTCCCATTCAGCCCAGGGGTAACCCTCGGTGCGGTAACGCTCTAGGTCATGGATGATTGCTTCATCGACGTGCATGGTTCTCCCCGATAACAGTCATGGTAATGAGAAAGCGCAGGCCAAGTAGGACCGAATCGACTCGAGAGCGTTAAAGTCCCATGATGGCCAATTCGCCAGTAATTTGGTTTGATCGTTCACCAGATCCAGCCTTACTTGAGTTTCTGAGTGGGCAGGCAGATTTCGTATGGCCGATATCGGATGATCCTCTCGAAAGTCTCGATGCGGCCGACGGGGTGATAGCTGGTGCTTCGCTGACTTACGATCAATCCGTATTCGCTAAAGCACCGAAGCTAAAGGTCGTAGCTCGTGCCGGGATTGGCTTCGACAACGTTGTTTTGGCGGACGCTACGTCTTTAGGGATAACGGTTTGCAACACGCCTGATGGTCCCACTGTTTCGACTGCTGAGCATGCCTTGGCGCTTATGCTTTCGGTTTCAAAGGACCTCAAGCAAAGTGAAGGACGTCTCCAACGTCAAGAGGGTAATTACGGTCCAAGCCACACGGCTATTGAACTCGATGGAGCATTACTCGCTTTGATTGGATTAGGCAGGATTGGGTCGCGGGTGGCAAAGATTGCTTCAGCGATGGGGATGCGTGTCACTGCGTACGATCCCTTTGAAGCAGATGACAGGTTCGAAGATCTTGGAGTTGAACGTGCTGTCAACCTCCGCGAGGCAGTGTCTTCAGCTCACATTGTTTCCATTCACGCACCGCTGACTCCAGAGACTCGTCATCTCGTTGATGCTGATCTGCTCAGCCATATGCAGGACGGGGTTTTCATTGTGAATACCGCTCGGGGCGGCCTTATCGACGACGAAGCTTTGCTTGCCGCGCTGAACAGCGGAAAGGTGGCAGCAGCGGGTTTAGACGTCACCGAACCAGAGCCACTTCCATCGGGGCACCCGTTGCTCGACCATCAACATGTTGTTGTCACACCTCATGTCGCGTCTGCGACGAAAGAGGGGCGGAAACGAATTTTCGGTATGGCGTTAGAACAGGTTCTTTGCGCTCTGGAAGGCACCGAGCCTTCACATATCCTTAATCCGGAAGTTTGGCCGGGTCGAAACTCTGAGCGTGTTGACACGTAACACATCTCGATAACAGATTTTCAGTCCTAAGCTCCTGTGCATGACAGACCACGGCAAGGGGCCAGCTTGGAGTAACTGGTCCGGAAAACTTTCCGCTCGTCCTAAGAGCGTCGTTCAAGTTGGCAGCGTTGAAGCGATCAGGAGTGAGCTATTGGCGGCGCGAGACGGCGGGTGGACTGTTCGCACCTCCGGTACTGCACATTCGCATTATCCGTTGCTGCCTACGAGTGGCGTAATCCTAGACACTCGTCCTCTTGCCGGACTTGTCGCCGTTGACAACGACGCTATGACCGCAACGTTTCGCGCTGGCACCAAGATTCACGCTTGCGGACGTCCGTTACTTGACCATGGCATGGGTTTGTTGAACCAAGGCGACATTGATCAACAATCAATCGGAGGGGCTATAGCGACTGGAACTCACGGAACCGGAGTCGAGCTCGGAAGTTTCTCGAGCGCCGTTACTCAGTTATCGATTCTGTTAGTTGACGGTTCGGTTGTGACCTGCGATCAGGAGACGGAAGCTGATCTTTTTGAAGCAGCGCGTCTGTCATTGGGGGCAATAGGGGTCGTGTTAGAAGTCACTCTGCGAGTGAGGGAGGCGTACCGTCTCGAAGAACGCCAGTGGTTTGAACCACTCGAAAGTGTCATGGACCGAATTGAGGAACTGACCTCCGCCACTCGACATTTCGAGTACTTCTGGTGGCCTGGGCAGGATCGGGCGGTGTGCAAGTCGATCGATCTAACCGATGAGCCATGTCGATATCCGTTAGGAGACGAAGGTCAACGCTTGGCCTGGAGTTTCGAAGTTTTGCCAAACCAACGAGTCAATCCACACACCGAAATGGAGTATTCGATACCCGCCGAACATGGCCCTGCATGTGTAGTGGAAATTAGGGAACTACTAGAGCGCAAGTTCCCCGATGTCGCTTGGCCGATTGAATATAGGACCGTCGCACCTGACGACGTGTGGCTCTCACCTGCTCGTAAACGTCCTACCGTGACAATTTCCATTCACGAGGATGTAGTTCGCGACGAAACAGCGTATTACCAGTCTGCAGAAAAGATCTTTCGGTCCTACGGCGGCCGACCCCATTGGGGCAAGGTTCATTATTTAAACGCCGACGAGTTGTCGGGAGAGTACGAGCGTTGGGTGGACTGGTGGAACATTCGAAATGAGCTCGACCCCACGGGAACACTGTTGAATGAAGACCTTAAGAAGCTACGTTCGCCGTGAGTTCACTTCAGCTAGTTGACCATCTTCCTTCGCAACCAAATGCTGAAAACTTGCTTGATGGGTTTTTGAACTGGGCTTTAGCGGCCGGTATTGAACTGTACGAGAGCCAGGAGGAAGCCGTACTTGAGTTCTTCGCGGGGCAACATGTGATTCTGACGACGCCGACTGGTTCCGGAAAATCTTTGGTTGGCACCGCAGCGCATTTTGATGCCTTGGCCAACTCAAAACGCTGCTGGTACACAGCCCCCATTAAGGCATTGGTTTCCGAAAAATTTTTTGCCCTGTGCGAGCAGCTTGGAGCCGACAACGTAGGAATGATCACCGGCGACGCGTCTGTGAACCCAGACGCACCAATTATTTGCTGCACTCAAGAGGTGTTAGCCAATCTTGCTTTACGTCATGGCTCTGCAGCACCTGTCGACACTGCTGTTATCGATGAGTTTCACTACTACTCAGATCGGGACAGAGGCTGGGCTTGGCAGGTCCCTCTCCTCGAGTTAATGAACACCCAGTTCCTTTTGATGAGTGCAACCGTTGGCCCAACAGAATTTTTCCTGCAGGACCTAGAGCAACGAACAGGGCGTGCAGCTGTTGAGGTCACCTCCACTCAGCGACCCGTTCCGTTGGATTGGGAATATAGAGAGTCAACGTTGCTCGAATCAGTTCATGAGCTGGTCGAGCTTGATCGCGCACCCATATATATCGTTCACTTCACACAACGCGCGGCCTCCGAACGGGCTCAGGCGTTAACCAGTTTGGATGTGCTTTCCCGCTCTGAGAAAGACCAGTTACGAGATGCAATCGGCGACTTTCGCTTCGATTCACCTTTTGGGAAGGACGTCGCTCGGTTCGTTAAGGCTGGGATCGGTGTGCACCATGCCGGTCTGTTGCCGAAATATCGGCTACTCGTTGAACGATTAGCTCAAGATGGTCTCCTGAAGCTTATCTGTGGCACCGACACCCTTGGAGTTGGTGTCAACGTCCCAATTCGCACCGTTCTTTTCAGCCAGTTGTGCAAGTTTGATGGACATGGCACGGCGATTCTTAGTGTTCGAGACTTCCATCAAATTGCGGGTAGGGCTGGCCGCAAAGGGTTCGATGATCAGGGATATGTTTGGTGTCAGGCACCTGAGCATCACGTTGAAAATCTGAAAGCGGCGGTGAAGGCCGGTGACGATCCCAAGAAGCGCAGGAAGATGCAACGCAAGAAGCCTCCCGAACGAGGTTACGCCCATTGGGATGACAAAACGTTCGAACGGCTGCGCGCAGGTCAACCAGAAAAGTTGAACTCTAGTTTCGCTGTGTCACATTCAATGCTTTTGAATGTGTTGGATCGGCCAGGGGACGGGTGCAGAAGTCTGCGAACGCTTCTCACCACTAATCATGAGTTGCGTCCACAACAACGCTTCCATATAAGACAGGCGATCGGCATGTACCGCTCGCTCACTGCTGCTGGGATCGTTGAGACTCTGGAAGAGCCTGACGGTGATGACCGTCTTGTGCGAGTCAATGTTGACCTACAAGCTGAGTTTGATTTAACCGGGACTCTTTCGCCATTTGTTTTAGATGCTGTAGAGCTGTTGGACTCAACTGATTTGAGTTATGCCCTTGATGTCGTAACAGTCGTCGAATCCGTTCTTGAAAATCCGAGCATTATCTTGACTCGTCAGGCTGACAAGGCACGCGACGAGTTGTTCGCCGAGTTGAAGCGCGAAGGAGTCGAGTACGAGGAGCGTATCGCTCGGCTTGATGACGTTGAGTGGCCTAAACCCTTGAGGGAGTTCTTGTACTCAACTTTTGACGCTTGGGCTAGTCACCATCCTTGGATCGGACAAGAAAATCTTCGCCCTAAGTCCATAGTTCGTGACATGTACGAGCGGGCTATGACGTTTCGCGAATACGTCAACTTTTATGGTCTTAAGGGTTCTGAAGGAGTTCTACTCCGTTACTTGACTGATGCTTATAAGGGTTTAATTAAGACAGTTCCGGATGCTTCTTGGACTGATGATTTGAGCGATGTGAGCGAGTGGTTACAAACTTTGGTTCGTCAAGTCGACAGCAGCTTGATCGACGAGTGGGAGCGTTTACAGAACCCAGAAGATGTATCGGTAGAAGTTCGCCCCGAAACACCCGACATCACTACTCAGGTTCAAGCGTTCAACGTCATGATCCGCAACGGCGCTTTTCGCTGGCTACGACTGTTCGCTAATGCTGATTATGTGGGTTTGGCGAAAGATGCTGATGGAGAGTTAGCCGATCCGGACGCCTTGGAGCAGGTGGTGGCACTGTATTGGCAACAATTTGATCGCGTTTTGATCGATGCGGATGCGCGTTCCAAGGTCTGGGTGAGTATCGAACAACCAGAGGGAAACCGTTGTGGGGTTGAGCAAATCATTTGTGATCCCGAGGGTTTTAACGAATGGCGTATAAGAGGTTTTGTGGATCTTGAAGAGTCTCGCTCAGTGGGTGAAGCGGTCATGAAGTTGACCGAAATTGTGTCGTTATAAGTGCTGCTTGGCGGTCAGATAATGACCATGTAAATGCACAAAGCGATTATGGCTAGTCCAACTAGCCATCCAAAAATCCGATATTTCGCAGGTCCGGGCCAATCATCGTTCACGACGGAAGACGGTAGTTGGGGGCCTCTTTCGTGATCATGATGTCGTGGGGGTGACTTTCGCGTAAGGCTGAAGCGGTGATCTTGACGAAGCGGGTTTTCGTTCTCATCTCATCGATGTTTTTGGTTCCGCAGTACCCCATAGCTTGCCGCAACCCACCAACGAGTTGATGGAGCACGTTAGAAATCGGTCCTTTGTAGGCAACTCTTCCTTCTATGCCCTCTGGCACAAGCAAGTCTTCGTCTCGAAGATCCTGGAAGTATCGATCTTTCGAAAAACTGCGGCCTTTCATGGCGCCAATTGAGCCCATGCCTCGATATTCCTTGAATCGTTCACCTTGGTAGAGCACTACTTCGCCCGGGCTTTCATCAACACCGGCAAGCAGTCCTCCGACCATGGCGCATTCAGCCCCAGCTGCTATCGCTTTCGCGAGATCTCCAGAAAATTGCATTCCGCCGTCAGCGATAACAGGTACGTCGAATTCGGCTGCAGCGCTAGCGCAGTCATAAACAGCTGTGATCTGAGGCACACCGACCCCTGCGACGACCCGGGTAGTACAGATCGAACCCGGCCCGATCCCAACTTTGATGCCATCGGCTCCAGCATCAATCAAGGCTCGGGTAGCGTCTCCTGTGGCCACATTTCCGGCTACAACTTCGACGGAGTAGTTGGCTTTGACCTTGGCAACCATTTCGATGACATCTCGACTGTGACCGTGGGCTGTGTCGATCACAAGGACATCCACGTCTCGTTCGACTAGTGCAGCCACTCGATCATCAACTCCGGCACCGACTCCAACCGCCGCCGCGACTAACAGACGTCCACGTTCGTCTTTCGCAGAGTCGGGATATCGGATCTTTTTTTCGATGTCTTTGACTGTGATCAGACCGATTAATCGGTATTCCTCATCGACGATGGGTAACTTCTCAATTCGATGTTTCCCTAACACAACCTGAGCTTCTTCGAGTGTGGTGCCTTCTCGGGCAGTAACTAACCCATCAGAAGTCATAACTTCTGAAATGTTGCGCCCATAGTCAGTTTCGAATCGAAGATCTCGGTTTGTGAGGATGCCGACGAGCTTTCGTTCTTCGTCAGTGATTGGTACACCACTGATTTTGAATCGGCCCATTAGTTCTTCCGCTTGAGCCAACGTCGCATGAGGAGGCAACGTGATGGGCTCCACGATCATTCCGGACTCGGATCGCTTCACCTTGTCCACTTCGTTTGCTTGTTCCTCAATGTCAAGGTTTCGATGGATTACGCCGATTCCACCATGACGCGCCATTGCAATCGCTAGCCGGGCTTCTGTGACGGTGTCCATCGCAGCGCTTGCAAGTGGAATGTTTAGGTTGATGTTCTTACTGAAGCGGCACTTTGTGTCTACTGCGTCGGGTAACACTTCCGACGCTGCGGGAAGAAGGAGCACGTCATCAAAGGTCAAACCCTCTATCGCAAATTTTTCATCCTCGGCGGGGAAGGAAAACGGAGAGGAAGCCATGACGAACGATACCTCGGGTTCCTTAGTAACGGGTGTACTGGTCGTCTACCGTATGCGCTACGACAGGAGCGGCATGGCTGACTTTCAACAACAAGGCCCGATTACCACGCTGCACCGCTTGGTTGACAGTGACGGTGCGGAGGTCTCAAGATTTTTCGATCAACGCGACGTGGGCAAACGAGTCGCTTTGATTTTGCCTTGTCTCATCAGCGAATTTGACGGTCCGGCGTTACCTCGAATGGTTGAACAACTCGGTGAGCTTGACTGGTTGGGAAGAGTGATCGTTGGGGTCGACGGGGCCGATAGCAACTCTTTTGAGGCCGCTCGAACACTCATTACGCAACTCCCCCAAGCGACCACCACCGTTTGGAACGACGACGACGCAATGAAAGCATTTGATCAGAAGTTGGGCATCGCGGCGGGGAGCGGTAAGGGCCGAAACTTGTGGCGGTGTGTGGGAGTGGCTGCAGGTTTCGAAGAGGTTGACACCATCGTGGTGCATGACGCCGACATTTCGACCTATGAATCTTCATTCGTCGCCAGGTTGGCTCAGCCAATAGTTGATGATCGGTTGGGATTTGACTTCGTAAAGGGTTTTTATCCTCGGTTCGATAGCGCAGGTTTGAATGGACGGCTTACTCGACTGTTAGTAGGGCCTTTGCTTGAGTCGCTGATCTCGTTAGCGCCCGAAAATGCTGACCTTCGGTACCTAGGGTCCTTTCGATATCCGTTAGCTGGGGAATTCGCTTCACGGATTTCGGTCGCGCAATCAATAGCCATGCCCGAACATTGGGGTGTCGACATTTCTTTACTCGCAGCCGTAAAAGCTTTGGGCGCCGGCATCGCACAAACCGACCTGAGTGACCGCTACGACCACAAACACCAATTACTTTCAGCAGACAACGCTGAGGTAGGCCTGCACAGGATGGCTAGAGACGTCATTAGTACCCTGTTGTCAATCGCCGGTAGAGACCTCGTTGACGCGGATACTTTTGACGAAAAGCTTCAACACGCAGTGTCTGCTCATGGCGCTAACGCAATTAGCAATGGCATTCCGGTGAACGAAGATGAGGAGTTGGTAGCAGTGAAGTTGTTTTCGCAACTAATTAGAGAAACCCAACGTGTTCTTCCTCCTGATCTGCCCTCCTGGGATCAGCTGCGTTGTGAGTTTCCTGGCTGTGTTCAGGATCTAGCTGAAGTTGTGGATAGCCAAAACACGTCTCCTGGGGCGATAAGCAGTTCGCCGTAGATTTCTTGACCTGATAACAAGTCGGTACTTCGATCCCGGACGTTCAAGGTCATGTCAGTGAAACCCAAGTTGGCGATAACTCGAACAGATGATGCGCCGTCGCCGCGGACAATTCCCAGTAGCGGGCTCTCAAGGTTCATTACTTGTTGAGTTGCTTCGGGATGAAACGCGGGTATCTCTCGGCGGACACTTAATCTTCTGAACAGTTCATCTCGGGCCGTCTTTCGCTTGCCGATCAATGCTGCTTGTCGGGCAGTTACCGTCCGCTTCGGCCTGTTAAGAGCCCGGTTATCGCCTTGTTTCTCCGCGGCCTCTATGTCGTTTGGTTCACCGTCCACCGCCGGCAAATAAAAAGTTGGTATGCCGCGCAAACTTGCGAGAACAGTGTGCGCGGTTAGTAGACGATCGACTCCCAGCAGGGATGTCGCCGAGACGTTTAGCTCATAGGGAAGAATGTGATCTCCATGGCTTCGACCGGACCAAGTGCCCTTAGCTTGAACTGAGGCGTCCACCAGGGCCTGGATTTCGTCTTCGTTTAAGATTCCTTCGGCTGGTCGTAATCCGATGCCGTCGTGACTAGACAAAAAGTTGAGCAAGGTAGTGCGTTCAGGTGGCTGTTCCGCTTCACGTAACCAATCTGCGATTTTGGTGCTAGCGCCGACCGTTAAAGCGTGAGTGAGCAACGGAGCGAGAGTGAAGTTGTAGGCAACATGTGCCTGTTGCCCATCGCGTAGGTACGAGAGATTTTCATCGTGTGGCACGTTGGTTTCCGTAATCAGGGCAGCGCTCGGGTTTCGCCAAGTCAAGAGGTCCCTGAGTAACCGGACTAACTCATGAGTTTCTTCGAGGTGTATGCAACTAGTGCCGACATGTTTTTGTACGTAAGCCACGGCATCAAGACGGAACCATCGAATCCCTGCGAGGAGCAGGACGTCAATGACTCTCAGCATCTCTAGTAGAACTTCGGGTTCCTCCCAGTCCACGTCAACTTGGTCGGGACCGAAGGTGCACCACAAATATTTTGTTCCGGCTGTGGTTTCGCAAGGAACTAACAGATCTGAGGTCCGGGGCCTTACGACCGATGACACATCGTCATCAGGTGATGCTGTCTTCAAGCAACTTCGCCCTGGTTCAATGTCAGCTGCAAATTGTTCAACCCAACGGTGTGAAGAGCTGACATGGTTGAGGACTAGATCCGCCATGACTTGGTGAGTGGAGGAGATGGAGGTGATGTTGGCCCAGCTGCCAAATTGCTCGTCGACGACATGATGGTCAGTGACGGCGAATCCTCCGTCCGAGCTAGATGGATAGAAGGGAAGGATGTGAATCGTAGAAAATGCTTCGCCCATTTCTTGCACGATGGTTTCGAGAACTGCAAGCGGAGCTTGGTCTTCGTCAACGATTTGATCCGGGTAGCAAATCAGCACCGCGTCTCGTTCTGACCATTTTGTTGAGTCGATAGCAGGTTCAGACTCCCCCAATGCGGCCTTGCACTGCGTCAGCAGTTCGCGTCCGTCATGGTTGGGGTAGAGCTTGCCCAGTCGGTCCAAGATTCGTTTTTCTAAGGGCATAACGGCGAAGCGCCGATCTCTAGCTCAATTCTTGAAGATCGGTTAAGACCGTCGCGGCGTGTTCAGCAAGGTCAGGCTTGTCAGCGAAGTCGTACACCTTCGCTATGACTCCATTGGGGTCAATCAAAAAGCTGGCCCGGCGTGGCCACCCAGCGAAGTCATGGTCGGGTGCACGCGCAACTCCGTACGACTCCCCCACGGTCCGCTCTGTGTCCGACAACAACAGAAATGGAAAGTTCTCTTTGTCAGCGAAAGCCTTTTGTTCTTCAACCGTGTCAAAGGAAGCGCCCAAGATTGCGATACCTGCCGCTTCGAAGTCTGAGGCTCGGTCACGGAGCCCCTGTCCTTCAATCGTTCAACCCGGAGTGGCTGCTTTTGGGTACCACCACAGCAACACCCACTGTCCGGCATAGTCACCGAGAGAAACTTCCTTCGCGTCTTGATCAAGCAAAGTAAAGGGCGGTGCCGCAATTCCAGCCTCAAGCATTCAAATCCTCCAAGGTTCGCTCATGCAGAATACGGAAATTCCTATCAAGCGCAACGTTATTTTCGGTTTCATTCAATCGGACCTAGTGTTAGCCCATGCATCCACTCTCAATGATGACCGCAGAGGAACTCGAAACCTGTGTCGCTGTGTTGCGTGACGCCGGCAAAATTGATGACAACTCCACCTTCCATGGTTGCTGCATTTATGAACCACCGAAAGATGAGGTTGCTGGTTGGCAGCAGGGCGATACAACGGATCGTCGGCTGGACTTAGTGATTCGGCACTCTGGTGAAGTTTTTGAGGCCCGGGTATCGGTAACTCGTCGCGAGGTTGATCGTTGGGAAGCGGTTCCAGGCGTTGTGCCCCGAGTCGGGTTCGTTGAGTTGTTCAAAGTAATGGAGGCATGCAGAAACGATCCAACTTTTCAAGAGGCTCTTACCCAACGAGGTATTACTGACTCGTCAACGGTTCAAATAGACCCGTGGCCGACCGGGGACTACGGATTCGATTTTGAGAACGGTCGACGGGTGCAACGCTGCATAGCGTTTCACCGGCCAAGCCCTAACGACAACGGCTACGCGTTTCCTATAGACGGTCTAATGGTTCATGTGGACGTCGACAGTTTGGAAGTGTTGCACGTCGAAGATTTTGGACAGTGGCCGCTAGCTACCGAACGCGGCAACTATGACGTTGAGTCGGTGGTCGAGGACTATGGACCACTCAGAGACGACTTGAAACCCGTGGAAATCACTCAGCCTGAGGGCACCAGTTTCTCTGTCCAAGACAATGAAATCACCTGGCAAAAATGGCGATTCCGAATGGTTGTCGATGACACCGAAGGTTTAGTGCTGCATCGTGTGACCTACACGCAAGATGGGGTGGAACGTCCCATCATCGATCGAGCTTCGTTGGCTGAAATGGTGGTTCCTTACGGCGATACTCGCCCAAGTCAGACATTCAAACACGCGCTGGACTCAGGTGAGTACGGCTTGGGGATGACGGCCAATTCGTTAACGCTTGGCTGTGATTGTTTAGGAGAAATTTTCTACTTGGATGCAGTTCAGATGCTTGATGATGGCAGCGTCGTTACTACCGGCAACGCAATCTGCATTCATGAGGAGGACTTCGGGATCGGCTGGAAACACACAGACATGTTGACAGGCGAAGTTGAGGTTCGTAGGTCGCGGCGACTGGTGGTAAGCACCATTTCGACAGTGGGAAATTATGAGTACGGATTTTTCTGGTACTTCCACCTGGACGGTTCCATCAAGCTTGAGATCAAACTGACCGGCATATTGACTACTCGAGCGCACGTCGATGGTGACGACCTGACATTTGCTCGCCAAGTCGCTCCC
>PBOM01000098.1 GCA_002724355.1 Actinomycetota bacterium | reverse complement strand
CTGTCTCAACGACGACATCGATTTGGTCAACATTGTGCGACGCGACGAACAGGTAGAACTCCTCAAGTCCCAAGGCGCTAACTATGTCGTTGATTCGAGCTCACCTAACTTTGACAGCGAATTAGTGGAGGCCATTGCGGCGACCGGAGCAACTCTCGGCTTCGACGCCATCGGCGGCGGGGAGTTACAGACACAAATTCTTCACGCTATGGAGAAAGCCGCTAGTTCAAGCGATGGCGAATACAGTCGCTATGGCTCGACGACGCATAAGCAGCTTTATATCTACGGCGGGCTAGACCGAGGCCCCACTCACCTAATAAGGAACTATGGGATGGCATGGGGCATAGGCGGCTGGTTACTTCCTAACTTCATGGCGAAAATCGGTGTTGAACGAAGTCAAGAGCTCCGAACGCGTGTGGCAACTGAGTTGACCACTACCTTCGCCAGCTCATACAGCCACACGCTTTCTTTGGAGTCAGTCCTAGATGTAGACAGCATGAGCGCCTACTCCCAAATGAGTACGCAAGGCAAAAGCCTCGTCTGCCCCCAACCTTGAGATCTAGGCCCTTCTGAAATGATTTCAACCCGCAGGTATTCCCATAATCGCTGGCCTAGGCTGGCTGTAACTGCACTGACAGGTCCGTAGTCTGGTCGCCGCTGCCAGATGAGAAAGGCGCTGTGTCGCAAACCGAAAATCAGTACTACGACGAGTTCGGCTTCTACAGCCCACAGGAACTGACCAGGGCGACGCGTAGGCAACCTGAGAAAGACTTTCACACCGGTCCTGACGTTGGTGAAGTTGTCCCAGCGGTTGTCCTACCGGATCAAAACGGAGATCTCATCAACGTCGCAGAGTCTCTTGGGCCAAATGGGGGAGTGGTTGTCTTCCACCGATCCGCTTACTGGTGACCTCCGTGTATGACGCAGTTAGTTCAACTGCAAGGAATCAAAGAAAGCCTGGAGGTAGCTGGCTACTCAGTCTTCGCAATCAGCAATGACCCAGTAGAGGTTCTCCAAGACTTTGCTGCCAAGCACGACATCGCCTTCCCCCTGTTGTCCGACAGTGACTCGGCCGTAATCAAAGCTTTCGGAATAATGAACCAGCTGATCCGACCAGACGAAGGCCAAAGCATGCGCTGGTACGGGATCGCCTACCCAGGTACTTACTACGTCGACGCAAACATGATGGTGACGGACAAAGACTTCCATCAGCACCATGCGCGGCGAGCGTCTGGATCCTCTGTGCTAGCTCGTGTCCTGGGGCGAGAGACAGAAATTCACTCCGACGCTGAGAGTGTCGACGTGTCCGAACGAATCAATGTAACTATTGGCCTAAGCGAGCCGAAGCTGCAACTAGAAGTCATATCTCAATTGCTCGTCGATATTGAAATACCCCAAGGCATGCACGCATACGCTTCAGGTGCACCGGACCAGTTCTCCTGCCTCACGGTGGAGGTGGAAGGCGACGGTATTCGAATCGGTGACGTGTCATGGCCGGCTAGTGAACCGATGAACACTTTGGGTATCGAAGAAGAAGTGCCTGTATATACGGGCCGCATCCGAGTGTCTGTTCCAATAACGGTTACTTCCGATGTCATCCGCCTAGGTCACGAGATCCCGGACAGTTTGCAAGTCTCGGTCGTCGTTAGCTTTCAGATCTGCGACGACTATGAATGCTTTCTACCCGAAAGCATTGAAGCAACGCTGAACTGTGCTCTGGCTCGTTTAGTAGAGCCCGAAGGACTTTCGACCTACGCCGATCGAGTGGAAGCGCTTGAGGCTGAAACCGGAAAGCCGGTCCGCTAGCACCGCCCTACGAACTCGGGTGGCTACGGCACCCAGGCGACAGGCGTTAGCTGCGTCGCGTGAACTCAAGTAGCCCGTCAAGCCAGTCGTACAAGGCAACAGTGGCTTCATCACCCAAGTCATCTAATGCTGCGTCGCGAGCGACGGGGAGACGTAGCGTGGTGGGGTACAGGTAGTCGGTCAGGGCATTACATGTCCGAGTTAGATTTTCGCGCACATTTTCTCCCGTTAGAGAAGGAGGACCAACGCTCGCGATGGCCACATAGCGCCCGATAAGGCAGCCGTTCCGAACCGGTCGAGATAGCCAGTCGATAGCGTTTTTGAGACCCCCTGGTATGCCGTAGTTGTACTCGGGAGTGAAGATAATTATTAGATTGCTGTCTCCGACATCGTCCTTAAGCGCGGTGACTTCGGGTGGTTCCGCGTCTTCGAGATCCTCATTGAACAAGGGGAGATTCCCAAGATCTGGTGACCGTACAGTGCACATGTAGGCGAGATACTCGCTAGCGCTACGAGCGGCGATTCTGTTCAGGGACGCAGCCCTGAGACTACCCACAAGGAGCGTGCAGACAGGGAACTCGTCCATTGGAGAACAGTAGCGGGCTTGCTCAATAAACGTTTAGAAATTAAAAAAAGGGGACACGAGAGCGCTTGGGCTCGCGTATTGAACGTTAGGTGGACAAAATGTCATTTATCACAGCGGCGACCGTCACTACAGCTGACCTTGGTGAGTTGGTATCTGGATCGTCAAAGATCAAAGAAATTGCAATGGGGCTCGGCGCCACTGACATGCGAGGATCTCAAATGGTTATGGGCGGCGATCAGGCTGGTCTTGTGCAAGTTCAATTCGATTGCCCAGATATCAACACGGCCTTGGGTGTCTGGGAGGGCCTCTATCAGACAAACGAGCAGATTGATCTTATGAAAAGGTCGGGAACTCAGCTTGTTCGACGAAGCCTGTTACGCGTGGTAGCCGAGCGGGGTGAGCGTGCGGGAGCTTGGGGTACAGGTTTACTGATCGCAGGTGACTCTGTGGATGACGCAACTACGGATTCGAACATTGGCGACGCGTGGGCGAACATGTCGGCCGGAGCAACAGGTCTTCTGTTTGCTGAGACGGTTGCGGCAGGCGCGACCCAAAATGTTGCCCCCTATTATGCGTTGACTTGGTGTGACGATATGAACCTCATGATGCAGGCTTCTGCCGCCAATATGGCTGACCCGAAAGTGCAAGCAAATATGGCAGCGGCCAATGCAACGGTGATGGGTCGCATTATCGCGAAGACTATTTTGTAAGCCTCTGGTTGAGATGTCGTCAGTTGAGGGCTGCCTCTTTAGGCGGCCTCAACTGACGACGGAAATTGCTCTTAAATGCTTGGGGTAGTCGCTTATGCACAAAGAATGGATTGGTGGTCATGCTGTATTCGCTTGATGAGACAAGTGAAGCGTTTCTGCAACAACTAAAGGTCGTCGAAAGCGACTTTGGTGCCATCACAGATCTCTCAGCCCCGAGTGCACTGCCGCACTGGAGTATTGGTGCACTCATCGGACATATAACGATCTCGCTGAACCTCTCGAAACTGTCGAACGCTTCACAACCAAAGAAACATCAAACCCAAATCAGTTTCAGAGAATGGATGCGACGAACTAGTGAGTTCTCAAACGAAATAAATCTGATGACACAGGGATATGCCAAGAAAAGATCAGATCTAGATATAACGGACCAATTCGTAGAGGGAACTCAAGAAGCTCGACAGTTCCTCGAAATGGTTGATGACTCAGCAAAAATCGTTTTGCCAGCATGGGACGTGTGGCTATCGATTGAAGACTTTCTGTTAGGGCGAGTGGTTGAGCTTACGTGCCACGGAATTGATCTCTCTCGGTCGATTGGGCGATCCACGCGACCCGCCCCCGCGGCAGCGTCACTAGTAGCCAAACTCTTAGACGCTGACTTCGGGAGCACAAGACCCGACGGGTTGGATGATGACGTGCTGTGGATTTGTGCATCAACGGGTCGAGATAGCCATGAGGACAACCGCCTCCCTCTCTTCCAATAGACGCCAATGAAAGTCAGACGTCAACGGTGAATGAGCGGAAACTAAGGTCTGGGGTAACTGATCGATCAGGGGGGTCGGTCATACAAACACAGAAGGTGGAAATATGACGTTCATGGCGTTTTCGCAACTAAGCGGAGATACGTCCGCAGTATCTGACAATCTAGAACTCGCTCGCCGTCTCTACAGCGCAGAAGGTGCTAGCCGCGTTGCTGGCTCAATATCGTTAACTGGTCAAAGCGTTGGCTCTTTTACACTAAGCACAATGTGGGATTCGTCTGATGCGTGCTTTGCCGCTCGGGCGAAAGTATTAGGTATGGAAGAGATGCAGGTGGCCATGGCAGCTGCTCAAGCTCAACCGCTCAGTTTTGCAGTTGGAACAGTTTTCGGAGAGCGTGGTAATTGTGAAGGAAGTCACGTGGTTGCTGTTGTGGGGAGTTCCTCGAATCCGACTGATGAAGGTCGACAAAAGCTTTATGACGCTACGGAACGCTTGTTAGTTGGTAACGGTGCCTGCAATGGGTTCAGAAGCGTGCGAATGGTCGCGGCCGGAGAGGTGACAGGTGCGTTCCTTAACATTTTCTATACCGATTCAGTAGATGGCTTCTTTGCTGGCTCAGCGGAATCAGTGACAGATCAGGAGTTCCAGACGGCTAGGGCGGAGGTGGGTGGAGAAATTCACGACCGAATTGTTAGTCGTATGGTTTAAAGAACTTCGCGTTAGGCGATGATTTGGACCGCCCTTCGGGGCGGTCCTTTATCGTTTTAGGTCACCGCTTCGTTGGCGCCGTCTCCAGTGCATCGACACTAGTTACTTGGTCTCATTCACGCTGATTTAGGAGCGCAAGAGCGATATTCGGCTCATGGGGCGACGATTACGAGCTTCCAGGAGACTGATGATGCAGCGTCAATAGCGATCGACACCTCGGATGTAACGAAAGCATCGCTTTCATAGGTGGATATTCCGTCGCCTGGTGGACGGTTGTAAATCACCCGAGGGCCTTCACCTGTATTGACCTCAATCTCGAGTGGTCCGCCATCAGAGGCAATCATCAAACTGAAGCCGGCCGCAGTTTCGAATCGTTGCGACACAGACGACCCTTCTCCCTGAACCGACGCGATTATCGGTTTCTGTTGCGCCAGCGTTTCTACGCTGGGAAGAGACTCTCCAGATTGCTGCTGCACGGGAGCGCTGGTTGTCGGGGCTGAAGTTTCTCCTTCTTGAAGTTGGAGGTAGCCGCCGATGTCGCGAGTTTCAAACTTTTCCCCGTCGCAACGAAGAGGCGATAATGACCTTTCAGTTGCCGAAATAATGAAGTCATTACGCTCAACGTCAGTTAATTCG
>PBOM01000097.1 GCA_002724355.1 Actinomycetota bacterium | reverse complement strand
GCAAACGAACTGTCAAAGTCTGGTGGCGCATAATAAGCGGTGCTGTTTAGCGAATCATAAAGCGCTGAGTCGCCCGTTACCCAAGTAACTGTCGAATCTGTCGTGTGAACCGTCCAACCTCCAAGATCGGGATAAAAGTCTTCCATCATAAGAGAGTCTATCAAGAACACCTCAGGAATACCAGCGTGCGCTTGCGACTCATTGGACTCCCAATCTGCAGGACCCTGGTCATACATTAAGGAAACGCGGTAATCATAATAATTTCCTTCTACCACATCTGTGTCCTCATAGTGGTTTTCCGTCAAGTCAGAAACGTATTCTTCCCACTCGCCAATCATACCATCAGACCACTCTCTACGATGAAGAGTGTATGATACTGCGTCACGTGGAAGAGCAGAGTTGTCAAAATCAACTTCAATTTGAAGTGATTCAAACTCCCTTTGTCCTTTCGACAGAACAAACACTGTACCATCGTGACCGACAGCAGTCGGCATGCTTAAGTTTTCCATATCCCTTATATTAAAACGTCGCAAATTATATGTTGCGCGTCCGGACATATCTGGCCCATCCCAATGCACTGGGACTGTTGAGCCAAAACTTTCTGCGTGTAAGTGGCCAGGTCCAGCTAAAAAGTATGGGTTTCCATCAACACTAAGGTTGTCAAACGCACCACCCCATCCTTCAACTGCGCTCGCATCGGAAGAAAACATAATAACCGGCGTTACGGATTCCGCACCAACAATTTCATTAACCCAGGAAACATCTGCGGCAAAGTAAT
Organism: Actinomycetota bacterium; assembly: GCA_002724355.1. Lineage (GTDB taxonomy): Bacteria > Actinomycetota > Acidimicrobiia > Acidimicrobiales > Poriferisodalaceae > UBA6944. Next base: position 4,399 of record PBOM01000097.1, on the reverse strand, counting down.
CCCAACCAGAGGACGCTCCGCTGAGAGCACCATTTTCTTCATCCCAGATAACCGAGCTATCTTCTAACATCAACCCAACATAGAAAAAATCATAGTCTTCTTCTGTTTCAAAGTTAGACCACCATGACATATTGAGATATCCACCACCTTCTGCATAAGTAGAAGCATCAAACGTTTCGCCTGCAATCCACATAGCCATTGCATTGTCTTCGTATGCATCTCTTCCTGATCCAGGATAGACAAGCATTCCGTCTCCCGAAAATGGATCAAATTCAACTTCGGTAGTGTCCCATAGGGTTGCTCCTGTCGAGTCTACGCCTACAGAATCAATAAAAACTAAGTGCAAACTATCTAGCACTTCAAACAGCGCTCCAACTTCGTCATCTGCATGTGAGCTACCAAGATCATCTCCATCTTCCCCTTCAAAGCCGCTATAGTAATCCACCAGTGCCTCCGGAGTAATCATTCCATTAAGCGTAATCGTGTCATTTAGCGTAATCGTGGCTGAATAGTATGAACTATTAAACCCTTCTTTTGCAAACTCTATTTCATATTCACCCTCTGGCGCGCCATAATAAGAATAGTAGCCAGGGTTTAGGCTTGAGCTTGTTTTATCCACATATACAGATCCAGATGAGTTTGCTGCATCCTGATAAAATGTTAACTGACACTGCAAGTAAGCTGCTCCCGCAGGGGCCTCTCCATGCACATCAAGATAATGCCATTCATCGGTCTCATCTTCAGCGGTTAACCACTCTGATTGATCTTGGCGTATCCAGCCAAAATTCACGTCAAACCAATTCAAAGCAACAAAAAAGCCATTGCCGCCCGTAATTTTATTGTCTTCTGCGGTCATCACCCATGCGCTTGCATAGACATCCATACCTTCATGATCAGCGTCGGTTAGATCAACCTGCTTATATATAGAGGTGTAGTTTTCTGCGCCAGCAGTAAACTGTCCCCACATCTTAAGGGCGCGAGCACCTGCAGCAGGAGTAAACACTTCTGTTCCTAACGCACCAAGACTATCATTCCAAATAAGGTCGCCTGCAGAAGAATGATAAAAATTTGGCGTTGCTAACAACTCAGGGGGAAATACCCACCAAGGTTCTGTTGCGTTATTATTCCACGCACCAACAAAGCTTGTGTCTTCAAAACCAGGGTTACTAAACACGCTATTTTGCCCGGTAGTTGTTAACAGACCTCCATTCATCCAAACCTCAACACCGCCAACACCAACTTCATCTGTGTTCCAAACAACACCTTCAATGCCTGTTGGAGGCAATGGTCCAGGAATAAATGTAATCGTTGTGCTGTCTTCTAATTGGTAGCTTCCATTATAAGAAACCTCTAGCCCATCTGTACCATCTGCATTTTCAAGTCCAACTGTTGCGCCTGCACCATAGTTTGCGCTTGAACTAGAACCAAAAAGATCTAGATATTGTACGACAATATTTCCTGTTGCTTCCTCAAACACCACTTCCCAGGTGTAATAGTCGGTGTCTGAACCGTATTTTACCATATCATGGAAAATCACAGCAAACTTTCTGCTTGGTTCAACCCCAACCGTCTTTGTATAAATCGCACCTGGAATTCCTGTTGACCAGGTTGATAATGTAAAGTCGTCCCACATTGGTGCAATAAAGTTGTTTGGAGTAGAAGTAGTTGGGATAGGATCATTATAATAATCAGATGCCGAAGCAATTTGCCCCATACCGATTAACCCATTACTACTTGCTGTAATTTGACTATAAAATAACCCATTAAACAAAACAGGAAACGGTAAATCAATTATTCCATAACTGTCATCAGATGTCATTGCCCCTGTGTCATACGCACCTGAAGTGTCGATCCAAGCAAACGGTGTTCCATTTGCATCGCGACTAGATACCCATGTGTTTCCATCTCCATCTGGACCGCCTGACGTTGGTAAACCGGCGCCTGTAAACATCACCGTGTCTGGAGAACTTGCTGCGTTCGATGTAAATATCACATGTGCTGTGTCTGCGCCAGAAACTGTTGGTGCAAACGTGCCTGTAAATGTAACAGAACTATCTGTTAACACAGTTGCCGTTGTTGGGCTTACTGTAAATGCAGCGTTATCGCTCGCAACGCTACTAATCACCAGATCAGCTGTACCCGCATTAAACAACGACCCTGTAGATGTTGAAGTGTCTCCTGGAAACACAGCGTCAAAACTTACCTCTCCTGGAAGACCCGCCATCACTGGGTTTGGGTTTACCCAAACTCGTGGTAACAAGAAGTCATCTACTTTGCGATAACTATAGTAATTGGTTCCTGCGCTTCCTTTGTGTTGAACAGCAAGAAACACCGTGTCATCGACCCACTGGGCTAATGAGTAAGCGGAACGTATGCCTGTATACCCTTGTGAAAGCACTGTGTCCAGAAGCGTTCCGTTATCTAAAAGCGCTCCAGCTGTATTGCCAGAAGTATCCAAACCAACCTCATTGCTTGTAGATACATAAACAAATAATGTGTCCTCTAATATAGATGAGGATGAGGAGTTGCTATAAAATATTAAGGAGTCCCCTGCAACCGGCATCACTTTTTCTGTGATTAACCAGTCGTTTGCTCCATCTGAACTAAAATGAGAGCGAGCGTAGGCATCTCCATAACCACCATATCCTGGAGGATAGGACCAATACATGCTCCAACCTTCACCCTCTCCATAACCATAGTAGTCTGTTTCATATGGACCCTCTGGGTCTAGATCTAGGTTCCCCCAACCATAAGGAAACTCTCGATCATCAAAATCCACATACTCTCTTCCAGCTTCACCCATAATTGTGAGGGTGTCTGGACTGCTTGCAGCGTTATGTGTAACAATAACCGTTGACTTTTTCATTCCAAAAGCTGTTGGCTCCCAAGTGACATCAAGGTCAATGTCTCCATTGGGAACAACTGTGTCGCCCGTTGCCATGGTTGTTAACGCTACAACGAACTCTGCATTACTACTTGTAATACTGGAGACAACCAAGTTGCCCCCGCCTGAATTCTCGCCTATTGATAGTTGTGTTGTCACACTATCACCAATATGAATAGGTATCATTTTAAATGAATTTGCATCCAACTCAACGGTTGGTTGTGGAGGCACAGGGAGCACCTCAACCTCATCTAAATAGGCATACCAACCATTTGCATCATCCACCCGAAAACCAACATGGTATGTTCCTGAGTATGCGGTCAACCTTGCCACGTTTTCAGTCCATGCGCTTGTAAATGTGCTAGAACCACCAATAAATGTAAATAAGGTGTCAGACCCTGTGAAATCTGCTACACCCCCAGCTGCAGAAGCGCTGTCGATTTCAACATACACGTTGAGACCGGATGAAGAATACCCTTTTATCATAAACTCCAACTGATATCCTAAGGGAGCGTGTGTGCTGGAAGACAAATCTAATGCTGGTGTTATCAAAATATGTTCATGACCTTGGGATGCATACTGTGTTCTTGCGGAATAGTTGCCGGCGTATACACCGCCCCCTGGGGTGTACGGGCCATACCTGCTCCACGGAGCAGATGAGCTCGAACCAGGGTTTGATACCTCAACTTGAGACCAACCTGATGGCGCCCCTGGGCTTCCTGACCAATCTCCACCCTCAAAACCTTCAACCAATAAGCTGTATGTGCCAGAACCTGTAAGGCTTACTGTGTCTGGGCTGGATGCACCATTATGTGTAAAAATAAGATTTGCAGTGTCTGCGGTTTCAGTTGTTGGTGTGTATGTTACCGTAATATCATCTGAATCAAGCCAAGCAACTGTGCCGCTTGTTGGGCTAACAGTGAAAACCGCATTGTCTGATGAAACTGTGTATGTCAAATCACTAGTACCGTTATTTGACAAAGAAAGGGTTGATGAGCTTGAAGAGCCAAGCGTGGTGCTTCCCAAAGCAAGAGAAGCGGCCGAAAGAGACTCCACCGGTGTTGATGGATAGATGTGCGCTGGTCCCATTATATCATCAATAAATAAATAGTAGTTATAATTAGTAGTATACTTAATCGCAAGAAAAACATTTTGACCGGCGTAGCTTGAAAGGTCTTCCGCGTGTCTTGCATAGGTAGAGGTTCCGCTGTTGCTAGAACCAAATGTAAAGGAAGCGGGTAAGCTGTCTGTAGTAGAAACACCCACCTCAAAGGTTTCTGTGCCAATATAGCTTCTATACCAGAAAGAAACTGAGTCGCCAGCTTGAACACTTAATTCTGGGGAAATTAAATACTGTGTATTATCACCTGAGTAATATGATGTAAAACGAAACGACTTAGATCCGCTGTGTGCATAATATGAGCTTGAGTATATACCTGCAACGTTATATGTTGAATTTGCACCCGTTGGATTAGAAAGAACCTGCCAACCGCTTGCGCCAGACTCAAAACCTTC
>PBOM01000096.1 GCA_002724355.1 Actinomycetota bacterium | reverse complement strand
TGGGAGTAGCGATTGCATTCCTAGGACCCGAAGAAGATATTTGAGCGGCGTAATGGAGCCGCTGTTTGCGGTCTTTTGGTGTGGATTGGTCGGCCGTGCCTAATCTGTTGGTCCCAAACATGAAAGGTGTGGTGGGTAAATGAAAATTTTTCAACGACTTATGCAACTTCGCCCCGACAGCGTTTACGAAGGTGTGGGCAAGGTTGTCGAAGCGGTCAACTACATCAACGCCAACAGCGATTTGACTGCTTATGGCTGGCAAGCAGTTGCAGGCTTACCTGTTGGCTCGGTAGGAGTGAGCATGCGGTTCGAAAGTTTGGATTCGCTGCTTGCTAGTCAGACCGGACTAATTGAAGATGCCGGCTATATGGAGATTGCACAATCAGCTCAAGGTATGTTGGCTGAGCCAGCTCAAGACTGGATCATGGATGTGATTGCAGCTTCGAGTGACATGCCTGCGGAACCTTCTGACTTTCTTGCGAATACCGTTGCTCGAGCCCAGCTCGACAATGTTGGAGCGGCTATTGACTGGAGTCAGCGTTGGGTAGCGATGGTGAATTCAATCGCAGGCACACCGGCGGCGGGCTTGATGAGCCCCCACGGTGAAGGCGGTGTTTCTTTCGCTCAACTGCTGTACTACGACAATTTGACGCAATATGAAGAACGACAGACTCCAGAGGTCTGGTCCATGGTCGGCGGCAGTTCTCTCATGAGGGAAGGTTTTTCGATCTTCGATGACGGCTCGAATACATCGGCATTGATGCGTCGTATAGCGTAAGAATTCATTCAACAGAGATCCTCAGACCCGGTTCGTGATGGAATACGGGTATGAGGATCTCTGTTGCTTTTCCCCCCACCCCCGAAACACCAGCGCACATACAGCTAGCTGAAGAACTTGGTTACCAAACCGCCTGGGTATACGACACCCCAGCGCTACAGCTAGACGTCTGGATGACTCTCGCACTCGCCGCCGAACGCACTGACCGGATTCGACTCGGCCCAGGAGTCTTAATTCCCTCCCTCCGACACCCCATGGTCACGGCTTCCGCCATAGCTACGCTCGTCGATTTAGTCGGAGAAGATCGTGTGATTATCGGCGCGGGAACTGGATTTACTGGTCGCCGAGCGATGGGACAAAAACCGCTCAAATGGGCAGATTTTCCAGAGATGATTCACCAGATTCAAGCCTTGCTTAGGGGTGAAACCATTCGTTACGACGGTGAACTGATTTCAATGTTGCATTGGGATGGGCAAGCCCCACAACGCCCAATCGAAGTTCCCTGGATACTTGGCGTTAACGGACCGAGAGGATTGAATACCGCTGCAGAAATGGGTTGTGGTGTGTTCACCTCGCGACCCAGACCAGATGCCAGCTATGAACGCCTAGACGACGTCATCTTGTTGACAAGCGGAGCGGTCATGAGTGGAGATGAAACAGTTGACTCCCCTCGAGTAATTGAAACAGCGGGACCATGGGTGAGCGTCGCATACCACGCGTTTTTAGAACAAAACGACCAGAGGCTCGGCACACTCCCGAACGCCGATGAGTTCCGTCGCTTAGTCGAACAAGTGCCCGAAGACGGTCGTCACCTTCGGGTGCATGAGGGGCACCTGACGCATCTGAACGACATTGATCGCGAAGTCGTTGTAGGCGAATCCATGTTCCTGTCGCCGTTCACGCTCTACGAAAATGAAGTGGTTAACCAGATAACCGAATTAGAAGCACACGGCATAACCGAAATCGCGTACCAACCCATGGGTGACATAGAACGCGAAATGCGGACATTCGCATCGGCGGCGGCTATTGCTTAACTACGAGCTGCTTTAACAGTGTCAGCGATGGCGTCCGGGTCAGGTGGCGCACCATAAAACATCATTGTTGACCGGTCCGCGAACTGATTGCGGTCTTTCAGTTTTGCGCCAACCTCTGCTGGAGTGCCCGAAACACAGAGAAGATCGACGAGATCATCATCAATCTTCTCGGTCATTTGTTTCCAGTCGCCCTGCTTTGAGAGCTGATTCAGTTCGGGCTGCAAATTCTCATAACCGTGAAAATCTAGAACGCCCGCATAAGCAGGAGTTGAACCGTAAAAAGCAAGTTGTGCTGCCGCTTTACTACGCGCATCTTGCACTTCTGCGTCGTCGCGGCCCATAGCGACAATCGTGAGACAAGCCACCGTCACATCGGTGGCTGCGCGACCCGCTGATTCCGCGGCACTCCGCAACACGGGAAGGGTTTCTGCTTCCATATGGTCAGGTGTGTGGAAAGGGTGAACGAAAAATCCGTCAGCTGACTCGCCGATTATCTCAACCATTTTCGGCCCAACCCCAGCCACATAAATCTGAGGTCGCTCAACATCGAGCGAACCTGGACTAAAGAACGGAGTCATCAGAGTGTGGGTATAAAACTCGCCACGAAAGTTCAGCTTCTCACCGGTTTGAAAGTTGTCCCAAATAGCGTGGAGGGCCGCAATATATTCCTTCATCCTCGCAGCAGGTTGTGACCAACTTTCGCTATACCGCTTGGTGATATGGGGCTTTATCTGAGTTCCCAGTCCCAAAATAAAGCGACCATTTGAAAGTCGCTGCAAATCCCATGCTGTTACAGCACACGTCATGGGATTACGAGCAAAAGCCACAGCTATAGCTGTTCCAAGTTGAATACTTTCCGTTTGGTGCGCAGCGAGTGCCAAGGGTAGAAAAGGATCGTGGGAGGCCTCAAAAGTCCAGGCAGCGTCAAGCCCCATTTGCTCAAATGTCACCGCTTCAGAAGCGCACCCGTCCACGGAAGACGCGGTAGTCGCCCCGTCTATCACTAGTGGCCTCATCGGCTCACCTTCGAATCAGTCGCCATACCAGGTCACTCCTCCTCGGCCTTCTTGCCGCGCTATCTCCGCTTGAGCCATTGTGAGTTTCGCGAGCTGATTCATGTGGACTTCGTCGGGACCATCAGCTATCCGCATCAGGCGCCCTGTCACGTACATTTCAGCGATTGGTGTGTCGCCACTCACTCCCTTACCCCCGAAAATTTGCATTGCTCGTTCGGCAACGTCATGGGCGAGTTTCGGACCGACAATCTTCACCATCGAGATGTAATCGCGTGCCCCCTTAGCGCCTGACTTATCCATCTCCGCAGCCGCCTTTAGAACCAACAGCCGTGCTTGTTCAATCGAACAACGTGCCCGAGCGATGTCTTGCCGTACCGAGGAGAAATCTCGCAGCTTGTTGCCGAAAGCTTCTCGTTGTTCCGCTCGCGTACACATCAGATCAAGCATTCTTTGAGCCATACCAACATTGGTCATTGCATATTGGAATCGTCCTGGACCCAGTCTTCCTTGCGCGATTTCGAAGCCACGACCTTCGCCCAAAATGATGTTGTCGATTGGAACGCGAACGTCGTGGTATGCGAGTTCTCCGTGACCGGCAGGCGAGTGAAAGTTTCCGAAGACCGATAAGGGACGCACAATTTCGAGGCCTGGGGTGTCTTTGGGGACAATGACCATCGAATGTCGCTGATGTCGAGGATTGTCTGGGTTTGACACACCCATAGTGATTACGAATTCGCAGAGTGGATGATAAATGTTGCTGCTCCACCACTTCCGACCATTGAGAACGTAGTGATCGCCGTCTCGATCAATTTGAAGTTCCATGTTGGTCGCATCCGAAGACGCAACCTGAGGCTCTGTCATCCCATAGGTCGAACGGATACGACCTTCCATTAATGGACGAAGCCACTGGTCTTGTTGTTCCGGGGTCCCGTATTTCGCGAGTACTTCCATATTGCCCCGGTCCGGAGCCGAGCAGTTAAACACCTCAAATGACCAAGGAACCCGACCCATAACTTCAGCTAAGGGCGCGAACTCTAAATTGGTGAAGCCTGGACTCCACTCCGCATACTCGGCTGGCAGGAACCAATTCCAAATCCCGGCCTCCTGAGCCTTCGCTTTTAGTTCCTCGACCACTGGAGGCTGTTGCCACATGTTCGCAGGGTCTTCAACAAAGGCGTGATGTTCCTGCTCAGCCGGATACACATTTTGCTCCATGAACGACTCGAGCTTTTCTTTGTGCTCAAGCGTTTTTGCGTTGTACTCGAAATCCACTTTTGCTTCCCTTTCACATAAACCGCTCACACGAATAATTTCACAACTAGGTGTGGCCATGTTTTTCGAATGGATCAACAGAGATGATCAGCTATTGTGAGGTCTCGTTAATTCGACCTGAGGAGTTCCCGTGGAAGACGACAATTCGCTGGTTCCGGCAATGATTGCGGTTTTCTTAGGCTTAGGTGGCGCGCTTGCCGCGGTCGCTATTGTCCTCGTCACAACGCTGGTTCTCGTTTAGTAACGCTGCACCCCGCGATTACATATCTAAATCGGGCATGTCGGTGAGCACACTTCCCGACCATGATGGTGGGCGCTTTTCCATGAAGTGCATGACGCCCTCTGCCGCATCGGGTTGACTTCCCAACCATGGGATAAGGCGTAATTCTTTTCGGAAGGTGTCTTTAATCTCGGGAAGAAGATTTTCCCACATCATGTTCTTCGTTACCGCAACCGATACTGGCGCAGTGTTGGCGGCGACGTCGATGGCCCAACCTAAAGCGGTGTCCAACACCTCGTCACTCGGAACTGCGCGTGCAGCCAACCCAATATCAGCGGCCTCAACTCCAGAAAAAAATCGACCCGACATGAGCAGATCACTAGCCACCTGCAAGCCGACCATTCGGCTCAATAGTTTGGTTGACCCCAGTTCCGGAGCGATCCCTCGACGCACGAAAGCAAACTGAAGCTTCGCGTCCTCCGCTACAAAACGAATGTCGCAAGTCAGAGGAAATGTGAGTCCAACGCCCACAGCATGTCCATTGATTGCCGCCACGACCGGTTTGGATACGTCCCAAGGCATCGTTGCGGGAGTGCCTTGCTCATGTGGGTTGGCGTCAGGGCTGTCGGCGAAAGTGTCCTCACCTTCTGAAAGATCTTGTCCGGCGCAAAAGGCACGACCTGCACCCGTCAACACCACAGCACGGACCTCATCGTCAGCCTGGGCAGCTGCGAGCGCCGAACCTATCTCTGCTGCCATGTGAGTGTTCCAAGCGTTTAAGCGTTCGGGTCTATTCAACGTCAACAACGCAACGTGTTGGTCTACTTCGTAAAGGATCGATTCATAGGTCATTGCCGCACAGTAGTTGTGCGAAGCTAGTCGCTGACGAGGAAAGAGAATTCTGTGGGATTGGCGGACCGAAACTTTGAGGTAATCGAAACCAACGGTGTCAATTTGCGGTGCGTCGTCGAAGGCGATGGGCCACTGATTATTCTGATGCATGGATGGCCCCAGTGCTGGTACCTGTGGCGTCACCAAATTGACCCGTTAGTGGCTCAAGGGTGGAAGGTGTGTGTACCGGACCAACGCGGTTACGGATTTAGCGAGTGTCCGCCAAACATAAACGACTACCGAATTCGTGATCTAGCAGCAGATATCGATGGGTTAGCCACAGCGCTCGGTTACGACGAGTACGCGTTGATGATTCACGACTGGGGTGCCCTGGTTGGATGGAATGTCGCGCTCTTGTACCCCGATCGGGTCCGAGCCGTTGTAGGTATGTCGGTGCCATATGGACGGAACCTTGATCCAGCATGGTGCACACAAGAGTTTTGGGGAGACAACTTTTTCTATTGGGCGTTTTTCTGCGAAAACATTGGTGGAGCTGAGGCTCATTTCGAAGAGGACATCCGCAAATCGCTTTTAACAGTCCACATGTCTGCTTCAGGAGATTCGGGGCCGTCTATAGATCCAAAAGGAAAAACAACAATGCTGGAGGCGTCACCGGAGCCTCCGAACGAGTTGCCGCATTGGATGAGCGAAGAAGATTTGGATTACTACGTGGCTTCATATAGCGAATCAGGGTTTAGGGGAGGACTGAACTGGTACCGAAACATCCCCTACTTCTTAAGTGATACAGAAGAGCTCGAAGGAAAGAAAATCAGTCAACCTTCAATCTTTATCACTGGTTCAGAGGATCCTGTCCGACGGATGACTGGCGGCCGAACCGGCGCTGAACATTTTGATGACCTTCGCTCTGTTCACGTAATCGAAGGTCCTGGTCACTGGGTACAAATCGAAGCCGTAGATGAAACCAACCAGTTAGTTCTGGACTTTCTGAACCAATTCGTGTGATGAGTACCAACCGATCGTTAGCGGCGGAACGTTTAGCCTGACAAACTCTCGAGCATGAGCGAACCAATCATGAGTCATAGCGAGTCAATTGAAATCAACGCGTCCCCTGAAACTGTCTGGTCTTTGGTGACCGATATGGAGCGATACGGAGAGTGGAGTTCAGAGAACACAGGCGGCTATTGGCGCAAAAAAGAAGATGGAGTGCCCGGCACCGGTGAAGTTGGTGACGAATTCGTTGGTATTAATCGTCGAGGTGACGATGAATGGAAGGCGCTAGTCGAAATTATTGTCCGTGAAGAAAACAAGGCCTTCGCCTTCGTCACCGGTGGCACTGCAATGAACCTTATTCACTGGCGTTACGACATAGAACCTAATGACTCCGGCACCACTTTGACCGAGTCATGGGCACTGATGAATCTGTCGCCGTTGATGATCGAGCATGGGGATGAGGAAATTCAATACCGAGCTGCCAATGCGAGAGAGAGCATCACGGCAACGCTGAAAGGCATGAAGGCGGCGGCCGAAAGCTAATCAGTGAAGATCAGTGGCCCCTTCATCGTCGCTTGTTTAGCTGGGTTACTTAGCGGGCTCGATACATCGGTGAACATTGCGTTCCCGGCTATCACTGCCGCGTTTGAAATCGATGTTTCGCAGATTCAGTGGGTAGTAGTTAGCTTTGTCCTTACCTACTCAGTGTTGTTACTGCCAGCGGGACGTCTTGGCGACCGCGTCGGTCACGGTCGAATAATGGTTATTGGCATCATCGTCCAAGGCCTTGCTTTCGTTTGGTGTTCGGTCGCCCCATCGTTCGCTTTGTTTTTGCTGGCTCGCGTCAGCCAGGGAGCTTCAATGGCTCTCATTTTGGGGACAGCTCCGGCTCTCGTAACTTTGTCGGTCCCTGAAAGACACCAGCCGAGAGCTCTGGGAGTTTTCGCGATGACAACCGCAGTTGGTCTGGCAGCGGGAGCCCCAGTAGGAGGTTTGCTGCTTCAGGTATGGGACTGGCAATCGGTTTACGCATTCCGAGTTCCCTATATGGGAGTGCTCATGGTTGCAGCTCTTCTCTCGGGCTTGCACAAGAAACCAGCAACGAAGAACAAGCAACCCCTGGACCTGCTCGGAGCAGCGACCTTTGCTCTGGGGTTGGGTTTAACACTGTTCGTCGCCAGCCGCGGTTTGGCTTGGGGTTGGATGTCACCGACAACGATTGTCTTAGGGCTGGTCGCGATAGCAGCGTTGGCGGTCTTTTATCGCGTGGAAAAACAGGCGCGTCTGCCGTTGGTAGATATGTCACTGTTTCGAAAACCTGGCTTTGGGCGAGCCAACTTGCTTAATGCGTTAGCTAACGCCTCGATGTTCAGCATTTGGTTTCTCGGTCCATACCTCCTGGTCGATATCAGAGGCCATGGCCCCATTACTGGCGGCCTTATTTTGGGAATAGCGCCAACCAGCACCGCTCTCGCCGCGTGGTTAACGGGCCGAATGATCGAACGATTAGGACTGTTAAGACTCACCAGGCTTGGCCTTGCCTGCCAAGGTGTTGGACTGGTCCTTTTCAGCCAAATTGATTCAAACTCGACCATGCCCTCCTTAGTCGGCGCCCTATGTCTGGTCGGGATCGGACTGGGAAGTTTCCAAGTACCAAATATGAGTTTTGTTATGGCGTCGCTGCCACGTTCTCAGCAAGGGGTAGCAGGGGGGATGACGCAAATGATGCGGACGGCGGGGCTTGTTGGAGGGCTAGCGGTATGGAACACGGCCTTCGTTGCATTACGAGATCGCCGATCTCGATCATTGGGGGCCGAAGAGGTAATGGCTCCAGAAGTGTTTGTGCCGACTTTCAGCCAAGTTGTCGGTATGTCAGGAGGACTCGCGATCCTGGCGCTTATCTTGACTATTGGTGTCAAGTTCGACGATCAGCTCACTTCTGAGCTTCTCGACGGGAAGTAAAAGCGTTTACTCCCACGAGTTCGCGAATTTGAATGGATGGTTCGACAGAGCCGGCATCAAGCGGAGTGCCCGTGGCATCGGCAATGCGAGTCATCATGTAGAAGTGTGCTGACACTGCCACTGCGTCCACGAGTACATCAGCGCCGGCGGTTTCAATGACCCGATCCTTGATAGATGCCAATTGATCTTGGTCTTCGTTGTAGATGGCTTCACACAAACGTGAAAGTAGAGCTCCGTGTTCAACGCCGCCGTCACCCGACTCGGAACTATCGATGGCTTCGAAAGTGACTTCCGCATCTTGGTTCATGCCACTCAGACCGAGCAGCAACGCATGACTGGTTGTTCAATAAAAGCACTCATTCAACTTCGAAGTTCTTGCTGCGATCACCTCAACCTGCATTCGGGAAAGCGAGTTTTGGTCTGAGACCAAATCGGATAGAAGGTCACCTAATCCGACGTACTGAACTGATGACAACAACTGCATGGACTCGTTTTCAAAAGGAACAGCGCTCAAAGCTTTCACCACGTTGGGTCCCTTTATCTTTGCTGTGGGGACCCAATGCGAGCTCACTTGGACAGAAGGGTCCGGAGACTGAGCGGGCTCAAGGTGAGATGGTTCAGGAAGCGAGACGCGTTCGAGGTTCAGGGCGTCTGCGAACCGATCCACTGCGTTGGCTTGTGCTACGACGCCGACAAGTTCTGCATATGCCTCGGGGTTTAGGCCCTGACCCACTATCGAAGCGTGCCATTCAGCTGTGAGTGTCCCTGGGTGATTAGTGATTCGCCAAATTGCGTCTACCGCAGCAATAGGCAAAATGTGTTCCTCTGAGATGAGTCCCTCAACTGCACTAGGAGATTCCCATGGAGCGAGCGGTTCGGAGTCCCGCGCTGCTCGGACTTCTTCAACGATTGCTAGACGTTCTGCGCCTGACCACCAAAGCCCCGTAGTAGCCCATCTTTTCGCCAATTCTTCATGCGTGTCGTTGAGATCTGGTCGAATTGGAAGTTCAGAAGAATACGCGGGCATAGCAAATATTTACATATATGAACTTTAAGTTCATGAAAGATTTGTTTGATGGGTGCTGAAAAAGATAAGCAAGTAGCCTACGATTCAGAACACTCACCAGCACGAAGGAGCGAAGATGGCGACACCTCAAAGAGCCATTTTTAATGGAATGGGTCAAAATCAGTGGTACGTGCACCTAAGCCGCACGGAGGGCGCGGATTTGGGAGCGATTAAGTCAGCACTGAAAGACCTTCGAGCCGCATGTGCCTCCGAGGATATTAACCTCACCCTCGGATTTGGCCCAGGGCTCCTACCGGACCTGACCGACGATGTACCTGAAGACTTTCAGGTGTACGAAACCGTTGAATCAGACGATGGCTCAGGACGTCAAGCAAAGGGAACTCAAGAAGAGCTGTTGCTGTGGCTTAACCACGATGACAAGGACAAGATCTGGAAAGCCCAGTACGACGCTCGTACCGCGCTTGAAGGCCACATGGCAGTCGCTCGTGAGACACCGACCTTTATTTACGGCGACTCACTTGATATGACCGGCTTCAAAGACGGTACCGGTAACCCCGCTGACGAAGATCAGCCAGCTGTCGCCATTGTTGCCGACGGTGATCCCGGTGCGGGTGGAAGTCACATCATTGCTCAACGATGGGTGCACGACCTCGACGGGTGGAATGCTTTGTCAGACGACCAACAGGAGAAGAACTTTGGTCGTAAGAAGTTCCCCGGTATTGAGAAGACAGACAGCCAAGAGGCGTACAGCCACCTCAGTCACGTAGAACTTCGCGAAGACGGCAATCATGGCAATGAGTCGTCACCGAAGCGAAATGAGATTGCGCGTAGATCAACCCCTTATGCGTTCCACGACGGCACTGTTGGCTTGTACTTCATGGCGTTCTGCAAAGACCAGGCGCCGCTGAGGGAAAGACTGCGGATGATGTATGGCCTAGATGACGCGAACGGAGTTCGCGATGCCATTACGGACTATTCAAATCCGGCATCAGGATCGTTCTACTTTGCACCTAGCGAAGAAACCCTCGACGCGATAACGGGTTAAGAACACACGAAATCCAAAAACAGTTTGTGGCGGCTGCCCTTTGGTCAGCCGCCACAGTGTTTTTGTGGGAGACCTACTTCAGATGACTTCCCACTGCACCAGTGTGAAGTCGGGGTCCCCGTCGCGATCTTCGAACACGACCGATACTGGCGCCCCTATTTCGACTTCCTGTAACGGGTCACCAAGAAGGTTGCCAACCATCCTGACGTTGTCAGCATGCGGTAGTTCAACCAAGACGATGATGTACGGTCCGCGATCAGACAGAGCGTTATGAACAGGGTGGTGTGGACGCTGCCAGCTGTAAATGTGGCCGGTGGGCTCAACTGCTACCCAATCAAGGTCAAGCGAGTTGCACGCGTGACACATCCATTCCGGTCCCCACTGATGAAGCCCGCATTTTTTGCAACGTTGAACTCTCAATTCATGTGCGCGTGTGCCCTCCCAGAAAGGCGCATCTAGGCCGTCATTTGCGGGGGCGGGCTGACGGAGACCTGGCAGATGCGCCTCATTTGTTGATCGACTCATCAGGCAGTCTCCTCTGTTCCGTAGAGAGCTGTTGAGGCAACAGCGACCATTGGTCCAGCGTTGGCTAGAGCGACTTTGACGTCCGGAACTTGGTTACAAGACTCGCCTCTTACCTGTCGGACAGCTTCTATCTGAAGACCCAACCCATGCATGTAACACTCGGCTAAGTTGCCGCCGCTGGTGTTTAGAGGCAGTTTCCCTCCATCCGCACGAAGGTTGTCGAAGGTCAGAACCTCATCAGCGTTTTCGTATGTACAAAGGCCATGTTCGATCAAACTCATCACCACACCGCCAGTGAAGTTTTCGTAACTCTGCACGACATCAATGTCCGTTGCTGTGATGCCGGCTTGCGCATACAGATGTTTTACGGCTGGCTTGAAACTAGAAGTGACATAGTCAGTCGCGTTTTCTGCTGTAGCGCCGGAACGATGCCCGCCGCTTTGTTGCGCGCCGAGCACTAACGCCGGCGCTTTAGCTAAGTCTTTCGCTCGGTCTGTCCGAGTGATGATCATCGCTGCAGCACCATCGTTCTCCAAGCAACAATCGAACAGCCGGTATGGCTCTGTAATCCATCGCGAAGAGTCATAAGTTTCTGCGTCCAACGTTTTGCCGTTCATGACTGCGCGGGGGTTGTTTTGTGCGTGGTGATAGCACGCCATGGCAATGGCACGCATAGCTCCTCTACCGACACCGTGTTCATGCATAAACCTTGTGGTCCGCATTGCGTACATTTGGGCTGCACTCATCATTCCGTAGGGGAGTGTGTAAGCAGCTGCCCCACTGACCGGCCGGGATCCGCCACTTCGACCGAAGCGACCGAACTGGCCTTGAGCTAGTCCGCGGTACGCCACTACAACATTCGCGGATCCCGCCATGATGGCGCCCGAAGCGTTTTGAACGGCAGCGGCTGCTCCACCGCCCCCGCTGGTCCACTGCATATTGGAGAAACGAAGTTCAGGTATTCCGAGTGCATTGGCTAGACGGGGGGGATCATTTCGATCATTTGAGTAGGAGCAAAACCCGTCAATTTCTTTTGGGTTGATTCCGGCGTCCTCGCAAGCGGCAAGAATTGCCTTGAGTACTAGAACGAACTCGGGATCTGGAGACTGACCGTGCTTGTAGTAGGTCGTCTCTCCAACTCCGACGACCGCTACCTTGCCTCTTAGGTTGTAATCATCATTCATTGTGACTTGACCGTAGCCCCCTGATTAGCAAGCTTGCTGAGATCCTGATCTGTGAGCCTGCAAGGGAGCCAGTCTTTCATCACCGTGGTGCCCAACGACTCGTAGAAATCTATGGCTGTCTGGTTCCAGTCAAGAACCTGCCATTCCAAGCGTGGACAATCGCGTTCCACGGCAATGCGGGCCAAAGACGCCAGGAGCAATTTGCCAATGCCTTCACCGCGAAAATGCTCAGGTACGAACAGATCTTCAAGGTAGATACCCTGCTTGCCTCGCCAGGTCGAATAGTTATGAAAGAAAAGCGCAAAGCCTCGCGGTTCGTCTTCTACCTCGGCCAATAGACATTCGAATGGAGGGCGTTCAGAATCCAGTTGGTCACTGATTGACGCTGGGGTTGCTTCAACGGCATCGGGTTCTCGCTCATATATAGCTAGTGCCTGAATGAAGTTAAAAATTGTTGTTGCATCAGCAGATGTGGCAAAGCGAATCGTTGTATCGGTCACTGCCATGGCCTAGCACTAGATCACCCTGCTCGGCTAATAGAGCGACGATGTTCATTAAACAGATGCTCGGGTGCTTTCCAGCGACTAGAAATTTAACTAATGAGTGACGATCAGCTTTCTCAGTTCCGGCAAAGTATTGACAACATCGACGCTGCGTTGATTCACATGCTCGCAGAACGATTTCGTATCACTCAGGCGGTTGGTCAATATAAAGCCGATGTAGGAATGCCGCCTGCCGATCCGACACGTGAACAGGAACAAATAAAACGGCTTCGCAAACTTGCAGAGGATGCTGGGCTAGATCCAGAGTTCTCGGAGAAATTTTTGAGGTTTGTGATTGATGAAGTAATCCATCACCACGAACGAATTGCTGATAGGCCCCAGTAGTTCTTGTACTGAACCAGAATTAGCTAACTTCCTCGTAGCACGTCACTCAATGTGTCGAAAATCTGTCCGATTTCGTCATCTGTGATGATGAGTGGCGGACAAAATGCGAGAGCTTCTCCAATACCGCGACACACGACCCCGTTACTAATCATCATGTCTCTGGCTGGAATTGCATCTTTACCTATTTCGCAGGCCCAGATACCGCCGATGCCTCTGAAGCTGTTGATTATCTCATCGCCGAGCAAAGCGCTAAAGCCAGCATGCATTTCATCGCCGATTCTTCGGGCTTCCCCAACAAGGTTCTCGCTCTCGATTACCTCAAGATTTGCGATAGCGGCCGCGGCGGCAGTCGGATGACCTGAGTAGGTGGACCCATGCATCAATTTCGCGGCCTCGTCACTGACTAGTTCATCATTGAGAGCTTCGGAAATGATCACTCCCGACAACGGTAGATAGCCGGAGGTAACTCCTTTAGCGAAAGTGATCATGTCTGGAGTGACGTCAAAGGTCTGACTTGCAAACCACTGTCCCGTTCGACCAAAACCGCAAATGACTTCATCAAAGATCAGTAAAGATCCGTGCTGGTCGCAAAGTCGCCTTAGTCCGGGTAAGTAGCCGTCTGGGGGTACGATCACCCCTCCAGCACCTTGAACTGGTTCACAAATTACAGCTGCGATCCTTGATCCGTGCTCTGCGAAGAGCGTTGCTGCTTCCTCAATATCGTCGTTGGGTATTTCGATCACGTGGGGGAGCAGATCACCCCAACCGACGCGATTTGGTTCGATACCTTGAACGCTGGTACCTCCGACGTTCACTCCGTGGTAACCGGCGTTCCGTCGCACGATGATTTGCCGGTCGGAATCTCCTCTGCGTTGATGAAACATCCGGGAAAGCTTCAACGCACTATCTACTGCTTCAGAACCCGAACAGCCCAGAAATACTCGACCGTTGGGATGAGGACTTACACGACGTACTGCTTCTGCGGCCTGACTTGCCGGAGTGTTAGTGAATGGATCGAAAGTGTTATAGGTCTGCAACCGGTCCAGTTGATCTTTTATGGCGTTGACCACTTTGGAGTTTCCATGACCTATCTGACATAACCACAGACTCGCCATGGCATCTAGGTACTGCTTGCCTTGGTCATCGACGAGAGTGCAATCTTTCGCGCTGACTATATTTATGAAGTCGGTCTCGCTTTTGCTCGGCAAGCTGAAGCCGTGAAGTAGTGCGTCAGTCACGGGGCCCCCTTTTGTCTTCTGCTTTGGTCACAACACATTAGAACTCTTATGGGGTATGCGTTAACTAGATCGAACATGTCGGTGTGAGTCTTCGGGAAGGTACCCTTCGGTAACGCAAACAGCCGCCGGTTAGTTGGGGTAAAGAAATGTCGTTGAGCTATGGCCGCCCGATGGTCTCCATTCCCGGTCCCTCGGTAATTCCAGATCGCGTATTAGCGGCAATGAATCGCCCGATGCCCAACATTTATGAAGGGGATTTAATTGAAGTCTCTTTCAGCGTTCAGGATGACCTGCGGAAAATAGCGCGGACCGAACGGCCAGTATTTATCAGTGTTTCCAATGGACATGGCGCATGGGAAATGGCCATCAGTAACACGCTTTCTCGAGGAGACAAAGTACTTGTTCTTGAGTCCGGCACGTTCGCTGTTGGGTGGGGAGAGATGGCTGAAGTTTCTGGAGTTAAGGCAGAGATCCTGTCCGGAAGTGATCCTGATCCCGTGAATCCCGAGGCGCTTGAAGAGCGCCTCAAAGCCGATGTGTCCAAAGAAATCGCTGCGGTGATGGTCGTCCAGGTAGACACGGCGACGTCGGTGCGAAATGACATTCAAGCCGTCCGAAAAGCCATTGATGCAGCCGATCACCCCGCGCTTCTCATGGTCGACTGCATTGCTTCATTGGGTTGTGAACCCTATGAGCATGATGAATGGGGTGTCGATATCACTGTTGCCGCCACTCAGAAAGGGCTGATGGTTCCGCCTGGGCTTGGCTTTGTATTCGCTAGCGAAAAAGCTCTAGCCGCGCATGAAAGAGCTGACCTTCGAAACGGATACTTCGATTGGGAACCCAGAACTAATCCAGAACAGCACTACAAGATTTATTGCGGTACTCCGCCTATTCAACATTTGTGGGCGATGCGTGAGGCACTTGACATGTTGTTTGAAGAAGGCCTCGAGAATGTTTGGGAACGACACAGAGTGCTAGCTGACGCAGTGCGTGCTGCTGTGGAAGCATGGCATGCGCCCAACGGGCTCTCATTCAACATTGCCTCACCTGAATCGCGTTCTAACTCGGTTACTACGATTCTGACGGGTGACGTTAACGCCAGTGAACTTCGGCGAATAGCGGAATCTGATGCCGGGTTAACGCTTGGAATAGGGCTTGATGAGTTTGTTGACCGGGCATTCAGAATCGGTCACATGGGTCACCTGAACCCTCCAATGATTCTCGGCACTTTAGGCACCATCGAGGCAACACTGACCACAATGGGAGCTCCCATGCGTGAGTCCGGTGCCGCAGCCGCTGCTGCAGTTATTGGAGCAGCTCTATAGAGCGGTTAGATCGGCAGATCTCCCGTAGCCGACCGCGTTGAACCGTTGTCTGTCCATGCTGCAATAGTTCGCTGAGCGATTCTCATTTGGTGCACTTCATCGGCTCCATCTGCGAAGCGAGCCCAACGAGCATGTTGGTACATGTGCGCTAACGGCGTATCCGTGGAATAGCCCAGAGCACCGTGGACTTGAATAGATCGATCAATTATCCGACCCAGCATGTTGGCGACGAAGTGTTTCGCCATCGACACCTCAGCTTTGAAGTCTTCTTTACGATCGATCTTGTATGCGGCATGAAGGACCATGAGCTTCGCCTGATAAAGCTCCATGGCGCTGTCGGCGATCATCCACTGAATGCCCTGTTTCTCTGCCAATAGCGATCCGTGAGCGAAACGGTTTAACGAACGGTCGACCATCATGTCTAAAGCTGTTTCTGCTTGAGCGATCCATCGCATGCAATGAGCAAGTCGAGCAGGTCCTAGTCGATATTGGCCAAGTAAATGACCTTGCCCTCGACCACCCAACATTTGGTTTTTGTTGACCCGCATCTCCTCAATAAGAATTTCACTGTGGCCGGTGCCCCCATGCATGGTCTCAACCTCGCGCACTTCGGTCCACCCTTCATGTGGCAGGTCAATGATGAAGGCGGAATTGCCTGCCTGGGGGATATCAGGATTTTCTTCGGTTCTAACTATAAGAATCGCGAAATTTGCTCTATGGGCATTTGAAATAAACCACTTGTGTCCAGTGATCACCCATTCATCGCCATCCTCATAACCACTCGTTTGAATCAGGGTCGGGTCAGAACCTGCTACCTCAGGTTCGGTCATGGCGAAGCATGAGGTAGCCCGACCTTCGCAAAGGGGCTTGAGGTACTTATCAAGCTGTTCATCTGTTCCCCAGTGCAGGAGGGTGTGCATATTGCCTTCATCTGGAGCCTGACAGTTGAGTACCCAAGGCCCGTAATACGACTTGGCTGCTTCAGCTTGGACCATGGCTAATTCGACATGTCCGAGACCCATCCCGCCCCAGTTTTTTGGCATGTGCGGAAGCCAAAGCCCTTCGGAGAAGGCCTTTTTGCGCATGCCTACTAGCAAGGAGACGTATTGGTCTCGATCGGTTTGGTCGAGTTTGTCTCGTTCAATTATCTCTTCCACCGGCTTCACTTCGTTATCGATGAAGTTTCTGATCTCAACTCGAATTGCTTCAAGCTCAGGCGAGAGACTGAAATCGATGCTCATAGCTACTCCTCTTCGTCGCTATACGTCGTGTAGCGACGTCAGCTAGGTGCCCGCATGAAACCTAGATGCTAATCGTCACGCAATTCGCCCGGTTAACGGCTACGCCTGCTCCGATGCAAGAAGTCTTCAGTCCGAAGTCTTGAGTGGGATGCTTCTTGCCCCGTCAACTGACGGAAAATTATCGCTTTTCATGACCGAACCCCGATCAACTACAGCGACGCGTTTCTTGGGGCGACTAGTGGGAGGTTCGATTTCGTGAGGTGGTGTAAGGGTGTTGGGTCGCGGAGGTTTACCAAAGTCAGTTACCGCACTGGTGGCCTTGGCGGTGGTTGCTGTCGCAAACTCTTGAGTCGTCGGTTTGCCCGCCGCAAACAAGAATATGAGCGCCGCAACTGCGAACACGGTGAGGACCCCGAACGCAGCACGATAACTCGAAAAATCTCGGATGAGGCCGACTAGGAAAGGACCACTACCGACTCCAAAAATCATGAGTAACTGGCCCATGCCGTAGATGCGTGGATAATCCTTTACTCCGAAAGCGTCGGCGAGCAAAAGTGGATGGAACATAAGCAGGTTCCCCATAGCGGCACCCAAAATGACTGCCCCTATGAGTATGACTAGCTTTGTTTGACCGACCGCGAGAACGGCTATTCCTATTGACTGAACCGCCATAAGTGCTGCTGTCAGACCGGTCAGCGAAATTTTAGTGGCGGCGATTCCACCCAAGATTCTGGCCACCACGCTTGTGCCGCTTAAAACCATAAGAGCGGTTCGTGCTGTGTCGATATCGATTCGATCTTTCGTCATTTTGAACGTGTGCTGGATGGCGCCAACTTGGGCGGCCATGACGATGATGAAGGTCACCGAAATGAGAATGAAATAACGCGATCTGACTGCTTCTTTGAAACTGACACCTTGAGGAGCGGGTGGTGGCGCCCCGGAGGCCAGCGGGGCATCTCCATCGGGTCGAAGCCCAAGAGCTTCGGGTGCGGGATGTATCAAGAACAAAACGGCGGGCAACATGCCGATGAGGAATGCGATCGCTATGCGAGGGGCCCAGTAGATGAGCGAGTCGGCGTCGATGATGGTGGCGATAACCGGGCTTATCGCGATGCCGCCGAGCGACAGCCCCGATGATGCGATCGACAGAGCGATGGAGCGCTTTCGCACGAACCAGCGAGTCACGATAGTAGAGCTGGGAACAAGACTGGTTAAGGCGAAACCGGTTCCGAAGACCACCATC
The DNA here is from genome assembly GCA_002724355.1 of Actinomycetota bacterium. Lineage (GTDB taxonomy): Bacteria > Actinomycetota > Acidimicrobiia > Acidimicrobiales > Poriferisodalaceae > UBA6944. The sequence continues at coordinate 1,671 of PBOM01000096.1, read as the reverse complement.
ACAAGGACCATCTGAACTTCGTTGCGGACCTGCCCCAGCAAAGCGAGCCCGATAGCGCCGATAAGGGAGCCGACGGTCATGACCAATCGGACGTCGAATTTCGAAAGCAAACCGCCCGCGTAATAACCCGCAATTCCCGAAACAGCGAAGAAGATTCCCGTTCCTGCTCCAGCGACGCTGACGCTAAATCCCTGCTCTACGACCAACGCGTCGAGGAATACTCCCTGGGCGTAAAAACCGAGGCCTGATGTGACGGTCATAGTCACGAAGAGGCCAGCTAAAACAAACCAACCGCGGAAGATCCCAGGGGGACTGCTTTCTTGCACTTCCGCAACGATGCCAGTTTCGTGACTTAAATGCTCAGTTCTCGTCGTATTTCTATTTAGAGGTCTAAGAGCTAGAAATGATCTTTGAGGACACAGCGACTCGTTTTGGAGAGGAGCCACGATGTTGATACGGCGGGTGATCTGCAAGATCTAGAGTCGTGGTATGACAACGATGCGCGCGACCAGAATGGTCGATGTAGGTCAGATGATCTGCGAAGAAATTGCGATACCAGATATCTCCGATGGTCAGGTGTTGATCGAAAGTGAAATGGCGTCGATCTGTGGCAGCGACCTTCACGTGGTGATGATGGGTGCAGGCCTTAACCATTCGTTCCCTTGTCCGCATGGCTACCCAGGACACGAAGGCATCGGTCGCATCGTCGAATCGAAAGTGGCAGGCCTCGAAGAAGGGCAACACGTTTTAACCTTTCCGAATCCGCCAGTTGGAGAGTGCTTCAATGAGTTTCAACGTGTCGGAGCCAGTTACTGCGTGCCGCTCCCTGAATGTGACGTCCCGCGATCTCACCTATTGATGGCTCAACAACTCGGGACAGTTATTTACGCGATGCGTCAGCACCCCAGAGACGTGGCCGGTGAAACGGTTGCCGTGATGGGACAGGGATCGGCTGGCCTCTTTTGGACTTACCTCTTGAAACAGGCCGGAGCAGCGCAAGTAGTGGTCTCAGATTTGTCGGACACCCGTTTGGCTATGGCAACGAACTACGGAGCGGATGTGTGTGTCAATGCGCGTGAAGACAATATGTACTCCGCTGTAAGGGATGTAACAGGCGGCAACGGCGTCGACTATTTGGTGGAGGCCGTGGGGCGATCGGAGACCTTTAAAGAATCAGTAGATCACGTGCGAATGGATGGCGAAATCATGTGGTTTGGTTTGCCAAGCGTCGACACTGATATCGATATGCGCTTCCACAAGTTTTTTCGTAAGCGCCTATCAGCGGCGAGTACCTATGGGGCACAAGACGAGGCGGAAGCTTCTTCATTTCGAGCGGCCCTGGATTTAATCGCCAGTGGGGCGATTGATGTCGGACCGCTATTGAGTCACATCTTTCCAGTGGAAGAAATCGATGAAGCAATGCATCTCGCTCATGAACCCCATGATGCGCAAGCTCTCAAGGTGTCAATCGATTTCACATGATTTTGTAGTTCTCACTTAAGGTGAGATGAATGGACTCGTTGTTACTGAGGTCAGAAGCGAAAGGGGAGACATGCGAATAATCGTCACAGGCGGTGGTGGCTTCTTGGGTCGGCTGCTGATCAAAGAATTACAAGAAGAGGGCGCGGATGATGTAGTAGCGATTGACGTAGTTGAGACGTCTATCCCTGG
>PBOM01000095.1 GCA_002724355.1 Actinomycetota bacterium | reverse complement strand
TTTTTGCCGATCTGACTCTGCTAGTGGTGTTGAAGTTGAAGGTCCGAGGAATCCAAAACCTGCAATTACTACTTGTGGTAAAAAATATGCCACTAGACCAGCTCCAGCTGCCCCCCATCCTGCTCCTCTGACTTGTCCTAACTCTCGGAAAGCTCCTGAATGAGTGATAATTAGGAAACTCAAAATAGTTGTAAATGATGCAAATCCTAAAGCCAAAAGTATTTGATTGCCTCCCATCGCAAGTGGCTTGATATTAAATTCCTTTTCTGCTGCAAGAATCAATGAAACGAGAAGCATCGTAACCCCGAGCACTACGGCAACAATTCCAAAACCTGCTCCACCTTGGCTGTCAAAAACACCAAAACTTTCATTTTTCAAATTAACCCAATTGCCAGCTAACACCATCCACAAGAAGAGAATGGAAAATCCTACACGAAACAATGAAAGGATATTTGTTGCAGTCATCATTCTGAACCTGCTTCTTCAAGGTCGCCGCCAAGGTAACTGGCTTCGAGAAGATCCTTAGAATCCAAAAGCTCAGAAGCTGAACCTGACATCACTAATTCCCCATGATTCATCACATAACCCCGGTCTGCTACCTGCAAAGCAAGATGAACATGCTGTTCAACAATCAAAACTCCTGCTCCGGTTTCATCGGCAATATTTCTCACGATTGGAAGTAGCTGCTCAACAATTATTGGTGCAAGACCAAGACTCATTTCGTCAACCAATAACAGTTTTGGCTTTGAAACAAGTGCTCTTGCCATCGCAAGCATCTGTTGCTCTCCTCCTGAAAGAAGCCCGGATCGGCGATCCATCAAGGGTCTAAGCGCTGGCAACAATTCAAGTGCTTTTTCTAAACCTTCCTTTTGTGAGTCTTTATCCCCACGTAAACCTAGTTGAAGATTTTCTTTAACTGTAAGGTTGAAGAAAAGTGACCTGTCTTCAGCAACGTGGGCTAAACCCAGTCGAGCATTTTTATGAGGATTTTTTGAATCTACGAAATCACCAAGAAGAGATATGTTCCCACTTAAAATTGGAATTATTCCTGAAATAGTTAAAAGTGTTGTAGTTTTTCCTGCTCCATTAGGTCCAAGTAGAGCTACCACCTCACCCGCATTTAGATGAACGTTAAGTTGCCTTACTACAGGCACCCCTGCATAACCGGTGTTTAAATTTTCTACTTTAAGCAGTGTCTCACCATTCTGTGTCATCACTCACCTGCCGTATCTGACATGCCACGCAACTCTTCAGCTGATCGGGCTTGTACCTCACCAGCTTCTTCACCTAAATAAGCTGCTATTACTTCTGAGTTTGATCGAATTTCTTCTGGTGTTCCCGATGCGATAATCTTTCCGAAATCCATAACATAGATGAAGTCGCAAACACTTAGAACGAGTCCCATATCGTGATCAATTAAAAAGACAGTGACATCATGATCAAGGAGCCCTCTTAAGTGACCTCCTAAAGCATTGCTCTCTGCAGTGTCTAAACCTGCTGCTGGTTCATCTAATAGAACAAGATTTGGTTGTGCAGCTAAAGCTCTTGCGACACCAACAAGCTTTCTTTGACCATGAGGTAAGTCGGTTGGAAGTTCCTCTTCTAACCCTTTTAGTCCTGCTACCTCAAGAGCCCAATCAATTCGTTCTTCAATCTCTTCGCTCTTCTGCTGGATTCTAAATACATCGAGAGCAAGGGTGTACCAGGTTGTTTGATGAGCAGCGACAAGTAAATTGTCCTTTACCGACAAATCTTCAAATAGTTCCAAAGATTGAAAAGTGCGTACCAAACCCAACTGAGCTCTTTGATGAGGTTTTAAATCACTTAAATCATGCCCGTCAAAAACCACTGATCCTGCTGATGTAGGTACAAATCCTGTTATGGCATCAATAAAAGTAGTTTTACCCGCTCCGTTAGGTCCTATGAGACCAACAAAGGAGCCTTTCTCTATACCTATGTCTACATTGTCATTAGCATTTAAGCCGCCAAATGTTACAGTTAAGCCGTTTGTTTCTAGAAGCTTGCTCATACATTAGCCTCCTCTGCTACAACCAGTTCCTCTTGCTCATCAGTTTTTGGAGTGGTGCCTCTCATCGTGGCTATCAGGGCCTTCGCTTGATTTGTTAACGTAAGTGAGATTCCCTCTCCGCTTGTCAAAATTGCGTTAGCTATCAGACCTATTCCTCCTACAGCGTTAATATAGGCTTGCGTAATACCTTCGAAATGAAGTCCCCCAAACTCTGAGAATAAGCCTCCCCCAACTAACATCCCTCCTAGAACCGCGCCCCAAACTGTTGTAATGCCTCCTAAATAAACGAACGCGATCATTGCTAGACCTACAAAAGGACTAAAAAATTCACTCGTAACCATTGGCATTTTATATGCGATAAGCATTCCAGCTAATCCAGCTAAAAATGAAGAGACTCCGAATCCGAGCATCTTTGTCCGAGCGACATTTACACCGGCAGCGGCAGCGGCTCTCTCATTGGAACGGATCGCTAAAAATCTTCGACCTATGACCCCACGTCTCAAGTTGACAACAAAAATTCCTGCTAAGGCAACAACAATTATTGAAAAAACTGTGTACTTCCAATAATCAGTCTGGTTTGATTGTTCATCCAAAGCACCTACGTATTGGCCGAACCACTCCGGCTTTGGAGTTGGATTCATGGTATGAGCTGCAGTTCCCATGAGTGGCCTATTACGCATTACCAGATCCTCGATAGCTACAATCGCCGCAAGAGTAACCACAGCGAGTTGCACTCCCCTAATTCTGAGCGCGGGTATACCGATCAGTAAGCCAAGAATAACCGCTGCGACTACACCTCCTAAAGCAGCCAGAGGGTCAGGTAAACCTGGTCCCCAGACCACAAAAAAGTCCATTGGTCTGACTTTTAAGCCATCAGATGCAAGTCGGATCAATACGAAACTAGATACTCCCGCCAAAGTCCATTGAACAAGGGATATCTGGCCAAGAAAACCCAGCAGAACAACCAAACTGAGCATTGCTAAAATCGCAACCAAAGTCATTGTTAGCGTTGATTCCCATTTGGAAATGAAAATATTTGACATTAGAAGTGCGATAAAAACACCGACACCAACACCAATCATTGGGTGCTTAGTTGCGGGCGCGCGAGGTTGCCTACCAAGACCTACTGTTCCTCTGATTGGCAACTTGTGGCCTCTGAAATACAGAACGAGTATTACAACGAGAACTGGGGCAAAGGCCCTAACTCCATCGACAGGCAACCATTCTGGCCACCATGAGTAACTAGTTGCACTAACGCCCATACTGGCGAAAGCACCCAAACCTAATCCTCCTACTATGGCCCCTGGGATTGATGTAAGGCCTCCTACCAAAGCTGCAGCAAGAGCTGAAACAACGTAAAGATTTAATTGGTTTGGCATTGTCTTGTGGAGGAATATTACGCCTGCAAGACCTGCTAAGACAGACGAAATAACCCAGTTAAGACCAGCTAAAAATTGTGGTGAGTAACCTAGAAGAGTCGCACCTTTTTCATTTTCATCTGCTGCTCTTGTTGCTAAACCAAATCTGGTGTAACGATACAATGCCCAAGCTAATGCTCCGATTAATATCGCTGCTAAAGCAAGGTAAGGGGTAGACCGCGGAAGGTTTTTGTCATCCATTCCTAGGAAATTCTCAATAGGTTCAGATGTTGAGTTAAACACCCAGAAACCATCGTCAGCCCGGTTGCTACCCCCAAAATTAAGTAGTGCAACTGCTTGCAAATAGAGCATTATTCCGACAGAACCAACGACTTTTGCGAGCATGGGAGAATTACGCAAAGGCCTGAAAACAAGAAAGTGCATCAAAAGACCAATAAAAGCTGACATCGCCAGCGTGATGATCATCGCAAGCCATGCTGGTGGGTCGGTCATTATATGAATTTCAACCGGAAGATTGTTTATGTGAAGTGCCTTCAGGAAGCCCCATTCTGGTATTGGGTCAAACCAGGGTAGGTAAATGGAGCCTCCTTCATTACCAATACCGGTCTCACCGGGCATGTCTCGCAATTCATCCCATGTAAAGGCGGCATATGCGGCAACAGAGCCGTGAGCGAAGTTAATTACTCCTGAGCCACGGTATGCAATCACAAGACCTGCTCCTAAGAGTGCAAAAACTGAACCTGAAGCAAGACCAGCAAAAAGTCCAAATATAAGTTCCATATCCCCCCGATATGTGATGCAGATTACGAGGATAACAAATTTATCTCTCAACAAAGCATTGGGGCGGCCCTAAAAAGGGCCGCCCCAACACGAGTTATAACTTTTGGTTAATAACTATTTATTAACCGTCAGTTCTTGCAAACGGTCCGTTTGCAACTCGGGCTTGTATGTCGCCAACATTTATGATCTTGCCATTAAATTCACCAAGATCCCATTCAGTACCAGTCCACTTAACGAATGTAAGTGTCTTTTTACATACTGATGGGTATTCAACGGTGTTATTTGTACAAGTAGTTGGTCCCTGACCGATAACGTGCTGATTTTCTAATCCAGCAAAAGCTGAAATAATAGACGCACGGTCGTCGACATCTTGACCTGATGCAACCATGTCACTTAAGACCTGGTATGCAGCAATTCCTGCACCGTATCCAACTCTTAAGAAAGTTGATATAGGTGCTGTACGCAAGGAGCTTTCCTCCAACAACGTTTCACGTTGTTCTAATTCCCAAGCGGAATAGTCATCGTACAGGTCAGGACGTTCTGCAATATAGCTCTGATGCTCAAAATAACTGTTTGCAGCTGCAGGGTTGGCCAATACAGATGCATCAACACATGAACCTGAAGAAACTACTGCAGTCTCAAGTCCAGCTGCGCTAATAGCATTCAGCATTTCGTTACAGTCGGAAGCTTGCATACCGAAGAAGACTACTCTGTCTTCAACTGGTGAACCTTCGAACCATTCTGCCATTGCCTGAATGTTGGCATCATTGTCAGTTGGGTCACCAGATGCATCTGGGAAACCCTTCCAATCAAGCTCATACTCAGTTCCTAGCTGATTCCAGAAACGCTCTTCGGTGTCAGCGAAACACTCAAGACCTGGACCGGTACCGGCATAAAGCACGGCAATTTTCTTGTAGCCCATTTCTTCAACTGTGTAAGTCGCAGCACCTGGGAAAGCAACTGGACATCCGCCATATAGAGAGTAACCATTTCCTTCAACGGTGAAGTCCGCCACGAAGATAGGTACTGTCTGAATAGTTGGGATGCCTGCACCCAAGAATGTTGGCCACAAAGCAGGAGTGAAGAACTCAATACCATTGATATTTAGGTGAGGGTTCGTTTGTCCTATTTCGTTACCACAGTTAATTGCAGCTGCAGGATCAAATCCATGGACACACACTTGGAAGTCAATTGGACGTCCGCCAATGCCACCCAAAGTGGTGTTGATTTGCTCAACAGCAATTTCAAATCCTTCTCTAATTTCTGGGAAAGATCCGATTGGGTCACCTTCAAGGTTAGCCATTGTCATAACAATTGGGTCCATTGAGTCGTCAGCAGCGCCAGCTGGATTCAAAAGAGCATCCTGCCATGCTTCTGCGCCATGTCCGTGAACTGCATCATCAGCAGTAGGTCCTGCTGCGATTTCTGGTCCTTCGATTGTGTCTGGTGTGTCACCAGCAGCTAGAGAAGCTGAAGCTGAAGCGATCCATCCATCAACATGGTCGGCG
>PBOM01000094.1 GCA_002724355.1 Actinomycetota bacterium | reverse complement strand
GCTCGTGAAAGTATGAGGACATGGAACTTTATGACGTCATGCGCACCACATTCGCAGCCCGAGATTTCACTGAAGATGAATTACCCGATGAAACTCTGTACCGAATTTTAGACAACGCTCGATTTGCTCCCAGTGGCGGTAACCGACAAGGCGGAAAGGTCATAGTCGTCAAAAATCCAGAGACCAAGAAGACGCTCGGTCAACTATGCCTTCCTCAACTGCGGGTCTACGGAGAACAGCGCCGTAACGGTGAAAGTCCCTGGCAGAGTGTCCACCCAACAGGCATCGACGTCGACAACGTCTGGAATGACGAGTCGATACCAGCTGTGATCCCGATGTTCGAAGATCTCTCACTAACCCCAACCGTATTGGTCGTCGCTGTTGATCTTGGAGTGGTCGCATCGTTGGACAAAGACCTTGACCGGGTCGGGGTCATTAGCGGTGGCTCCATCTACCCCATGGCCTGGAACATACTCCTCGGTGCGCGCAATGAAGGCTTCGGAGGAACCCTGACCACTCTCATAGCCGCTCAAGAAGCTAAAGCTCAAGAGCTACTTGGCCTTGAACCACACGTAGCAGTAGCAGCTCTTCTCACTATTGGTAAACCAAAAAAACAATTGACCAAACTCACACGTAAAAAAGTTGAGGAGTTCACAACTGTCGATCGAGCTGATGGGCCGGCATTCACTGGCTGACAGAAGTCCCGCCTAGCTGATAGGCACTGCTCTTCGAGAAATGTGATCTAAGTCGCAAGTTTCTGACAACGTCCCAAACAGCGAGCCGTGATCGCCAGCAATACGAGAGGACAAATAGGCATCACTCACCGAAGGGTCACCATGTTCGACCATCAAAGTAGCGGCCCAAGTGGTCGCGAGTTTTTCAATTATTCGCCGAGCAGTCACCTCCGACAACGGCTGAGCTAAATCTGAACGAACCTGATCTAGGCGCGTATCTATCCCGGAGTCACGACCGCGAGAATGCTCAAGCTCGTTAAGAAACGCCTCAACGCTTTCGGGGTTCCGCGAGACCGCTCTCCCGATATCTAAAGCGATGACATTGCCAGCACCCTCCCAAATGGCGTTCAAAGGCGCTTCACGGTACAAGCGCGGCATAATCGAATCTTCAACGTATCCATTACCACCGACACACTCCAAGGCCTCACGAACCACGGGATTTGACTGCTTCGTGAGCCAATACTTTGCGATGGGCGTAGCGAGGCGCGCAAAGGCGCGTTCATGTTCATCGACCTCCATCCGTTCGTGAGCTCCCGAAAGCCGAGTAATCATCAACGTTGCCGCTTCTACCTCGATTTCGAGATCAGCTAGAACGTTTTGCATTAGTGGTTTATCTATCAAGGTGGCCCCAAAGGCGTCGCGGTTAGCTACATGCCATCCCGCCTGGGTCACCGCCTGACGCATAAGAGACACTCCCCAGTTAGCGACATCCAAACGAGTCGCATGCACCATGTCGATAATGGTGGGAACGCCCCGCCCTTCTTCACCGACGATCCAAGCCATCGTGCTATCGAATTCCAATTCAGCGGAAGCGTTAGAACGATTTCCGAGCTTGTCTTTCAACCTCATGAATCGAAGAGAATTCCGTGTTCCGTCAGGCAACACACGAGGGACTAGAAAACAGGACATGCCTTTCGGTGCATAAGCCAGAACCAAGAACGCGTCGCACATAGGAGCAGACGTAAACCACTTGTGTCCCTCAAGGCAATATTGCCCATCGGAAGTTGGGGTCGCCGTACTTGTATTGGCTCGCACATCTGAGCCACCTTGTTTTTCGGTCATCCCCATCCCCAACAAAAGACCCGATTTTTTATCTGGTGCTTGCAGGTGAGGGTCGTAGTTCCTAGTAACGGTCAACGGTTCCCAAATCTCAGATATCTCAGGCTGATGCCTCAAAGCCATGACAGCGCCGGAAGTCATTGACGTGGGACAGCCATGACCCATCTCCACCTGAGTGATTAAACCCATCAAAGCGTTACGAGTTACATATGCACCATTGCCGGGAGGCTGCTCATAGCGCATGCAATGGATCCCAGACTCCACGGCAAGGCTCAACATCGAGTGATAGGCGGGGTGGAATTCGACCTCATCAATCCGTTCTCCGAACGGGTCATGGGTGTGCAAAATGGGGACGTTTTTGTTCGCTAACCGCCCCCATTCTCTGACTTCTTCGCTCCCGACTCGCGCACCGAAGGTTTCCAATAGCTTGATATCCCCGCCCTCACGACTTACCGCATCCGATAGCACTGGGTCGGTCGTAAAAATATTGTAAGAAGCAAGAGGACCTGGTTGGTTATCCGGGGATGACATGGCTCTAAACTAGCCAGAAGGTTGTTCGACAGGACAATGAACGAACTAACGACTACCTTTCGATAGAGCACGCCAATGGCTTTTTATGATTTGCCTAAATAGGGGGAATGAGTGAAATACGTAGCACCATCTTCGGTAGAGGAAGCAGCATCGCTGCTTTCCTCTTCGCCGTCTGCACAGGTGTTTGCTGGGGCAACTGACGTTGTTCCCCAAATTCGTGCAGGGAGACCGGCACCTGACGTGTTAGTCGATCTGAAGAAGATCAAAGAACTAGTTGCGCTAAATAGTGACGGCGACAAATGGACGGTTGGGGCTGCTACACCCACGGCTTATCTAACGGAAGACGAAGCCTTTAGCCATGAATTCCCGGGCCTATCTGAAGCCGCTGGCCTGATCGGATCAGATCAAATTCAAAACCGATCGAGCCTGGGCGGGAATTTGTGTAACGCCTCACCAGCGGCAGACTCGGTGCCTGCGATGGTCGTCAACGGAGTCCGAGCGGTGGTCGCAGGTCCAAACGGCACCCGTGTACTGGATGTCTCAGAAGTCGTTACTGGACCGGGACAAACAGCGCTCGACGATGACGAATTTATTGTGGAATTCGAAATTGACAAAATGCCCAGCCGAAGCGGAGATGCGTACCTGCGCATGATCCCCAGAACTGAAATGGATATTGCAGTCGTAGGGGCAGGAGCTCGAGTAACACTCGCAGATGACGGCAGCATTGAACAAGCCGTTCTTGCCTTAGGGGCCGTAGCCCCGACAGTTGTCCGGATCCCCGACGCCGAACAGGCACTTGTGGGGTCCACAGCTGACGAAGAAACTTTGAACGCTGTCGCAGCTGCAGCAAGCGAAGCCTGCGACCCCATCGACGACAAGCGAGGCACTGTCGAGTACCGAAAACAGGTAGCTGGAGTGTTGGCAAAACGAGCGGTCGTTATTGCAATTGAACGAGCAGAGCAACGAAACGGAACAAACTAATGCCGCGAACTCATATCACCACGGTCATAAATGGCGACGAGACCGAATTTCTTACCGAAGACAGCACCTCGCTATTAAACGCTCTCCGAGACGAAGTTGGTCTAACAGGAGCCAAGGAAGGATGCGGAACTGGTGACTGCGGTGCCTGCTCCATCCTGGTTGACGACAGGGTCAACTGCGCATGTCTCATGTTTGCCCCCGAAGCAGATGGAACTGTAATCGTGACAGTGGAAGGACTTGCCGACTCTGGCGAGCTCCACCCTCTACAGCAATGCTTCCTCGAAGGTGCAGCGCTCCAATGCGGTATCTGCACGCCCGGGTTCCTTATGGCAGCGAAAGCCCTGCTAGATAAAAATCCGGACCCGACTGAAACAGAGATTCGATACGCCTTGGCCGGCAATCTATGCCGGTGCACCGGTTACGACAAAATTATTCGCGCTGTCCAAGAAGCAGCTAGAGAAATGAGGGGTCAGTAATGGCTATCACTGAAGAAAACCCTGGCTACAAGTGGGTCGGAACTCGACCGATTCGACCCGACGGCTTAGAAAAAGTCACTGGTAAAGCACGCTTCGGCGCTGACTTGGTCCTGCCCGGAATGCTGTATGGCAAGGTCGTACGATCACCTCACGCGCATGCGCGTATCGTTTCCATTGACACAAGCGCTGCCGAATCTATGGAGGGTGTCAAAGCAGTCATCACCGGCGCCGACTTCCCTGATTTGGCGGCGAATGGTGCCCACCCAAGCGACATCGACGTAGCCAACAACGCTATTGCACGCGACAAGGTGTTATACGAGGGTCATGTTGTCGCTGCTGTAGCTGCGATCACCCGGGAGCAAGCCGAAGCTGCCGCGAAAGCCGTCGCAGTGACATATGAAGTGTTGCCTCACGTCTTGACAGTTGATGAAGCGATGGCCGATAACGCTCCGTTGCTCCACGAAGCAATGATTACTAAAGGCGTTGACCCTGCTCCCGAAGAACCATCAAATATCGCTAGCAAGATTCTTCATGAGCGAGGCGATCTTGACCAGGGTTTCGGTGAAGCCGACGCGGTTGTTGAACGGGAATTCACGACGAAACCAGTCCACCAGGGCTATATCGAACCCCACGCAGCAGTAGCTGACGCTAACAGCGACGGCAGGGCTCACATTTGGTGTTCATCCCAAGGTCACTTCCAAATGAGGGCTTATACCGCGACAGTGCTAGGAGTTTCCCCCGGCACCCTCAAAGTCACGGCTGCTGAAATTGGCGGCGGTTTCGGAGGCAAAACTGTTATTTACCTAGAGCCGCTAGCGGTTCGTTTGTCTCAGCGAGCTGGTCGTCCTGTCAAGCTAGTCATGGACCGAGACGAAGTATTCCGTGCTACCGGTCCGACATCTGGAACCCGCATCAAAGTCAAAATGGGTGTTTCCAAAGACGGGAAAATAACCGCAGCAGAAGTGTGGATGGCCTACGAAGCAGGGGCTTACGCTGGCTCTCCGGTGGGTGCTGCAGGAATGACTGCTATTGCCTGTTATGACATTCCAAACTTTGTGGTTGAAGGATATGACGTTGTTTGCAACAAGCCCCGAGTCGCCGCATACCGTGCGCCTGGAGCACCAATGGCCGCATTTGCGGTTGAGTCTGTCCTCGATGAGTTGGCTCGAAACATTGAGATGGATCCGATCGACATTCGTTTAGCCAACGCTGCCGTTGAAGGAACTCAAGCGTCCTATGGCCCCAAATTCCCTCGAATTGGATTTGTGGAGACTCTTGAAGCCATCAAAGAGCACCCCAACTACACCGCTGAATTGGGACCGAACCAAGGACGTGGTGTGGCTGCAGGCTTTTGGTTTAACGCAGGCATGATGTCTAGTGCGACGGTTCACGTCAACGAAAACGGAACAGCGACCGTAGTGACAGGATCACCAGACATTGGCGGGAGTCGCCAATCCATGGCGTTGATGGCTGCCGAAGAGTTGGGAATTCCCTATGAGTCGATCAAGCCTGTGGTTGCTGATACCGAAACAGTTGGTTTCAACGACGTAACAGGGGGGAGCAGAGTAACCCTCGCAACGGGCGCAGCTGTGGTGGACGCCTGCCGTCTCATAGTGGAAGACCTACGAGGACGCGCTGCGAAGACATGGGACGTTGAAGTTGACCAAGTTGAATGGGTTGACGGACAGGCACAGCATGTCGACGGTGCGCAACCTCCACTCTCCCTAAATGACTTGGCAGCTAAGTCTGGAAGAACCGGTGGACCGATATCGGCCAACGCGTCACTCAATTCACGCGGAGTAGGAGCAGGTTTCTCAACCCAACTCTGCGACGTTGAAGTCGATCCAGAAACAGGCGTGACAAGAGTTGTTCGTTATCTCACCGCACAAGACGCAGGACGTGCCATCAGTCCCGACTATGTCGAAGGACAAATGCAAGGTGGTGTGGTCCAAGGAATCGGTTGGGCGCTCAACGAGGAATACATCCATGACACCGAAGGAGTCATGGAAAACCCAAGCTTCCTTGACTACCGCATGCCGGTCGCTTCAGATCTGCCAATGATTGATTGCGCCATTGTCGAAGTGCCAAACCCAGCGCACCCGTATGGAGTACGCGGTGTGGGAGAAGTCGGAATAGTTCCCCCGATGGCTGCTGTAGGTAACGCAATCCACGATGCCGTAGATGTTCGGATGACTGAATTACCAATGTCGCCGATCAAAGTTCTCGAAGCGTTGAACGAAAACGACGGCTAACTCCCGTCATGGCACAAGTTCATTTTTCTGCGGGCCTTCGCGAATTGACCGGAGGCGCCGCCCACGTGGAAGTGGACGCCTCCACGGTTCGAGGGCTCATTGCTGCTTTAGATGAAATGTTTCCAGGTATAGGCGCGCGGCTATCAGAAGCTTCCTCCGTTGCAATAGACGGCGAAATCTTTACCGATGCCGAATATGAATCGGTGTCGGATAACGCCGAAGTGCATTTTCTGGATATTTTTCAAGGCGGCTAAACACACCGCGTCTAGCGACCGGAATCTTTGCTGAACTACCTCTAGTTATCAGAAAAAGCAGGGAGACGTTCTGGAAGGAAACAAAGCACCCACGCCAACACAGAGGTGATCATCACCATTGCGATGGCAATTTCATAACCGGAACTATCAATAACGAAACCGAGCACAGCAGGTCCTGCCAACGCTCCGAACCCGAGAGCTGTATAGAGGGTTCCTACGGTTCCGCCGAGGTCTGCGACTCCGAACCAGGTTGCTAGGACATTGGGAGCGGCAGTGAACCACACCGCCCAGCCAATTCCATGCAGTAAGGCGCTACTCGCGAAAAGAACATAAGAATCTCCGGCCAGAAGCCACAGCAGCAAACAACACAAAAGCAGAATCTGGCCGAAGCGATATTGATGCATTGGAACAAACCGGTCGTTCAAGGCGCTAATTACGAGACGGGCAACCACTGATGACGCGCCGATGATTCCGACCAGCACAGCGGCCGCTGTACCAGAGATACCTTCGCTCACTGCATGATCGTTATAGAAGGCCAAAGGGGCGTAGAAGCCGGGTCCACCAAGTACTAACGCCACATAGAGAACGATGAATTTTCTAGAGCGAAGGATTGTTGCTAGGCCAAGACGCGAACTTTTCTGGCTTACGGGTGGATCGGCTGCAGCCACAGTGCACAAAATCAGAAGCACTGCGCTAAATGCTGCGTAAATACCCAGTGTTGACCTCCACCCCCACCTGTCAATCAAGAAACGAGACACAATTGGGACAATGAAAGTGCCCATCCCAACACCTGCTAGTACCAGGCTTATGGCTGACGCTCGACGATGCTGAAACCAGCGCCCTACGGTTCCAATCATTGAGGGATAACAACACCCGACAGCACTTCCCACCAATGGCGCGTACACCAGATACAACATCCACAACGCTGAAGCTTGGCTACTAACAACCAAGCCAAGAGTCATAAACACTGCACCGGTTCCCACGACTGGTCGAACACCGATGTTGTCGCTGACCTTTCCACCAATGGCGCCTGCCAAGTAATAGAAGCAAACCGCCGTGGAAAATAATGGCGCCACTGGCCCTGTCGAGGTATCGAAGGATTCAGCTATAGGGGTTAAAAAAATTCCAAACGAAAATAGAACTCCGAAGTTAACGAAGTTGGCGACAAAAGCTGCGGCGGTCACTATCCAACTGCTCCGTCGGAACTGAAATGGTTTGGTATCGATCATCTCTTTCTATCGCTAAACGCAGCGGTAGATCACAATTCCTGACGACTAGCGGCGATCGGAAGGCAACTAGCTCATTGTTAGGCCACCGGACACTGACAGTGTCTGGCCCGTTACAAAAGCAGCTTCTTCAGAGCAGAAGTAAATCACTGCGGAAGCAACTTCGGTTGGGGTGCCGACCCGTTTCATAGGAACCGCACGCGCCATTGCACCAATAATCTTGTCGCCATCGTCGCTGGCAGCCACGATTCCGTCGAGGAGAGGTGTATCGGTGGGGCCAGGACAGACCACGTTGGCGGTTATACCCGACCTAGCTGCTTCACGAGCAATTGTTTTGGTGAACCCAATTACGCCACCTTTAGCTCCGGAGTAGACGGCCTCAAACGAGGAACCGACACGCCCTGCATCTGAAGCAATATTTACGATCCGCCCCCAACTGTTTTCGGTCATAGAAGGGAGACATGCGTGAACTGTTCGGAGCACACCCTTGTAGTTGATTTCAATTACTCGATTCCAGAAATCTTCGTCTGTGGCTAAAAATGGCATTAACTCATCCCAGCCTGCGCAATTCACCAAAATTTCTGGGGATCCGAGTTCATCTAAAACTTGCAAGATTCCGCTTTGGACAGAATCACTGTCGGCGACATCCATGTGCACACTGATAGCCGTGCCGCCAGTATCAGCAATCAATGAAGCTGTTGTTGACGCCCCATCAAGGTTCAAATCGGCGACCGCTACCTTGCGGCCAGCGGCTGCTAAGCCGACACAAATTTCTCTACCGATTCCACTACCGCCACCGGTAACAAGTGCAACCCGTTCGTTCATCGTTTAACTCCTCGTAGCGCGAGCCACTTGGCCCCATTTGTCTACAGATTCAGGATCTTTTCGCATGTGCTCCTCGGTCAGATACATCACAACTCTTGAAGCGGTTCCTTCATACCTATCTTTCAGTCGATCTGCCATTTCATCCCACGTCGACACCAACGCGAAATGCTCCAACATGTCATCAGAAATAGTGTCTGCCATTCCTTGTAAATCACCGGCTTTCATCTTGTCGCCCAGAGCTTTTGTTACGCCCTCAAAGCCCAGATCTTCAAACTGAAAGGCATAGTTAGGTGTGGTGCCGTAAAAGGCTATTTGAGTCTTAGCGCGGTGTACCCACGGTGCGCGCTCTTCGGGCGTATCACCGGCCACGGCAAAGACGGGAACGATCAGATCGATCTCGGAAATTTGGCGGTTCGCCTTCTCGGCGCCTTCCCCCATCTCAGGCAATAAGCGATTTTGGATGTAGTGCATTGAATGCATCGGATGGACATGCACTCCGTCAGCGACTTGGCCTGCTACTCGGTTCATGAGAGGCCCCACAGATGAAATATCAATCTTTATGTCGCCGAATTCATGAGAACGAGGCTTCCACGCGTCGGGTAACAGAGAAAGGTTGTAGAAATCGCCCTCATAACTCAACCGCTCTTCTCCGCGAAAAGCTCTCAAGCAAGCCTTCACCGCGAGCACGTAATCGTGAAGGCGACGAGCAGGGTGATCGAAATCGGAAGAATAACGTCGAACAACGTGGCCCTTTACCTGGCTGCCTAGACCTAAACGAAACTTGCCCTGCGTTTCACCAGCTAATTCCCAAGCCACTTGAGCCGAGACCATCGGACTCCTAGGAAACGCGACCGCGATTCCGGTCGTGAACGTCAATGACGGAGCAGCTAACGCTGCAGCAGCTATCTGCATCCACGGCACCTGTCCGGTCTCCGTGTACAACATTCCGGAGAAACCTTGACTTTCGACATTTCGAGCTAACTCGCCTGCCGAACCCCAAGTAGATGAACCAGTCATCAAATCAAATTCCACGTCTGAACCTTTCTCTCACCCTCTATTTGAGCCGAAATGAACTCGTTCGGCCAATGGAGTTGGTTCGGATCTATGGTTGCGGGTTATGAACGACAATTGGCTACTGATGGGGGATATCCCCGACCGTGCCGCACGGCTATGGAGAGACCACCCTGCGTTAGTGTTCCAGGGCGAACGTTGGACCCACGGCGAGTTTGCTAACGATGTACAAAAGGTCGCGAAAGGGTTGATTGCTCTCGGAGTTCAACATGGTGACCACGTCGCAGTTTGGATGACAAACCGCCCCGAATGGCTACAACTGATGTACGCGATTCCCCGTGTAGGTGCATGCATTGTCCCTCTCAACACTCGGTATCGAACTGATGATGTTGCATACACCGTTGTGCAATCCGAAAGTAAATTTTTGATAGCGCTCGATCGGTCGGGCCCCATCGACTACGGGGAAATGGTGGAAGCAGCGCTTCCACAACTCAATGAGGGCGGCCATCTTCGGCAGATTGTGATGATGGGGGAGCAGCTAGAGGAAAGCGTTTCGTGGGAAACGATGCTTGAACAAGGCTCTCAAGTGAGCGACGAGCAACTGCATAACCGCTCAGTCCAAGTCAACGTGGAAGATCGGATGATGCTCGCTTACACCTCTGGGACTACCGGACATCCAAAGGGAGTTATCCACTGCCATAAACCTGTCCGTAATACCTACGAAAGAGCAATGCTTCTGGGGCACAATCGCAACGATGTTCATCTGAGCTATCTGCCTTTATTCCACGCCTATGGATTTAGCGAAGTTGCAATGATGGTTGCGCTAACGGGAGGAAGCCAAGTCCTCTTCGACGTCTTTGAGCCGGCTCAAGTTTTAGACGCCGTTGAAGCAGAAGGAGGCACAGTGCTCCATGGCTTCGATAGTCACTGGGCGGACCTCATTCGAGAACAACAACAACAAGAACGCGACGTGACCAGCCTTCGCGTAGGGACACTTCCCGCAGGGATGGAGTCAACAGTCCCAATAGCGCGACAAGTGCAAGACGTTTTCTGTCCCACCACCAGTGGTTTTGGCATGAGTGAAACCTGGGCATTTATCGCCTCAAGCCATGTCACCAATACATTGGAGCAAAGAACCGAAGCTTCGGGTTACCCCATGTACGGCATTGAGTTCGAAGTTCGCGATCTTGATCAGGGTCACGTATTAGGTGAAAACGAGCAGGGAGCTTTGTACGTCAGGGGTTACACGGTTACCAGTGGATACTGGGGAAAGCCCGAAGCCACAGCCGAAGTACTGGATGAAGACGGCTGGTTAGACACTGGTGACGTCGCCATGCTCAGATCAGACGGCCACGTGGTCTTTATAGGGCGGCACAAAGACATGTTGAAAGTCGGTGGGGAAAATGTCTCACCAGCTGAAGTCGAAGGGTATCTCCTCGAGGTTGAGGGGGTTGAAGAGATTGCTGTTGTTGGGTACCCCGACGATCGGCTTGTCGAAGTGCCCGTGGCGTTCGTCGTCAGTTCCACTGACCTCTCGGCCGAAGCTTTAATTGAACGATGCCGTGGAAAAATTGCCAGCTTCAAAATACCGAGACACATCATCTTCATAGATGAGATGCCGTCGACCCCGTCGGGGAAGATACGAAAAATAGAACTTAGAGAGTGGGCTTTACAAAAAATCTAAAGGAGCCTCCACAGAAGAGGCCCCTTTAGATTTGAGTGTTATTGGTTTAAGCCCCTGTAAAGGTTGGCCCACCCAAGGTGTATGAGGTGGCTTCGCCTGACGCACGCTCACTCTCTCGATTACGAACCTCTGCTCTACCCACCACCATGTGGTGAACTTCGTCGGGTCCATCAGCTAGACGAAGAGTTCTTTGGCTATGCCACATATCCGTGAGAGGGAACCATTGGGAAACTCCAGCGGCTCCATGCATTTGGATTGCTTCGTTGATGATGTCGCAGCACTTCTCAGGCACCATAGCTTTAACAGCGCTCACCCATACACGGGCTTCTGCGTTACCAAGTGTGTCCATTGCCTGGGCGGCACGTAAAACCATCAAGCGCATTGCTTCGACTTCGATGCGACTGCGCGAAATGACTTCCATGTTCTTGCCGAGATTGACAAGCTTCTTACCGAACGCTTCGCGGGAAGTACCTCGATCAACCATCATCTCGATGGCCTTTTCAGCGGAACCAATTGAACGCATGCAGTGATGGATTCGACCTGGCCCGAGGCGGAGTTGACTAATTTCGAAGCCCCTGCCTTCGCCTAACAACACGTTGTCTTTCGGAACTCTGACATCTTCAAGTTTGATGTGCATATGCCCGTGTGGGGCATCGTCGTTACCGAAGACGTGCATTGGACCAATGATGTTCACGCCCTCAGTGTCAAGGGGTACCAAGATCTGAGACTGTTGCTTGTAGGTATCAGCGTCAGGATTCGTACGAACCATGGTGATCATGATTTTGCAACGAGGATCACCTGCACCCGAGATGTAGAACTTCTCGCCGTTAATGACCCACTCGTCACCGTCAAGAACTGCTTCGGTTTCGATTTGCTTCGCATCTGAACTCATTACCCGTGGTTCAGTCATGCAGTAAGCGGAGCGGATCTGACCGTTCAATAACGGTTCCAGCCATTCCTCTTTTTGCTGGGCAGTTCCGACTCTTTCAAGAACTTCCATATTTCCGGTGTCCGGTGCTGAACAGTTCAGGCATTCTGATGCGAGACGGTTCTTGCCTAACTCGTTGGCAATGTAGGCGTAGTCAAGGTTTGTTAGACCTTCTCCGGTCTCGGCATCAGGGAGAAAGAAGTTCCAGAGACCTTGCTCGCGAGCTTTAGCTTTGGCACCCTCAAGTAATTCAAGTTGCCCTTCGCCGTAGCCCCATCGCTCGGACCGGCCTTCGCCAAGTCGGTAGTACTCCTCTGTAATGGGGTCTACTTCCTCTCGAATAAAGGCTTTTACAGCCTCGTATAACGGACGAACTTTGTCTGACATTCTCAGATCAAAGTCGTCCATGCTTGCTGACCTCAGTGCGCCACCAACCACGGTTGCCCCTTTCACATTGCGTTTACTGAACCCTAGCTATCTTCTTGGCGTTAAGCATTCTCGAATCGGTAAACAAACGAAACGATCTC
>PBOM01000042.1 GCA_002724355.1 Actinomycetota bacterium | reverse complement strand
CCACCGAAGGGGAAAACTGCAAATCGCGGCCAATCTCTCAGGTTCCACGACAGCGCGGGGCGTCAAATTTGACGCGGGTTGGTGGCTATGGATGAAGATCCGAACATACAGAAACTAAGGCGCACTCCACTTCATAATCTCTATGCCCGGTATGGCGCGAAAGTCGCCCCCTTTGCAGGGTTCGAACTTCCTCTTAGTTTCGATGGTGTCATCAGTGAACATCTCGCTACTCGCACCTCCGCCGGGTTATTTGATGTAAGCCACATGGGAATAGTTGATCTGATTCCGAAGACAGGTGAGTCAAAAGCCACCGTCAGTCGCGCTCTAGAGCAAATCACTCCCGCTGGTATCGCAGACCTTGATAACGACAAGCTGCAATACGCGCTACTAACGAACGATCAAGGGGGCATCGTTGATGACTTCATCATCAGTTGCAACGAGTCGCGGTTTCGTTTGGTCCTAAACGCTTCACGAACAGATACAGATCTCGCCCATATTCAGGCTGCACTGGCTGGGGTCTCCGAAATCAAGCTTCGGCAGGACCTAGTTCAAATAGCACTTCAGGGACCCAAAGCGGAAACCATTCTTGCCCTATTCCACCGGAGTGTCGCAGACCTCAGCTTTATGCAGTCGGGTCGGTTTCAGCTTGACGGGATCGACTGCGAAGTGAGTCGAAGTGGGTATACCGGAGAAGATGGTTTCGAAATAATCATGAACTCGGAGAATGCCCCAACTGTCGCTAACGCTTTGTTGGAACACGATGGAGTCATGTTTTGTGGCCTAGGGGCGCGCGATAGCTTGCGACTCGAAGCGGGACTTTGCCTTTATGGGAACGACTTGGATGAGGGGACAACACCCATCGAGGCCCGGCTCGCTTGGACTATTCCCAAGCGACGACGCGAGGACGCTAGGTTTGCTGGCTCCGACGTCGTCCTTGATCAAATCGCTAACGGCACTCAGCGCACCAGGGTGGGCATTTCCTCTCTAACAAGGCGCCCCATCCGCGAGGGGGCAGTTCTTTTCGATGAAAACGAGACTCAGGTGGGCATCGTTACAAGCGGAGGGTTCGGACCCACTTGTGAGGCACCTGTTGCGATGGGATACATAGATCCGGACGTTGCCGACGACGGCTCTCGTCTTATCGCTCACGCCCGAGATAAAGAATTTCCATGCCAAATAACTGCCTTGCCATTTGTTCAACACAAGTACAAACGAAATTGAGATCTTATGACCACTGCTTCTAAGCCGGAAAATTCTTTTGTTGATCGACACATCGGTCCTCGCGAAGGCGACGTTCAGGCGATGCTGGAGTCAATTGGCTACTCAGATCTCGCAGGGCTCTGCGATGCAGCTCTGCCGGAAGCGATTCGAACTGCCCAGCCACTTAACCTCCCTCCCTCTCTAAGCGAGGTTGATGCGGTCGACAAGATTCGTGAAATAGCCCGAAAGAATAGCCCCGTTAAATCTTTGATCGGTCTCGGCTACTACAACACCGTTACCCCCGCCGTAGTTATTCGCCGGGTGTTAGAAAATCCGGCTTGGTATACCGCATACACCCCTTACCAACCTGAAATAAGCCAGGGGCGACTTGAGGCGCTCCTTAATTATCAGACGATGGTTTGCGANCTGACCGGTATGGAGATTGCTAACAGTTCATTGCTTGATGAGAGCACGGCAGCGGCTGAAGCAATGACCATGGCACGGCGCTTGACAAAAAGTAGTGCTACGAAATTTTTTGTAGACGCCGACTGTCATCCCCAAACCATCGACGTCGTTCGAACTCGAGCCCAGGCACTCGGAATTCAAATAGAGATTGGAGATGCGTGGAAAGATCTAAACAACGCTGATTGTTATGGGGCGCTCGTTCAATATCCAGGCTCTTCCGGTGAAATTCGCGATATTCGACCGATCGCTGAGACTCTCCACNGCGGGGATGGTCTCTTGTGTGTTGCCTCAGATCTTCTTGCTCTTTGCATGATCACCCCACCCGGTGAACTAGGGGCAGATCTTGTAGTGGGCACTTCACAACGCTTTGGAGTGCCTCTCGGCTTCGGAGGGCCCCACGCTGGCTATCTTGCTGCACGGGAAAGCCACAAACGAGCTCTTCCCGGTCGTTTGGTGGGAGTGTCAGTGGACAGTGCTGGGAGACCAGCTACTCGACTGGCGTTGCAAACTCGAGAGCAACATATTCGCCGAGAAAAAGCCACGAGTAATATCTGCACAGCTCAGGTACTCCTAGCCGTTATCGCGTCGATGTACGCCGTGTGGCATGGCCCCGATGGGCTACGGGCGATTGCTGAGCGGGTCCACNATTTGACGTCAAAATTGGCGTCGGCGTTGAAAGAAGCCGGTTTCTCAGTTTTAAACGAGACATTTTTTGACACTCTGAGNGTNTCNGTACCTGGTCAAGCCGNTGAACTCGTTGATCGTGCTCTAACGGAGGGCTTNAATCTTCATCTCGTCAACGCAGATGTAGTGGCNATTGCCTTAGATGAAACCTGCGACACGGCTGTTATTGAGGCTTTATCGCGATGCTTCTCAAGACATGAGCAAGACCTNGAGGAACTCCATCCAGAATCAGGAATCAAGGCGCCAATGAGACGGTCNTCAGATTTTCTGACTCATTCCGTTTTCAATACCTACAGATCCGAAACCGAGATGTTGAGATACATCCGCCGTTTGTCGGACAAGGACATAGCCCTTGACCGCGGCATGATTCCTCTAGGTAGTTGCACCATGAAGTTGAATGCAACAACCGAAATGGAGCCAATCACTTGGGCAGAGTTCTCAGATATTCACCCCTTTGCTCCTCTTGATCAAGCCCAGGGTTATATGGAATTGATCGCAGATCTAGAAGAGTGGCTGCTGGAGTGCACTGGCTACGACGCTATCTCCCTCCAACCGAACGCAGGTTCACAAGGAGAATTTGCCGGCCTGCTGGCAATTAAGCGCTACCACGAGGCGCAAGGTGATGAGGGTCGAGATGTATGTCTAATTCCGTCATCTGCGCATGGAACAAACGCTGCTTCGGCGGTCATGGCCGGACTACGAGTGGTCGTTGTCGAGTGCGCCGACAATGGCGANATATCGCTTCAAGACCTTGAAGAAAAGGTCGCTAATCACAAAAACGAGCTCGCCGCGATCATGGTTACCTACCCGTCTACCCATGGAGTTTTCGAAGTAGGTATCAGTGAAATTTGTCGCCTGGTACATGAGGCCGGCGGACAAGTTTACGTTGACGGCGCCAATCTCAATGCCCTGGTAGGACTGGCAGCCCCNGGGGCTTTTGGAGCTGANGTAAGCCACCTCAACCTCCACAAGACCTTTTGNATCCCCCATGGNGGCGGCGGCCCTGGGATCGGACCGGTGGCGGCCAAAGAGCACCTTGCTGCCTTTTTGCCAAACCACCCGATTGTCCCCGAAGCCGGTCCAGCCTCGGGTAGCGGCGCTATAGCCGCGGCTCCTTGGGGCTCGGCTGGCATTCTCCCGATCCCTTGGATGTATATAGCGATGATGGGACCTGACGGTTTAAAGCAGGCGACTTCGATCGCGATCTTGAACGCTAACTACGTTGCCTCGCGGCTCCAAGACAGCTACCCGGTCCTATTCCGCGGCCAAAATGGCCTGATAGCCCATGAATGCATTCTGGATCTACGNGCCCACTCTGAGTTCGTGAGCGTCGAAGATGTTGCTAAAAGACTCATCGATTATGGGTTCCACGCCCCGACTATGTCTTTCCCAGTCGCTGGAACTTTGATGGTGGAACCAACAGAAAGCGAGTCCAAAGAAGAGATCGACCGATTCTGTGATGCCATGATCGAGATACGAAACGAAATATCGAAAATTGAATCAGGCGAATGGACTGTTGAAGATAATCCATTGCGCAACTCTCCTCANACAGCAGAGGATGTGACAACCAGCAATTGGGAACATCCCTACAGCCGAGAAGAAGCTGCCTACCCATTGGATTCAATCCGCTTGGATAAATATTGGCCCCCTGTCAGCAGAATCGATGGCGCCCATGGCGACCGCAACCTTGTCTGCAGTTGCCCTGATCCTCGAGCATTTGAAGATCTGTCAATCTGATCTCTTCGTTGGGCGTGTCACGGCTAGCGTTTCAGCATGGCGTTGACTAGAGCCGACATTATCGAAATGCCAGCCGACGAAACTTCGGGGGCTATGCCTTGGTACCCACATATTGTCACCTGGGTCGAAGCGGAAATCGCCGGCCTGACAGACGAGCAGCTCGACTTTCATGATCCTTCACCTGAAAGGGAATGGATGTGGTGGTCTTGTAGACGNCAGGTCTCTCACATCGCCTGGGACGCTCTTGTTTTCACCAAGAGACGAGCTGGCCATTTGCTATGGCCNAATGAGGCCACACCCGAACCAATTAACTGGNGCGAGCANCAAATGGGCCCTGACAATAAATGGGACCGTTTACTTGACGCTGATCTTTTTTGGGAANTACCCGATCTGTTAGACAAACTCAAGTTGGGTATTAGCTGGCTCACTCGCCTAGTGGAGCAGGAAAGCACAGAGACTTTTCGATCTGAGATCAAAACCGTACGAGGAACACAATTCTGGGAATATGTGATCACCACTTTGCCTCGAGGTGCTGCTGCTAGCCCAGAAGACAACTCGCAGATCACTTATACGCTGGAAGGCTCTCTATGGATGGTTTTCTACGAAATGCTCAGCCATATTCGAACCATTCAGCGACTTAAGATTCATCAGGGACTTACCCCCAATGTTGACTTACCTCGAGTTGGCTATCTACGTCTCCCCCACTATTGGGGTGAAACNAACGAGAACGGACCGGGAATGAGNCGTCTATGAAACCCAAAGTAATTATCGATTGCGATCCCGGACACGACGATGCCATAGCAATAATGATGGCAGCTGAGTTGACCGAGATCGTAGGAATCACAACGGTGTCTGGGAACGCTCCCCTCGACCTAACAACCGATAACGCTCTCCTTTTGGCTGAATTAGTGGGACTTAACGTCGAGATACACGCAGGGGCTGAAAAACCCTTACTGGTTGCGGCTCGCCATGCTGAAGAGGCTCATGGAAAGACGGGGCTGGATGGACCAGTTCGTCCGGCAGTAACGCGTTCTTCTACGAGTTCCGATGCAGTGCGTTTTCTTATTGAGACCGTCAGAAATAACGACGACGTGTGGCTTGTTCCCATTGGCCCCCTGACCAACATCGCGTTAGCGGTTCAGCAAGCTCCTGACATAGTNCAACGGGTTGCAGGGATCTCCATTATGGGTGGAAGCGCTGGGGCAGGGAATGTGACGCCTACTGCGGAATTTAACGTTTGGGCCGACCCTCATGCCGCAGCGATAGTTTTCAACGCCGGGTTCGAACGGTTCCTGATGGCTGGACTAAACCTGACACACCAATTCGGTATCGACGAAGACACCATCACTGGCTTACGCGAGATCAACAATCCAGTGGCAATATTCGCCGCTGACCTTTTCGACTTCTACCTCTCCTCATACCAGAAAAGGACTAGCGGGCAGCGGGTCCCGCTACACGATCCATGCGCAGTCCTTGCGGTCACTCACCCAGAAATATTTACGTTCGAGCCTCGAACTGTACGCGTCGAAACTGAAGGAAGGCACACCACTGGGATGACCGTCGTGGACGAGAGAGGCTGGGACAATCAGCCGTTGAACTGTCAGGTTGGTTACGCCATAGATCGTGATCGCGGTATGAATATTTTCTTTGAGACCATGCGCACATATGCGGCCGAGTAGCCGGATAGAGCTACCTTGGTGATGTGACAAGTTTGATCCGACTGACCCAATACAGCCACGGGGCTGGTTGAGCTTGCAAATTAGGTCCTAGCGACCTGGCGCACGTGTTGCGTCACTTACCCACTACCCATCACCCCGACCTCTTAGTGGGAACAGAACATAACGATGACGCCGCCGTCTGGCGACGGCCTGATGGCACTGCTTTAGTTGCAACAGCTGACTTCTTCACACCAATAGTTGACGACCCCAAGATCTGGGGCCAAATCGCAGCGGCTAACGCTGTTAGCGACGTCTANGCAATGGGCGGGAGGCCCTTATTTGCNCTCAATTTGGTCGCATGGCCTCGNGACGAACTTCCGTTAGAAATCTTGAGTGAAGTACTCATCGGTGGTCAAGAATCGGCGACTAACGGTGGCTGGGTAGTAGCAGGCGGCCACACAGTTGACGGACCCGAACCGATGTATGGAATGTCTCTAGTAGGTGAAATCGACGAGAATGCCGCTCTCACCAATAGCGGCGGACGCGAGGGGCATGCATTGGTTTTGACCAAACCACTAGGAACAGGCCTGCTTGCTACTGCCCTCAAACGTTCCGAACCAGAGGCAATCCAAGATGGAGGTCGGCTACAACAGATCTACACAGCGGGTGTGCGTGAGATGACGCGACTCAATGCAGCTGCTGCTGAAGCCGCCCTTCAAGCCGAAGCGTCAGCTGCCACTGACGTCACCGGCTTCGGACTCCTTGGACATTTACACGAGTTAGTTTCCGCCAGTGGACTGTCTGCGTTCATTGAGACCGAGGTCGTACCGAGGTTGCCTGATGTTGCTGATCTCGTTAACGAAGGCTTTGTAGCTGGAGGTACCGAAAGGAATCTTGACTATTTAGAGCCCCACTTGTCAGGCGGGTCACCGACTGACCGTCTGATTATGTGCGATGCTCAAACTTCCGGCGGGCTTTTGTTTTCTTGCGATCCGGCCGCAGCTATGGAAGCCGTGACTGAGTTGCGAAATGGCGGTCATATGGCAGCAGTGATCGGCGGGCTGGAAAGCGGCAAGCCAGGNCAAATAACTCTTAGAAACTGANCTATGGCCGACAGTCCACCCGTAACCACCAATCAAGGTTCGTTATATGAACAGTTCGGAGTGGNTTCAACCATCTCCCATCAAGAGTTAAAGAGGGTGTACCGAAAGCTTGCATTCACCTATCACCCCGACCGAAACGCTGGCAACTCCTCAAGGATGCAGCAACTCAATCGAGCATGGTTCGTTCTCTCCGACCCGGATCGAAGGTTCAAATACGACCAATCTCTGAAGCTCCCACCTACTTCTGATCCAGCACAGAAGCAACCCCCACCCAGGGGCGCCCACCGCAACGCCAAAGCCAAATGGTTCGAGAGTTTGCGTCGTCAATCAACCCGTCTCGGCTTCGAAGCTGCGCAGAGCGCCACCCGCGCGCTCGCTACACGACACAAGTGTCCCCAAGAAACCTATGAGAAGCTGGCTGAATCTATAGTTCGTGACTTGGCGACCGACGTCCAAAATAAAGCACAACTCGCCCGCAAAGCCGGCTCGGCGCCTCTTGATCTGGCCTTAGTGGTTGCGTTGCTCGGCATCAAGCAACATTGCGAGCAGCTGTTCAGGGCCTGCACCGCTAACGAGGTATCACAACAAGACATTCGCGAAGCTCAACTGTTAGACCGAATGTGGGACAACCTCGCTCACGGGATCAGCAGAGACATCGAGATGCAACTCGGCGGCAATCCCCGTATGTTGAAAGCCTTGACTGGTAGACGCGTGTGACATGACAACAGCTGTTTACCCAGGCTCTTTCAACCCCCCGACCATTGCTCATCTAGCTATCTCTGAAGCCGCTAGAACATACTGCAACGTCGACACTGTCGTGTGGGCTGTTAGTCGTGTCGCATTGGCCAAAGAAGAAGTCGTGCGACCATTATTTGAGCATCGCCTTGAGGTACTACGCGAGGTAGCCGAGGATTATGAATGGCTCGAGGTAAATGTCACTGACAAGCAGCTACTCGCAGACATTGCGCTCGGATATGACCTGCTCATCATGGGAGCCGATAAGTGGCAACAAATTCAGGATCCGGTGTTCTACGACAACAACCCACAATTGCGAGACTCGGTTCTTTCCACTCTTCCAAAGGTTGCAGTCGCTCCTAGAGAACCATTNGAGACACCATCTGAGTTGGAACTACCGATATCTCCTGCTCTTAACCTCGTTTCTAGCTCTGAAGCTCGCGGAGGCTCCACGTCGTTGATGCTTGAACCCGCANAGAAATTTGACGTCGCTACGGGCGCATGGACTGACAGCGAACGTTACGAGCGGTGGTTAAGTGAGAAACTGACTGACAACTGAGGCATTTCCACATACCTTGGCACTTAATGACTGACATTCTCGACGTTGATCTTCTCGCCTTTGAACGTGGGAGCACCCAGGAACGTCTCGCCACCGTCGATGGGGTCATGCGAAGTTTAAGCACGGGGTTCGTGTACACCAAGCATGATCTTTCCGAAGACATGCTCGACGAAACGTACGATGTGCTCTCAGAATTTTTCGCCCTTCCCACCGAGACCAAAGAAGAATATGTGGCTTCTGGCGCAAGAGGACAAACGGGGTATACCGGCCTTTTGGTCGAAACGGCCGCCATTTCTGACACTCCAGATTGGAAGGAGATGCTTAATTGGGGGACAGCTTTACCTCCAGGTCATCCCTTAAGAGAGCGTTACCCCCATCGCTACGGTGATCCAGTCTTCCCGTCTCGGCACATTTCTAATGCTGCAGAAATCCTGACTCATTTTCACGAGTGCCTGGTGGAACTGCAGACTCGCTTCTTGAGAATCATTGCTACTGGCGTCGGCGCAAATGAACACTATTTCGACACGATGCTCCGGCATGGGTCCCACCTGACGAGAGCAATTCGTTACCCGCCTATGAGCGACGCCCCGGGTAGCGGTAACGACGGTCACATGTGGGCGGAAGAACATGGAGACATCAATCTGATTACCGCACTCCCTCGCGCTACCGCACGGGGTCTTCAGGTGAAGGTCGACGACAAATGGATTGATGCTGCACCGCCTGACGGACATGTCATCATCAACACCGGCATCATGCTTGAACGATTGACGAACGGACTCGTACCCGTCGGGTGGCATCGGGTCGCAGCAGACAAGGATCAGCTAGAAGGACGGCTTAGCGTTGTTCAGTTCTGTCATCCCACGCCCTGGACGATCCTGTCACCTATTCCTTCAACAGTTTCCCCGGAACGTCCTTGCAACTTTCCGGTCATGTCAGCCGGCGACTGTCTCGATCAGGTCCTTTGGGAGATCAACCTGAGCGCCGAGTAGGTGCGTCGCCGAGATTAAACCTCCAAGAGGGCGTTTTCTATGACCTCAGTCAGAGCTGGATGGATATAGAACTGTTGGGAAGCTAATTGATCCACTGTTTGTCCAAACTCCATTCCCTGCACTAGTGGCTGAATTAAGGATGAAGCTTGAGGACCGATGAGGTGGGCTCCTAGGAGCTGGCGGCTTTCAGCGTCAACTATCAATTTACAAAATCCCTGTGAGTCCTCCATGGCCCAACCATAGGCAGTNGCGCCATAGTCCTTGAGTGCCACAACGATT
Source organism: Actinomycetota bacterium (assembly GCA_002724355.1). Lineage (GTDB taxonomy): Bacteria > Actinomycetota > Acidimicrobiia > Acidimicrobiales > Poriferisodalaceae > UBA6944. The sequence goes on along the minus strand of PBOM01000042.1, from coordinate 63,471 downwards.
GACAATCCCTGTTCCCTTGCNTCCCTTTCGGTAAGGCCCACTGAAGCAACTTGAGGGTGACCGAAAACTGCGTGAGGAACAAACCGGTCATCGACACTGAGCATCGGCCCATCTATCTCTCCTTCTGCTTTTAGAAGGTTTTGTCGCAAAGCCCTTACCTCTGCGTTTGCAAGATGTTTGAGTTGATGAACATTAGAAATATCGCCGAAAGCCCACACCCCTTCTAGAGATGTGCGGAAATGCTCGTCAACCAGAATTCGTCCTTGTTCGCAAGAAATACCTACGTCCGGTGCACCTAATAAATCACCATTCGGGACCCGGCCCGCAGCCACTAGCAACATGTCGGCTTCAACAGTTTCAATGCCTGCATTTCTTTGAATCTCAACGCGAATATCGTTGCCGATCTGTTCAACTTTCGTCACTTCGCTGCCGCAGCGAACATCCATCCGTCGGCTCGCGATCTCGGTGAAGCGGATCGATATGTCATCGTCTTCTCGACGCAACAGGCGTTCACCTCGGTTGATGATGGTTACCTCACAGCCAAAGGCCGCGAAAACGTGGCCCAGTTCGGCCGCTATATAGCCTCCTCCGAAAATAATCATGCGTTGAGGAAGCGAGTCGATGCGCATGACTGTGTCTGAGGTATGGAAGGGCACATCATCAAGGCCCGGGTATGGAGGGATGAAGGGTCGCGCACCCGCGCCCAAAACGATGTGTCGTCCTGATACTCGAGTTACTTGACCATCGTCGCCTGTTACGTCAAGCGTTTTGCTGCCTACCAGTCGACCCGTTCCTTTGAGGACGGTGATATTGGGGCATTCAACCCCAAGTCGGTACTCCTCTCCTCCTTGCACTATCGGATCAATACGACCAAAAACACGGTCGCGAATTGCAGGCCANTTAACTTCNTCGATACTGGCTTGAATGCCGTAAGTAGCTGAGTCGCGGATAANTTCGGCGACGTCTGCTGCGTAGACGAACATCTTTGANGGGATACAACCGACNTTTAGGCANGTNCCNCCAAATAANCCNTTTTCTATGATCGCNATATTCCAGTGATCAAATTCCGGTCCCGGGATGCTGTTGCCAGAACCTGTACCAACTATGACGAGATCAAAGTCGAGTGTCTCTTCGTTGCTCATGGGTTAGGAGAGTAACTTGCAAAAGTTGCTAAGACCTCTATCAGATTTACCTGAATCCGCGGAAACCTTAAAGGTGGGCTTTACTACCGCTCAATAGGTGAGAGATATATCGGCTTCAGAACTCAACNTTATGACCCCTGGNGGACCACTCCAGTTAAGCGCTAAGCCCTCAACTAATACCTCGTCAGCATTATCAGGCGTAACTCCTAGCGCTGCTTGCGAGCCAGTCGAACAGTGAATCCTTGCACCCTCCATTAGCGCCTTAAGGATCTCCTTGCAGAAACCAGGCTCTTGAGAAACACGAACGTCGAGGGCATCGACGAACTCGCTTTGAAGAAGTTTGACCGCGTGAGACGCGAAGAAAATATCCACGCTGTGCCCATCTGAAACAGCTTGTGCCGCACACGCCATAGCGACAGCACACTTGCGCGGGTCTACATCAGGATCAGTTGATATCTGAAAGAAATACTTTTTACTCATCTCGCTTCACCTCCAGCGGAAGATCTCATTCAAATGCAGGGTGGTTGACGAATCAAGCCTGACGGATTCCTTGAGGCTTAGAGAAGCGATTGGTATATCAGCGCTTTCATTTCGGGTCTTATTGGGTGGGTACTGGATGGCAGCAGCTGGGTTAAGAAAATGACCGTCATGTCCTCTACCGGGTCGACCCAGAATGCTGTCGATGCAGCTCCTCCCCAACCGTATTCGCCTTCCTGACTGAGCACTTTGGCTTTGGTCGGGTCTACAACGACGGAGAATCCAAGCCCAAAACCGACTCCGTCATATGTTGTTTCGGAAAACAAAGGCCGGCCGTACTCAGTTAAGTCAACCCCTCCGGGTAGGTGATTCCTAGTCATGAACTGCAGGGTCTTCCTACCAACAATTCTTTGTTCACCTAAGACACCGTTGTTTCGCAGTGCCTGCGTAAAGCGATGATAATCAGCGAGCGTTGAGACCAGTCCTCCACCGCCTGAAAGACCAATGGGCTTTCTCAGGTATGGCGAGCGCTGCGCGTCGTCGAGAAGATCCGCTTGTTTATTTTCACCTTGCGGGAAGTAACACGAAGCGAACCGGGACTCTTGACCTTCTGGTACAGAAAATCCGGTGTCTGCCATTCCTAGCGGCTGAAATATGTTCTCTTCCATGTAGGCGTCAAGAGTGAGCCCACTAACTACTTCAACAACCCGTCCTAGCACATCGGTGGAGTACGAATAGTTCCACTCTGTGCCTGGATCAAACAGCAACGGCAGTGACGCTAAAACGTTGCACTGGTTCTCTAGATCTCCTGGGCTACGCGTCCAGTCGAATCCTGCTCTTCGATACATTTCATCTACTGCGTTGGCCATATGGAAGTGGTACGTGAGTCCACTTGTGTGGGTCAGCAAGTCGTGGACTGTGATCTCTCGGGTGGCGTCACGGGTCTCTGGATTTACTGCGTCACCGCCCACGAAGACTTTGCTATCGGAAAACCCAGGGATCCAATTAGATATTGGGTCTTTGAGTTGCAATAAGCCTTTCTCATACAGCTGCATCGCTGCTATCGAGGTAATCGGCTTCGTCATCGAGTAGAAGCGATAAATGGTGTCTGATTCGACTGGAAGATCTCTTTCAAGGTCTCGAGATCCGTACATGTAACGGTACGCGACCTTTCCCCCGCGACTAACCAACACGTTGACTCCCGGCAAACGACCATCATCAACATATTTAGCCAAATGCGTCCCTAAGCGTTCGATTCGTTCAGGGTCAATTCCGACTTCATCCGGATCCACTTCAACTTCGACGTCTGCCATTACTTCCTTCTCACACGGAAACAGATAATGGGAATCGTACGGCACCTAGAAGATGCTTTGAATTCCCCAAACGGGCTTTCCCAGCCTAAAGTTCCTCGATGACCGATGCAGCCCCCCGCTCCAAGACCGCTCGGTTCATCCTGATCCGACACGGTGAGTCAAATGTGATGGTTGACGGAGTCGTGGGCGGCCCAAAGACCTGTAGCGGTCTCTCCTCTAAGGGAAGAAAACAAGCTCAAATCTTGGGAGAGAGATTTGCTGGGGGTTCAGAGCCTTCAATCGACGTTGTTTATTCATCTCCACTCCCGAGGGCTTTGGAAACAACCCAGCTTTTGCTCACTGCAAGCTCACTCGACTTAGAAATCAATGTTCATGCCGACCTGGAGGAGTTTCGCTTGGGTGAAGCTGACGGGCTTTCCTGGGAGCAAGTACGAGAAAGATATGATCTCGAAAACTTTGAGCAACGTGATCCGTTTATCCCCATAATTCCTGGCGCGGACAGCAGGGCCGGGTTCCGACACCGGGTGGGGCAAGCATTGAGCGTCATTGCCTCACGGCACAATGAGTCAACTGTTCTCATTGGGTGTCATGGTGGGGTAATTTCAGCGGCGATGGCAATCGCCTTCGGCTTAGGGCCTGGGCAATGGCATACCGAATTAGCTCCTTATGTGACTTCCATCACCGAGCTTGAAATCCGGTCTGATACGAGTCGAGGGCGTCGTTGGATTTGCCATCGCTATAACGACACGACACATCTCCACGGCACAGACGTCGACCCCCGTGAAGCCCCTAGTTAAAGTCTGCTTGTCGTATCGGGTAGCCGCCTGGGCGTCGCATAAGTGAAGATTCTTGATTTAGTAGCCGAGTTCGGTGCTTAACTGGTTGATTGAGATCGCTTTCGCGTTAGGAGCTAAGGAGAGAAGATGCTGGTAGAGCGCATTGAAGGAAAATGGATTGATGTATTCGCTCGTGTCTTCGCAATGTGTGCGGTCGACGACACGCACACAGCTGCGATTCTCTCGGAAACCCAAAGTCGCGGGACAAATGTGAATTTGGCTGAACTAGCTCTGGATCGTTTAGGAATCCGTCCGATTCATATAGTTCTGCCAACCTTGCGCCAAAGCGCCCCTGTTCCAGTGAGGTCTACGGGCGCTTCCGACGCTATTGCAGGCTCCCCCGCAGTTATCAACGCTCTCTCTGCTGTCGATTTCGTTGTCGACTGCACCGTAGAAGGGCTGTTACACGCCCCAGAACTTCCAGAAATTTTGTCTGATGGCGCCCGAGTATTGATGGTGTCGAACGAACACCCTGAAGCTCTGGAAAGGTTGATGCCAACCGAAGATCTCGAACCGAAAGTCAAATCTGGGATCAAAAAGTTGATCAAGGCGGGCGAAATGCACGTCACTTCAGCCGCTGGCACCGACGTCGTGGTGGACCTAGCAGATGCTCCCTGCGGAGGCGGTTGGGGCTACACAACGCAACCAGGCTCGATTTCTCACTGGCCCGGTGGTTTGTGTTTGGCGTTCCCTAAGGCAAATACCGTCAACGGGGTAATAGTGATGGACCGCGGGGACATGAACTTAACTTTCAAAAGGTACGTTGAATCGCCAATTACTCTGACAATCGAGAATGATTACGTGGTGGATGTCGCTGGAGATGGGACGGACGCTGCCTTGTTTCGGAGTTATTCGGATGCGTGGGGTGACCGCGACGCATACGCAACGAGCCACATTGGGTGGGGAATGAATCCAGGTGCACGTTGGGACACGTTGCCTTTGTACGACAGAAGTCAAACCAACGGCACTGAGCAACGGGCGTTCGCCGGAAACTTCTTATACTCCACCGGCGCTAACGAACATGCAGGGCGACACACGCTCGGGCACTTTGACCTACCGATGCGCAATCACAGCGTTGCGTTAGATGGCGAGTTAGTTGTTGTTGAGGGTGTCCTCCAGGGTGACTTGGCTTAACAGTTTCTCTTATGTGGGATAAAGGGTCAGATCTTGCTTCGTGGATTGATCGTTGGGCAGGGCATCAACCAGACGCGTTAGCGATCGAATTTGAAGAATCACGCACGAGCTATCGCGAGTTGTCACTGAGGATCGCTGATGTAGCGGCCTGGCTCCACGACCGAGGCGTCGGCCCCGGTGACCGAGTCGCCTGGCTGGGAACCAATGACCCCGCGTCAATCTGCTTGCTACTCGCTTGTTCCCGACTTGGAGCCATCTTTCTACCTCTCAACTCGCGGCTGGTTGTGTCCGAACACCAATGGATTTTGCAAGACGCTGAGCCACAGGTTCTCATAGCTGAAGAGATGTTTTTCGACCATGCTCAAGAGGCTGTTCAGAACAACATTGTCCATCTGCTAGATGAGTTGACGGGTATCGAAAACGCCTCAACCTCTCCTCGCGTAGGACGACCCTCCGATGCGATCCTGCTCGCGTATACCTCCGGCACCACCGGAACCCCTAAAGGAGCTCTCCTAACACAAAGCGCTCTTGCCTCTAACGCTGTGAACAGTGCCCACGCTCACGACTTGACCCCTAAGGACCGAATCCTCACTTTCTTGCCGCTCTTCCACGTCGGTGGTCTGAACATTCAAACACTTCCGGCCCTCATGACTGGCGCATCGGTGCTTCTCCACAGGGCTTTCGATCCTGGGGAATGGCTCAAAGACGTTGAGCGTTGGCAACCAACTTGGTCATTGTTTGTTCCAGCGACTCTCAATGCGGTAGCTAGCCACCCCCAATTCGAGAAAACTGAACTGTCTTCCCTCAAGGGCCTAATGGCCGGTTCATCAACAATTCCCGAGGCCGCCACACGACCATTTTTCGAGCGAGGTATTCCAGTTGGTCAGGTATATGGCGCCACTGAAACTTCTCCCACCGCAATCGTGATGAGAATCGACCAAGCGCATGCGAGGCCTACATCTTGTGGCAAACCTGCGACCTTATGCGAGGTCCGCATAGTCAACGATGATGGGGCTGATGTATCTCCTGGCTCAACAGGTGAACTATGGGTACGAGGGCCCAACATTCTCAGCGAATATTGGCGGAATCCGGAGGCAACATCGGCCTCTATAACTGATGGCTGGTTTCACACTGGGGACGTAGGGCACGCTGACAGCGATGGTTGGATTTACATAGATGATCGAAAGAAAGATGTTGTTATTTCGGGTGGGGAAAATATCTATCCTGCCGAACTCGAAAATATCCTCGCCGAGAGCCCACTTTTCGCTGAGTCGACCGTAGTCGGAATGCCCGACGATCGGTGGGGGGAGATACCGGTGGTTGTTGCAGTTGCTGCGGGTGACACACAACCCAGTAGCGCCGATGTTCTCGATCTGTTCGCAGGTCGGTTAGCAACCTTCAAGCACCCAAAGCGGGTGGTGTGGGTTGAGGCTTTGCCACGAAATGTTATGGGCAAAATACTGAAACATGAAGTCCGTGAATTACTCAATGACAACGAAGTAGTTGACTGAGTACGACGGTAGGCAATGCCGAAGGGCTACTTTCTCTCAAAATCCAGTTCAGGTGTTAAAAGGAGTCCTTAATGACCACTTCTAAGAGGGTCGCTTTTATCGGTCTTGGTGTTATGGGCTTTTCCATGGCCCGACACCTTTCAACAGCCAGTCATGATGTCGTTGTGTACAACAGAAGTACTGCTAAGGCCGAGGAATGGGTTAAAGAAAATGTGGGCTCTTTAGCGTTAACCCCAGCTGAAGCTGCTGAGCGCGCTGAAATCGTCTTTATCTGTGTGGGAAATGATGATGACGTTCGTTCAGTAGTTTCTGGAGACGAAGGCGCCCTGAGCGTTATGGCTCCAGGCAGCCTCATCGTCGATCACACAACCGCGTCAGCGACGTTAGCAATCGAACTAAGCCAGCTATGCGCTCAGCACGAAGTGGGCTTTGTCGACGCTCCTATTTCGGGAGGACAAGCCGGCGCAGAGAACGGTGCGTTAACGGTGATGTGTGGTGGAGAGGAGAGATGGTTCGAGCTAGCCAAACCCTTCATCGCTGCCTATAGCCAAGCTTGCAACCTGATCGGGTCCTCCGGCGCTGGGCAACTAACCAAAATGGTGAACCAGATATGTATCGCTGGGCTTTTACAAGGGCTATCAGAGGCACTCGAATTCGGTCGACGAAGTGGACTCAACCTTGATCTAGTGCTCGAGACGATCAGCAGAGGCGCAGCAGGTTCGTGGCAAATGGAGAATCGTGGTTCGACGATGATCCGCGACGAGTTCGATTTTGGGTTTGCGGTCGATTGGATGCGAAAGGATCTCGGCATTGTTATAGACGAGGCGGGACGCCTTGGAGCTTCGGTGCAGGTAACCGAGTTAGTTGACTCCTTCTACGAAGAAGTTCAAGCAGCTGGGGGTGGCCGTTGGGACACGAGTAGCTTGATTACGCGACTGAGATAAAACTCTCTCGCCACTGGTTGTGCATTGATCCGCACTTCTAGCTACGGTTGCTCGGCGTGACTCGAAGCGAACGACTGTTAATGGGCCCTGGGCCAAGTAACCCATACCCCGAAGTGATGAAAGCTCTGAGCGAGCCAGTGCTCGGTCATTTGGACCCTGAGTTCATAGCTCTGCTCGACGAAACCAATGACTATTTGCGGACTGTGTGGCAAACCAGTAACTCCCTGACCTTTCCAATTAGCGCAACCGGTTCCGCTGGGATGGAAGCAGCTTTTGTCAACTTCGTAAAACCTGGTGATTGTGTCGTGGTTGGAGTCAACGGCGTTTTCGGCACAAGAATGTGCGACGTTGCTACTCGCGCCGGCGCAGAGGTAGTGAAGGTGGAAGAAGATTGGGGTCGCGCCATTGACCCGCAGCGGCTGCTGGAGGCACATCCTGACCCTGCACTGATAGCCGTGGTTCATGCTGAAACTTCAACCGGTATTCGAAACGACATTGCCCCATTGGGCGAAAACAAAGGAGGTGCGCTTCTACTTGTGGACTGCGTTACTTCCCTAGGTGGCATACCTGTATTGACTGATGATTGGGGTATCGATATTGCTTACAGCGGTAGCCAGAAATGCCTTGGAGTTCCACCGGGGCTTTCGCCTATCACGATAAGCGAACGGGCAATGGAGCATTTGATTCCTACCCCCCAAAGTTGGTATCTCGACCTCAACATGATCAAGGACTACGTCCTGGGGGACGGCGCGCGCGCCTACCATCACACTGCCCCAATTTCGATGCTCTATGCACTTCATGCCGGTCTCGAAACGGTTCTAGGAGAAGGCCTCAAGGAGACCTGGGCTCGACACCAATCTTGCGGAGATTATCTCCACGAGCAGTTACCGGAACTGGGTTTCGATCTTTGGGCTCAGGAAGGTCACCGGCTTCCAGAGCTAACCACGGTCACCCTCCCTGAAGGGCTTGATGATGCCCAGGGACGGAAGATATTGCTGGAACGCTATGGGATAGAAGTAGGTGGAGGCCTCGGCCCCGTAGCTGGAAAGGTGTGGCGAATCGGTTGTATGGGACACACCGCTCGGATTGAAAATATCGACAGATTGTTGACAGCCCTCAAGGAGGTCAAGAGCGAACTTTGCTAACAGTGGCAGTCGTCGACAAACTTACGCACTGAAAGTAATGGCTCTTCGATAAAGATCTTCACCCATCTGGAGCGCTACTACTTCGGATCTGCTTCCCATGGCGCTGGCCCATCCATCGGAGGATCTGCTCTGCCTTCTAGCCAGCCGTTAAAACGCGGCTGTCGCTTTTCGATGAACGCCGATGCGCCTTCGCGGGCATCAGGAAGATGGTCAGTGACCGCAGTTTTCGCAGCTATCTCATCTAGAGATTGATCCCAAGTTAGATCTGCTGCAAGAAGAATCGACCGCTTGAGCATTCTCATGGCAACCTGCGGTCCGTCGGCAAGCTCTCGAGCAAGTGTCAACGTCTCCTCCATGAGGTTGTTGTCGGAGACCACTTCGTGGACCAACCCAAGTTCGAATGCCGTTTCTCCATCTACGATTCGTTTACGCATCATGAAGTCCATAGCTTTGGCGACACCGAGGTGCTGCACCAATAGCCACTGACCCCCCTCGTCGGGCAAAAGCCCGAATCTAAGCGTGGCGCTCCCCAACTTGGCTGATCGTGACGCGATGCGAAAATCGCACGCCAAAGCTAATGAGAATCCTGTTTGTATGGCGAAACCATTTATCGCAGCGATCGAAATCTTGTCTAAATTCCGGACCGCTGTATTGACTGCCTGAGATATCGTTCGCAAACCGTTATAGGTCCCCGATGGGTTGTGGTGTCCATGATGAATTGGGGGCACATGGACGCTGTCTCCGCTATACCCCTTGAGGTCATCGCCAGCCCAAAAGGCTTGCCCTTGGCCGGTAAACACGACGATACGAATCTTGTCGTCCATTTGAGTTTGCGTGAGCAACTCAACTAGATCTCGTTTCATTGCAGCAGTCGACGCGTTAAGGCTCTCGGGACGATTAAAAGTCACGACAAGAATGCCCGGGTCTTCGATAGCTGTCTCAAACCCGCAGTATTCACCTTCGTGTACTGACATCTGCTACCTCCCCTGAGGTTTGAATAGTTAACGTTAGGAAAGAAGTTAGCTCGCAGCCGCGTAACGGACCTGTTGATTGGTACGGTCAGTCACCGTGGGAGCTCCAGACAGTCCTGTATTCAAAGCTTTCGAAGATGCGTTGATGCTCCGATTTGATATCAGCGGATCAGAAGGGGCCAGAACCCACTACATAACCCCTTTTGTTACTGATGGCTCTTTGCTCTACGTGTTTGATGAGCCCAGTCATGACCCAGAAGCGTTTCTGAAAATGCTCCTAAACCAACAGATCATTGTCACAAGCCAATTAACTGGAGACCTCCGCGTCTCTGCACGGGGCCGCCTTCCCGGCTCTGAGGAAGAAAGCTGGGCTCGCTCTACCTGCACCGAAAAATTTTCCTATGACCAGGCCTTGCAAGATCTAGCTCTTTTGGGGCCCTTGGTGGTGTTAGAAGCTTCGGGTTCAGCTTGAAGCTAAGACCGGTTGCTCTCCTGCCAACGTGATTCGATACATTTCTCTTCGGTTCCCGAAATAGTCATTGATAGCGAAGTGCTGTGTCGCCCGGTTGTCCCAGATTGTCAGGGTGCCTGGCTCCCAACGAACTCGACATGTGAAGTCAATTTGTTTGCAGTGTTCAAACAAAAACTTAAGCAGGGAGCTGCTCTCACTGTTGGTAAGTCCTTCTATCCCGACGGTATATACCTCGTTGACAAATAAGGACCGTCGCCCGGTCAATGGGTGTGACCGAACTAGAGGATGAAGTTGATGAACTACCGCAGTTTCATCTCCGTGGATGTCCATGGACGAATTGGGGTCGGGACGCCCAAAAGTTCCCTTCGGACCGTAGCTACGTTCAGCCGAGTGAATCCCTTCCAAACCCAAAAGTATGGATTTCATAGACTCCGAGAGACTTTCGAACGCTAGATATTGGCTAGTGAAGGCCGTGTCGCCACCAGCCTCGGGGACGTCCACGGCGTAGAGCAACGTTGCGCTGGGTGGTTTCAGTTGGAAACTCCAATCGCTGTGCCATCCGCTACCGAACAGCGGTCCTTGCTCGTCAGCTTCGCGTAGGAGTCTCAATACGTTCGGGTGGCCGTCAACTGGTGTTATGAAGGGAGTATCCCCAAATTCGCCAATACTCAGTGCGAATTTCTCGAAGCCGTCGATATCGAAAGCCTGTTCCCGAAAAACCAGCACTCCATTTTCTGCGAGCGCCATTTGGATAGCTTGAGCTTGCTGGTCTCCGATACCAGATCCCAGGTCTACGCCCAGTACCTCTGCACCGAAGGCCCCAGTCAGCGGTCGTATTTCCATATTTGCAAACTAGCGCTGCAAGAGGACGTTATGTGCGCTAGGCAAGAGACATGAAGGTTTCTATCGCATATGGGGGCCCAGCTTCAGGCAAAAAACGTGACTGGGACGACCAAGTCCAATTTTTGCGCGAAGCAGAACAAATGGGTGTCGACATCATTTGGTCTGCTGAAGCATGGGGCATGGACGGGATCAGCACACTCGCCTATCTAGCTGCTGTTACCGAGAGCGTGCAGTTAGGCACGGGCATCTTGCAGATTTCAGCGCGGACACCTGTTATGACTGCAATGACCGCCCTGTCCATGGCAGCAATTAGCGAAGACAGATTTATTTTAGGACTTGGAGTAAGTGGCCCTCAGGTAGTCGAAGGTCTCCACGGCGTTCCGTTTAGCCAACCTCTTCGTCGCCTTAAGGAAACCGTTGACATTGTTCGACAGGCGTTTGCAGGCGAAAAGATCGTTTACGAAGGCAACCATCATGTTCTGCCCCTACCAGGCGGTGAAGGAAAGGCTCTTCGATTAGCTCAACCAGCTAATGATCAGATTCCGATTTGGCTGGCCACTTTAGGTCCAAAGTCTCTTGCGTACACCGGCGAAGCCGCCGATGGTTGGGTGGGCACTTCATTCGTACCGTCAGGAGCATCGGCGACGCTCGAACATGTCGTGCAGGGGGCTATTGGAGCAGGCCGAGATCCAAATTCCATCGAATACCAAGCTGGAGGCGCGGTTCAATTCGGAGATGACCTCGAAAAGCTCCTAGAACCTAGAAGGCCTGGCGTAGCTTTCACTTTGGGAGCCATGGGTTCGCCAAGCACGAACTTTTATAACGACGCCTACAGTCGTGGAGGTTTCGAAGAAGCAGCTCGTCGCGTGCAAGAGCTGTGGGTGAACAAGGAGCGAGACCAGGCAATCGCAGCGGTACCGGACGAACTGATCCTGCAGACCAATTTCTTGGGGTCCACTTCTGAAGTCACTGAACGAGTACGCGCATACCGAGATGCTGGGGTCACTGTCCTCCGTGTCCAGCCAGAAGGTCTCGACACTCAAGAGCGACTGAACAGTCTTGGTCAAGTTGTCGACATTGTGCGCGGGTTAAACGACGACTCTTCTGGTTAAAGCACTAGACGGCCGCTTGTTCATCTCCTGCCATTCTGCGAACAGAAGTTAAATCCGTCGTGCGGAAGCTAGCGATTCGTGACGACCAGAAATCCACGTAGTTGCGACCATCAGATTGGAAGAAGGTGGTCATAGGTCCCTCTTGTTCGTAGCTATCTGCTCCAGAAATAACTTCCGCGCGGCCGTCGACAAAGCTCAGTTCAAAGTTCATGTACGGGAGAGTAGACATGAGACCTTGTGGGTAACTAGTCCTAAATCGGTGTGGATTTTTGGTGGGAAACAAAATCAATTTCCACAGAGAGGATTTCTAGGTTGCGCCTGCAATACGCTGTTCTTCGTCCACAACTTCATCCAACATTTCTCTGAAAGTCATGCAATGAGCGACAATGTGAAAAATTTTAGCGAAGAGGACCTTCGGCAACGGTTGACGCCTCTTCAATACCACGTCACACAAGAGGCCGGTACTGAGCAAGCTTTCACCGGCGACACCTGGGACCTCAAAGCGGCGGGTATCTACCAGTGTGTGGTTTGTGGTGCCGATCTATTTTCTAGCGAAACGAAATATGAATCGGGGTCGGGTTGGCCAAGCTTTTGGCAACCGCTCTCTGAAGCAGCAGTTGACACCAAGATCGACAACTCTCACGGAATGGTGCGCGTTGAAGCCGTGTGTCATAGCTGCGGCGCTCATTTGGGTCACATCTTCCCCGACGGCCCGCAACCTACTGGCGATCGTTATTGCATGAATTCGGCGTCGATGCGTTTCGCTCCAGAAGATTCGTAGCTAACTGCGTTTTTAACCGGTTGCCCTAATTTGGTCTTCAACGGCAGGGAACAAGTCGATGATCGCGTTGTCCAATTCTTCCTTTACTCCTGCCAGGGGTAAAACATTGAGCACGCCTTGCCCTTTATGGATTAGGTCAATGATCTCTTCACCGGATACCAACACAGGAGACGAACCGTTAATCACGAGATTCGCAGAAGCGACATCAGTGCCGAGGTTTTCTCTGAGATAAGAGAAGACGTCTCGCACCATTTCTAGCCTGATGCCAGCGTCAAGGAGTGTCTTGACTACTTTCAGTTCTAGAAGATCTTGGTATGAATAGGCCCGCCTGCTGCCACTGCCTTGCGCATCAGCTAACGACGGTCGAATGAGATCTGTTCGTGCCCAATAGTCCAATTGTCGGTAGGTAATTCCCACCAACTCGGCTGTTCGTTTTCCAGAGAAGCCGGATTCCACTACGCCTTCGGTCACCGTTTTGCCTCCGCCTCGGCCAGTCATCATTGCGATCACATTGATGAAACTACGTCAATGTGATGCCACAGTACGAGCAAAATCCCTAGTAAGCAACCACCCTACGCGCGATATTTCGCGCGCAACGCGCGAAAAACCGGTTGAGGAGAGACCATTCAGAAGTCGTCGGGGCTGACATCATCGAGGAATTGCTTAAATTCATCGAGAAGTTCGTCCGGATCGTTGCCTTCTTCATCCGACGGATGCGTGGCGATTACTTGCCCTGCCTCTGCTAGAACCTCTTCCGATGCATAAATAGGCGTTTCGGTGCGGACCGCTATGGCAATCGCATCACTGGGTCTCGCGGAGATGGAATGACGCTGACCCGCTACTTCAAGCTCAATCTCGGCAAAAAAAGTGCGCTCCCGTAATTCAGTCACGGTGACTGAGGTAACGGTTGCCTGAAGATCCTCGAGCATGGTGACCAGCAAATCGTGCGTTAGTGGGCGGGCCAGACGAATACCTTCTATACCCCGGTGGATCGCATGCGCCTCTGGGGTGTCTATTACAACTGGCAGAACGCGTCCTTGCCCAACCATTTCCCTAAGTAACAGCAGCGGACTGTTTGAGGGCAATTCAACTTGGACCCCCAGCAACTCCATTTCGACCATGCTCTGACCCTAGTGGCCAGACAGGCTCTGGACGCATATTCAGGTGGTTGAAGAAACCAGATAGAGCAACTTGAACTTACCTATTTGAAGTTCATCGCCGTTAGTGAGCGGTGTTTCGCCATCTGGTAAACGCTCGCCGTTCAGGTAGGTGCCGTTGAGAGAACCGACGTCTTTCAGGAGGTAGCCAGCGCTCCCCTGCTGCAATTCCACGTGGCGTCGAGACACCGTAATGTCGTCTAGGAAGATATCGCTATCTGGATGGCGGCCGACAGTCAGATGAGTAGAAGTAATCGCGTAGCGGGTCCCCGCTTGATGTCCGCTAGCTACTACCAAAGCAGCGCCCGTTGATGGCGCCTCTAACGTGACGTCGGAATCGATACCCCCAAGAGTCTCCAGAGCTTCAGTGCTCGCTTCATTTTCTGGATTGAGGGGGCGACCGCAACTAGAGCAAAACCTTGAACCCGCACTGTTCGAATGCCCACATGCATCGCACAACTGAGTCATCACTTACTCCTGGCTCTCTTCGCTAACGAATTTTTCATAACTCGCAGCGTCCATGAGAGCGTCAAGTTCGCTCTCTGCCGCCGGGCGTATTGCACACACCCAACCGTCCCCGTACGGATCCTCGTTAACTAATTCTGGTTGATCTTCCAAAGCAGAATTGACCTCGGTAATCTCACCCGAAACTGGAGCGAAAATATCTGAAACTGACTTTGTGGACTCAATTTCGGCAAATGCGCTGTTGGCTTGAACCTCTAAGCCCGGCTCCGGCAATTCAACATAGACCACATCACCGAGAGCATCTTGCGCGAAGTCGGTGATACCGACTCGAACCACATCATCCTCGGTCCGGACCCACTCATGATCTGTTGAGTATCGCAGTTCGGTTGGCGTGTTCATATACCCACGCTATCCCAACAAGCGATCTTTGGGTCTACGCTTTCCTGCCAGCGCGGCCCTCGAGGAGAGCGTCTCGAGCTGCAGGGACATACGTAAAGCCTGACCAATAGTGGATTGGTAACCCAGTTATCGCACACACCCAAGCCCCTGCAGCGAAAAACGGCGCTAGAAACACTTCACTTTCGCCGGCGAGGAAGAACGGGAAGGCAAACATAAGCAAGAAAGTCCCTGTTTTGCCCCACCATGTGACCTCGATTTTTCGCGCTCCAAGGGCTGCTAACAACAACGCAGCTACCGCAACTAGTGCTTCTCGACACAAAGCCAGCCACGCAACCCAAGTCGGTACGGAACCATCAACCCAAATAGCGAAAATGCCTACTAGCAGCATCAGGCGATCGGCCGTGGGATCCAAGATTTTGCCTAGTTCGCTGACCTGGTCAAATCTCCTAGCGATGTATCCGTCAATCCAGTCAGTCGCACCCAGGGCGCCGAGCAACAGAGCAGCGGCCCAGCGGTCTTGAACTGAGAAGAGCAGCCAGAGGAACACTGGGATACAGGCCAGCCGGCCAACACTAATTAGGTTCGGCACCGTGAACGGTCTCCACGGCAACTGGGGTTCAGTCATCATTTGCATCGTAGGCTTGATTTCATGGCATCTGTTTTCACAATGATCATCAACGGAGATTTGCCCGGGACTTTCATCTGGCAGGACGATCGTTGTGTCGTCTTTATGTCAATAAATCCAATCGAGCGTGGACACGCCTTGGTGGTTCCGAAGGACGAAATCGATCAATGGATCGATGTGCCGTCTGATCTCCGAGAGCACCTGTTTGAAGTCGCACACAAAGTCGCTAAAGCTCAAAAGCGTGCTTTTGATTGCACTCGAGTCGGCATGGTCATAGCTGGTTTCGAGGTTCCACACACGCACATTCATTTAATTCCAGCGAACACAATGTCAGATATGGATTTTTCTAGAGCTGCAACGTCTGTCGAGATAGCAGACCTCGAAGCAGCTGCAGCATCTATAAAGTCGGCTTTGGTCGAGTGACCTCAGCTAATCCCATAGCGTTCCGGTAGGAACAGGAGATATGAGTTCGGCGCCTTGGTTTTTTGGATTTCCGACCTTTGGATCTACGTAGTGGGCACCCAACGCGTTACGACTTCCCGAGATCGCTAGTTGCTTAAGGTCTCGCGCGTCAAAATTCTCGTGGTCCAACCATTCATCGCAGCCTGCTTCGCTGAGAGTTACCGGCATCCGATGGTGAATGTTTGACATAAAGCTGTCGGCCTCCATTGTCAAAATGACAAATGAGAGAGTGTCGTCAACGGGACTGCGCTCCCATGCGCCAGCCATGGAAAGGTGTGCGCCGTCTGACCGATATATGTACATCGGTCTCCGCTTACTCTTTTTGCCACTGCCCTCCCATTCATAAAATCCGTCCGCAGGGATAATGCACCTCCGATGAGTAAACGCTTCGACAAATGTTGGCTTGCTGTCGACGCTCTCGAGGCGGGCGTTGATGATTGTTTGCGGCCTCGACCCAGGTTCACTCCAACCCGGTCGCAGACCCCATCGCATCACTTGCACGGAGTGACCTTTAGGTTCGCTGTTCGAGACTATTGCGTAGGCTTCGTCTGAAGGCGCCACGTTGTAACTCGGCTCTAGAGTTCTCGTCGATCTCTCCGCCGAGAAGAGGGTCCCTAATTCCGGTAATGAAGCGGTGGATACGAATCTGCCGCACACCTTCTAAGTGCCCTTAATTCGTCTACACATAGGTGGATCCCTTCATCTCACCACGATCTTGACGGATCTCAACGTTCACCAACGCTGGTTTCCCCGACTCGAATGCCCTCTTGATAGCGGGCCCGATTTGGTCCGGTGTTACAACATGTTCGCCGTGACCACCCAGGGCTTCAACCACTTTGTCGTACCTAGTGCGATTCAATTCGACCGCCACTAAACGGTCTTCGCCGTAGAGCATTGCTTGCGGTCTCATCATCTGACCCCATGCCGCGTCATTACCTAGGACTCCCACTATCGGAAGACCGAAACGGACAGCTGTGTCGTACTCGAATCCGTTGAGCCCGAAGGAACCGTCGCCGTAGACGATTAGGACTCTCTTGTCTGGGTGAGCTTTCTGAGCAGCGAGAGCAAACGGCATACCTACTCCAAGAGTGACAAGAGGTCCTGGGTCCATCCAAGTCCCGTTCTTTGGCACCTGGATGACTTTCGATGCTTGGGCAACAATGTCTCCGCCGTCTCCTATGACGATCATTTCATCGGAGACGGCATCGGCGATTTCGCTACACAAACGCAGCGGATCGATGGGCACTTCGTCGCTACCCATCTGACCCAATCGCGCTGCGTGTAGTTCGTCTTCTCGAACTCGAAGCTGATCACGATACGCAGTGAAATCTATTGAGCGATCACCGACTTCCAACGCGGCGGTAAGAGCCTGAAAGTTGTTACCAAGGTTTCCCACAAGGCCTATATCGACTAGCCGATTGTCACCGATCAAAGTCTCATCAAGGTCCATTTGGATGATTGACGCTGAATCGGGAATCGAATTGCCAAACCGCATTCGGAAATCCAAAGGGGTGCCAGCGAGGACCACTAAATCAGCCACCCCAAGGGCCTCTTTTCGCGTCAAGGAGAGGAAAGACGAGTGGTCCCAAGCAATTTCGCCTCGAGCCATTCCGTTAACGAAACAGGGAATGCCTGTCTTGTCGAGGAATGCTTCTAACTGTCGACCTCCTTCGCTCCACTTGAGCGAGGTACCTGCCATAACCATTGGTTTATGCGACTGAGCTAATAGTTCAAGACTCTCCGATATCAGTCGATCTGGCGCCATGGAGGTGACTCGATAATCTCGAAACTTCGGCATCTGGATTTCGTCAAGTTCAACTTTTCCGTGGAGAACATCCATCGGAATTTCCAAAAAAGCTGGCCCTGGGACGCCGCTAAGAGCGGCTCGAATGCCCGCTTCCATATATTCGCCTATGCGGGAAGTTTGGTAGCAAGCCTCCGCCCACTTGGAGACTGGTCTCATCAGCGACACATGGTCCATTTCCTGAAGCGAACCGCGTCGAATATGTCGAAAGGGGCCTTGACCTCCGATGACCAGAATTGGGGAATTGGCTCGCCAGGCATTAGCGACGCCAGTTACTCCGTCAGTAACGCCCGGACCGGCTGTGAGAATGGCCACCCCCACTTTGCCCGGGTGCAGACGCGCCCAGGCATCAGCTGCATGAACAGCAGCTTGCTCATGTCTTACATCAACGATCTCAATATTCTCATCAAGACAACCGTCGTATATACCCATGACGTGGCCACCAGACAGAGTGAAAACGCATTCGACCCCTGCGGACTTAAGGACCTTGGCTACTAGCTTCCCTCCGTGTGTCATTAGATTCACTCTTCCCCGGGTGCGTTCGCAGCCGACTGATACGACTGTACGCTGCCTTGGGTGCGCGTGACTGTTCCAGCATCCTCTGCCAACATTGGCCCTGGCTTCGACTGCTTGGCCGTGGCTCTCGATTTGCCGTTCCATCTTGACGTCGAAGAGCCGTTTGGTGCAGCGACAGAACTTGATGAACAACATCCAGCAGCCACCGCTTTCCGTGCAGCGGGCGGTTCGGGTCCTTTATTTTCTGAAACGTCGATTCCGCCAGGAAAGGGTCTCGGGTTTTCGGGTTCGGCTCGGGTAGCGGGTTTAGCAGCGGCCTCATTGCAGCAATCTGGAGCCATACGTTTTCCAGATCTGTTATCTCAGTCAGGAAAGCTTGAGGGGCACTTCGACAATGTGGCCGCTTCGATTTATGGCAGCATCACTGCCACGACCGGTACTTCAGTCGTGCGACTTCTATGTCCACCAACTCTCGATGTCGTGGTGTGGATACCTGAAGGTAAGACGTCTACCAACGCATCACGGACGCGTCTTCCATCTTCTGTTTCGTTTGAAACAGCGTCACAAGCTCTCGCTCGAAGCACTGTGTTAGCTGCAGCGATCGCATCATGCGACCTGGCCGCTATTCGTGAGTGTTGCGTCGACGATCTTCATCAGCCAACCCGCCTCGCCGCCCAGCCAGACTCGGCCCTCGCGATTCAGGCAGCATTGGACAACGGCGCATGGGGCGCTTGGCTGAGCGGGTCGGGTCCGACAATTGCTGCATTCGTGGAGGACGACACCGCGGACGCCGTCAGGGCAGCATTACCTTCTTCTGGGCATAGCAAGCTATTAAAGGTTGCACAATGCGGGATCGCTGTTAGCTAGCAACGATATTTACCATCTTGTCGGGGATCACGATGATCTTCCGAATCTCTTTGCCTTCCAGCAACTCTTGTATGCGCTCGTCGTTGAGCGCAGCCTGTTCCACTAATTCGTTTTCCGCATTCGCTGTCATCGTCACGCGACTTCTGACCTTCCCGTTGACCTGAACGGGAATTTCTATTGTCTCGTCGACGAGCAAAGATGTGTCTGCCTCAGGGAAGCTTTCGTGTACCACCGAGCCTTGGTTGCCTAACCGTTCCCAAAGTTCTTCGGCTATGTGAGGGACTAGCGGACCTAGCATCAAAACGAGAGATCTTGCTACTTCAGATGGAACTGGCTCGGCGGTCTTGGTTAATTCGTTATTGAGCTCGGTAATACGCGCAATAGCGGAATTAAATCTGAGTCCTTCCATGGCTTCTGCGACGGCAGCGATCGTTCTATGAGTCAGTCTGGTCAACTCTTGGGAAGGAACGGCATCGACGACAGTCGGCAAACCTGAATCTTCGTCAATAAGGTTGCGCCATACCCGTTGAAGTAAACGGTGTGAGCCAACAACTGATTTCGTTTCCCAGGGGCGGTCTTGATCCAACGGTCCCATGAACATTTCGTAGAGCCTGAGGGTGTCTGCCCCATATGCGGAATACATGTCGTCAGGCGTGACGGAATTTTTGAGTGACTTACCCATTTTCCCAAAGCTTCTGGAGACTGGTAGTCCTTCGAATAGGAAGACGCCGTCTTTTTCAGTGACCTGCTCAGCATCGACGTAGATACCTCTGTCATCTTGGTACGCGGCGGCTTGAATGTATCCCTGGTTGTAGAGCCTTTGGAAGGGTTCGGGGCCTGAGACGTGCCCGAGGTCATACAAGACCTTGTGCCAGAAACGGGAGTAGAGGAGATGAAGTACAGCGTGCTCTACGCCACCGACGTAGAGATCAACACCGCCGATTCCTCCGTCAGGGCTAGTCATCCAGTAGCGCTCTACGGAGGGGTCGACGAAGTGTTCTTCGTTGTCAGGGTCCAAGTAACGCAGGTAGTACCAACATGAGCCGGCCCATTGGGGCATGGTGTTGAGTTCTCTTGTATAGGTACGAGTCCCATCACCCAGGTCATAGTCGGCGTGCACCCACTCTTCGGCTCGACCTAGGGGCGGCTCGGGTTCAGATCCTTCGTCTAAGGCTCGAGGAGCCCAGTCCATTAACTCCGGAAGTTCAACTGGAAGTTGGTCTTCGGGGACGGCTAGAGCCAGCCCAGTTTCGTCAAACACAATAGGGAACGGTTCACCCCAGTATCGCTGCCGCGAAAAGAGCCAGTCTCGTAGCTTGTAAGTCACTGTCCGGCTGCCGTGTCCATTGTCTTCGAGCCAGTCGATAATTGAACTTTTGGCTTCGTCGATATGTAGCCCATTGAGAAAGTCACTGTTAATTGCAGGGCCATCTTCAATGTAGGCCTCGCCCGAAAAACTGTCGGGGGGTTCAACTGTTCGCACGATGTCGATACCAAAGGCCGTCGCGAAATCCCAGTCTCGTTGATCCTGACCGGGGACACTCATCACTGCTCCGGTGCCGTAACCCATCAAGACATAGTCAGCGATAAAGATGGGGACTTCCTTGCCGTTGACAGGCACCGCGCAATTCGAGCCCAGGTACACACCAGTTTTGGATTTGTTTTCTTGTCGTTCTAGATCCGACAACTCTGCAGCTGATCTCCGATAGGCATCCACCGCTTCGCTGGGGCTTGAAGCGCCACCTGTCCACGCTGGGGGCGTGCCTTCAGGCCACTGGTCTGCAATGAGGGAATTGACTAAGGGATGCTCAGGAGCGAGCACCATGGCTGTGGTACCGAAAAGGGTGTCGGGTCGGGTAGTGAAAACCTCGATGGGGTCTCCGCCAGAAGTCGCAAAGCTGATTTCCGCCCCTTCGGAACGTCCGATCCAATTCCTTTGCATGGTTTTAATGGAATCGGTCCAATCTAAAGTTTCTAAATCTTCGAGTAAACGATCGGCATATGCGGTGATTCTCATCATCCACTGCTTCATTGGTCGCCGAAAAACAGGGTGGTTTCCTCTCTCGCTGCGACCATCGGCCGTTACCTCTTCATTAGCAAGCACAGTTCCCAGAGCGGGACACCAGTTCACCGGCGCTTCCCCCAAATAGGCCAGCCGCCACTCATCTAACTCTCGTCGACGCTCTACCTCCCCCATCTCTGACCAGAGTTGGCCACTCTTGGTCTCGCGTTCTCCGTCGGCAAGCAGTTGTTCTAACTCAGCGATAGGCCTCGCTTTGCGGCTTGATGAGTCGTACCAGCTTTGGAAGATCTGCAAAAAGATCCACTGGGTCCAACGGTAAAACGAGACATCAGTGGTTGCTATGGATCGCTGTTTGTCATGCCCTAGGCCAAGGCGGTCCAGTTGGCGTTGCATATTGGCGATGTTTGTTTCTGTGTTGACCCGAGGGTGTTCTCCGGTTTGGCGAGCATGCTCCTCTGCCGGTAACCCGAAAGCGTCATAACCCATCGTGTGCAGGACGTGGAAGCCCTTCATTCTTTTGTATCGGGCGAAGACGTCCGTGCCTATGTAGCCGAGAGGGTGGCCGACATGCAGACCCGAGCCTGACGGATACGGGAACATATCCATGACGAAGAGCTTCGAGGGGGCCTCGTTGCTATCCCTATCAGATCCAGTGGAGCTTCCGAGATTAGCGACCCGATAGGTATTGTCAGCCTCCCAACGCCCTTGCCAGGTGGTCTCAATTTGTTCGGCAAGTTGTGCGTCATAACGAAACAGGGGACGCGATTCGTCTACTTCGTTGTTAGGGCCGGAAGAAGATGCACTCACGGGGTCTAAGGATGCCACGCTCTAAGCCAAGTAGCTCATTTAACGACAAGGGATTGTTATCTACTTGGTTATCTGACCTGTAAGTGGAATACGCTTCTGTCATGGCCGACGGCGACTCCGACTACGAATCTTGGGAGACCGCAGCTTCGTCCGCGCTTAAAGGAAAAGGCCTGGAAGAGCTGACTACTAAAACGTTCGACGACATTGAACGGTTCCCGCTTTATACGAGAGCACGCAACAAAAGCATCAGGCGCGAAGACGGGTTACCGGGAGAATCATCCTTTGCTCGAGGAAGTCGAGCTTCCGGCAACCTTCTCGGGTGGGAGGTACGGCAAACACATTTTGCATCGCGCACGGGTGTTAACGATCACATTCTCACTGACCTAGAAAACGGTGCAACTGCCATAACCTTGAACGGGGCACCAGAGAGCGCCGAGAAGCTCCGGCCTATTCTCCAAGGGGTTTATTTGGATTTAGCCCCAATACATCTGAGCTCAGGGAGCTCCACCATTCAAGCCGACGCCCTGTTGGAGGTTTGCGGTGACGATGAAAGCAAGTCCGAATCGTTGCGTAGCAACCTCGGCCTAGACCCCATTGGCCGTTTAGCGCGCACGGGCCACTCGGTACTACCTCTGGACCAAGAGATAAATCAATGTGCAGAAATGGNAGCTGCTGTTAGTACGACATTCCCTCGGGTCGTTCCGATATCGGTCGATGGGTCGACATGGGCAAACGCCGGTGCGTCAGACTCTCAGGAGCTAGGGGCTGTTCTCTCTGCTGGCGTCATGTGGATTAGAGCTTTGGTGGAAGCAGGCATCGACATAAACGCCGTTTCGAGCAAACTCGAGTTCACGCTTTCCGCCGGACCGGACCAATTTCTGACGACTGCAAAGATTCGAGCCGCTCGCGTCTGTTGGGCACGAATTGTGAAGGCATGTGGAGGAGACCCTTCTGTGTCTCCATTGTTTATTCATGCCGAGACCTCGCAGTCGATGATGACTAAGACCGACTCCTGGGTCAACATGCTCCGCACCACGGCAGCTTGTTTTGCATCTGCAGTTGGAGGAGCTGACGCCATCACAGTGGCTCCGTTCGACAGCGTGGCAGGTCTCGCTAACGAAACAGGCCTACGACTCGCTCGCAACACTCAGTTAATTCTTCAAGAAGAGACAAAATTGTCTTCGGTGATCGATCCAGCCGGTGGGAGTTGGTACATCGAAGAACTCACAGATCGAGTGGCTATGTCTTCTTGGAAACTTTTTCAGGAATTCGAGAGCCTCGGAGGTGTTGGAAATGCGCTGCTATCTGGCCAATTGCAAGCTTCAATAGCGGAGACCCGCGAAAGGCGTCGCACAGATTTGGCTGTCCGCTCCACCCCTCTTACCGGCACTAGCGAATTTCCTAATTTGGATGAGGATGAGCTGGTACGAGAGCCTTTTCCTGCAACCAACGAACCCCACGGCGAATACCGATGTGAGGCTCTCTCAACTTTTCGCTGGTCGGTCCCCTTCGAACAACTGCGTGAAGCAACCAGTCTTTCCTCACAACAACCTTTGTTGTTTCTTGCGAACCTCGGCGATGTGGCGACTCACACAGCTAGGTCCACCTTTGCGAAGAACCTCTTTGANGCAGGGGGAATTCGGGTGGTTAGCAACGATGGCTTCGACACAGCGAACGACTGCGTCGAAGCATTCTTGGCTAGTGGCTGCCAGATCGCGTGTATATGTTCATCGAACCAGGTTTACTCCGAGCGCGGCGCTGAGGTGGCAAGCCAGTTGCGTTCAGCTGGTGCTCAGCTCATTTATTTAGCAGGGGCTCCGGATCTGGTTGAGGGCCTCAACGGAGAAATCGACGACTTTGTCTATCTTGGTTGCAACGTATTGGAAGCCCTAGCCCCCATCCACCAGTTATTAGCGAGGTGAATTCGAACTATGACTCAAATTCCTAACTTCGCGACGATCGACTTGGATCTACACGACGAGCCAACTCCCTCTGCTGCTACCTGGGAGCAGAACTTCGTCCAACAAACGGGCGGTTCTGCGGACGCGTTCGTTTGGAACACGCCGGAGGGCATTGACGTTAAGTGTCTCTATACGCCTAGCGACCTTGAGGGCGACATGGGGCACGTGGAAAGTTTCCCTGGATTCGCTCCCTTCTTGCGTGGCCCATATCCGACCATGTACACAAATCAGCCCTGGACTGTCAGGCAATACGCCGGGTTTTCGACAGCCGAAGACTCCAACGCTTTTTACCGACGAAATCTGGCAGCTGGCCAAAAGGGACTGTCGGTGGCCTTTGATCTAGCTACCCATCGTGGCTATGACAGCGATCATGAACGAGTAAGCGGCGACGTAGGTATGGCCGGCGTCGCTATCGACTCCATCTACGACATGCGCACCCTGTTTGAGGGGATACCTCTCGACCAGATGAGTGTGTCGATGACGATGAACGGCGCTGTCCTTCCGATTCTGGCTCTATACGTTGTTGCAGCTGAAGAACAGGGTGTTGCCCCGGACAAACTNGCTGGCACTATCCAAAACGACATCCTCAAAGAGTTCATGGTTCGCAATACCTACATTTACCCGCCGCAACCATCAATGCGCATCATCGGTGACATTTTCGAATTCACAAGCCAGGAGATGCCTCGGTTTAACTCGATTTCTATATCGGGCTACCACATGCAAGAGGCCGGAGCCACAGCTGATCTTGAGCTGGCTTACACGCTGGCAGACGGTCTGGAGTATTTGAGAACAGGACAGCAAGCGGGACTCAAAGTTGACGACTTCGCGCCTAGGTTGAGTTTCTTTTGGGCCATTGGGATGAATTTCTTTATGGAAGTCGCAAAGCTTCGAGCTGCGCGCATCATTTGGGCTGATTTAGTCGGGGGCTTTCAACCTACGAACCCGAAATCAAGCTCTTTGCGCACACACAGCCAAACATCTGGCTGGAGCCTTACAGCACAAGATGTCTACAACAACGTGGTCAGAACGTGTGTCGAAGCTATGGCAGCGACGCAGGGGCACACTCAGAGTCTCCATACCAACGCCTTTGACGAAGCCTTGGCGTTACCGACTGACTTCAGTGCTCGCATAGCCCGCA
This sequence comes from Actinomycetota bacterium, assembly GCA_002724355.1. Classification (GTDB taxonomy): domain Bacteria; phylum Actinomycetota; class Acidimicrobiia; order Acidimicrobiales; family Poriferisodalaceae; genus UBA6944. The sequence goes on along the minus strand of PBOM01000042.1, from coordinate 38,566 downwards.
ACACTCAACTATTCCTTCAACAAGAGTCAGGCACAACCAAGGTCATAGATCCTTGGGGAGGAAGCTATTTTGTTGAACGACTTACTCGCGACCTTGCCGATCGCGCGTTGCAGCACATCGATGAGATCGAGCAAATGGGCGGCATGGCAGCGGCCATCGAAGCCGGAATACCCAAAATGCGGATAGAGGAAGCAGCAGCTAGAACTCAAGCAAGGATCGATTCAGGTCGACAAGTTGTCGTTGGCGTCAACAAATACAGGCCAGGACACGAGGAACCGGTGGACGTTCTACGAATTGATAATGCTGAGGTAAAGGCTGCGCAAATCGCCAAACTGGAGCGTCTTAAAGCAGAGCGAGATTCCGAGCAGGTCGAAAAAGCTCTCGCTGCGTTGACCAAATCAGCGGACACTGGCGACGGAAACCTCCTAGCCTTAGCCATAGACGCCGGGCGTGCTAAAGCCACAGTTGGGGAGATCAGCCTTGCCCTTGAGATGGCGTATGGTCGACACAAAGCAGAAATTCGATCAATCAGTGGGGTGTACAGCAGCGAAGTGGGAGACGAAACTGAACCCGTGAACTCGGTGCGAGACTTGGTGGAGCAATTTTCAGTCCAGGAGGGCAGGCGCCCTCGCATTCTCATCGCCAAGATGGGTCAAGACGGCCATGACCGAGGCCAAAAAGTAATCGCAACGGCCTTCGCTGATCTGGGTTTCGACGTCGATATAGGTCCTCTGTTTTCCACACCAGCGGAAGCAGCTCGTCAAGCGGTAGAAAACGATGCCCATATAGTGGGTGCTTCATCTCTAGCCGCAGGGCACTTAACGCTCATACCCGAACTTCGTGACGCGCTAGCAGCTGAAGGTCGCGAAGACATCATGATTGTTGTCGGCGGGGTCATTCCGCCTCAGGACTTTGATGCCCTTAAAGAAGCAGGAGCTGCAGCAATCTTTCCTCCCGGTACCGTTATCGCTGAAGCTGCTACGGAATTGTTAGAGAATTTACTTAGCTAAGGCTTATCGTTTCCGGCGAGCGTGCTTGATTTTCTTTTTGGCTCTGTTGGCCCTGTAAGCGGTACTTGACGCCTTCTTGAGAGTTCCTCGACCCAATGTTGAGTCCGCCTCGTCTAACTTCGCTTGAAAGCGTTTATGGACCCAGAGCTTCTCCCCCGCTATTTCGATCTGGGACCAAAATTGTCCCCGCACTTCGAACTTTGTGGTGCGCGGTGTGCGACTAATGAAATCCACTGGTTTGCCCGGACGCCAGCCTCGTGCCTTCAAGAGCACAACATCATCGGCGGTGATGGCGATCACTCTGTATCGAGCGGTCGTCAGAACTGCTATTACGGCAAATACGACTACCGAAATGGTCATGCCCATTAGGAATGAGCTGGGATCGAACACTAAGACCGCCAAGAGAATAAATACGGCGAAAAACAGCATGGTGAACGGATGCAGTCCGCCTTGTGCGGGGAGGATCCACTTCACTGTTTCGTTGGGTTCCAGGAATTTCTCTACTGGATGAGGACGACTTCCTCGTAGCTGCGACATCTGTTTCGCCAGGCCCATGAACTCCCACTTTGCCAACTTCGTCATTAAGTTACTAACGGGAGCGCGCAAATTCAGAATTGGTTAACAGATAAATCATCTGAGAGCCCCCGTCTCGGGGACCTGTACCCTCAAAGTTGTGGATCCCATACCCCCTATTGCGAGCCTTATGGAAGGCGTGCGTTCCGCCGACCGAGCGTCGATAGGACGCGCTATAACGCTGGTTGAGAGCAATTTGCCAGAGCATCGCGAAATGGCGCAGGAGCTCTTGACAGAGCTGCTGCCCTTAGCAGGGTCTTCTCACCGCATTGGAATCACTGGCGTGCCGGGGGTCGGTAAAAGCACTTTTATTGAAACGCTGGGGAGCACGCTCACGGGTCGAGGACGGCGGGTAGCTGTGTTAGCGGTGGATCCAACTTCGTCTCGGACGGGTGGCTCGATCTTGGGCGACAAGACCCGCATGACCGCATTGGCCAACGATCCCTCCGCTTTTGTTCGCCCTTCGCCCACTTCAGGCGAACTGGGTGGGGTAACTCGCATGACCCGCGAAACGATGTTGATTTGTGAGGCAGCTGGATATGACGTGGTGTTGGTGGAAACGGTTGGCGTGGGGCAGAGCGAAACCGTCGTGGCTGACATGGTGGATTTCTTTTTGGTGCTGATGCTGCCAGGTGCTGGTGATGAGCTTCAAGGGATCAAGAAGGGGATCTTGGAGTTAGCTGACATGATCGCCGTCAACAAAGCCGACGGTGCAAATGCGAACGCTGCGGAAGCTGCTGCTCGTGAGTATGAGATCGCGCTGCANTTGACGGCACCGGCTTCTCCTCTCTGGAGCCCTCCAGTCCTCACCTGCGCCGGCCTGACGGGCGCAGGGGTAAATGAACTGTGGGAGAAGGTAGAGGAGCACAGAAGCATTCTGAGCGAGGCTGGTGAGCTTGAGGGGCGTAGAGAGCAACAGAACGTGCGATGGATGTGGTCGATGCTCGATGACCGATTGAATGATGGGTTGCGAAGTCACCCGTCTGTGAGAACCCTGCTCCCGGAGTTGGAAGCTCAGGTGCGGGCCGGTACAACAACGCCTGTATCGGCGGTGGAGCAATTACTCGAGGCCTTCTTGAAAGACTGAGCTAGCTGCGTTGGGTCTCAGTGGTCCTAAGTTGAACTGACTCTATGAGCGCAGAAGCAATAACCGAGTGCTGACCCAACTATTGACTCTTCTCTGAGCGTCTAACTGTTAGAACTCCTCATCAAATGCAACGTCGCCCTCGACGCCGTGTTGGTAAGCAGCAACGGTTCTTTCGAAAAAGTTCGTCAACTCTTGTACGTCTTGCAGTTCCATGAAGTCAAAGGGATTTTGGGCGCCATAGCGTTTGGGTAATCCGAGTTGAGCCAATCGTTGGTCNGCCACNAACTCCAAATAGGTCCGCGTGTCGGCGGTTGACATGCCCGCNACTCCGCCTGACAGCACGTCTTCTGCAAACTGACTTTCGACTTCAATTGCCTCTTCGATCATCTCAACGATCCGAACCGATAAGTCCTCATCGAATAACTCCGGTTCTTCCTTACGAATCGTTCTGACGACCTCAAAAGCGAAGTTCATATGGCAGGACTCATCTCGAAATACCCAGTTAGTTCCCGCAGCTAAACCGTTAAGTAAACCTTTACTTCTTAGGAAATAGACGTAGGCGAAAGCAGCAAAGAAAAATAAGCCTTCGATACACGCTGCAAAGCAAATGAGGTTCAAAAGGAACTGTTTGCGATCCTCTTGGGTGTGTAGTTCCGTCAGGTCGTCAATACTGCCCATCCACTTGAAGCAGAAGTCAGCTTTGTGTCGGATTGATGGAATGTTCTCGATGGCGGCGAATGCTTCAGCACGCTCGTCGTGGTCAGGTATGTAGTTGTCCAAGAGCGTCAGGTAAAACTGTACGTGGAGTGCCTCTTCATACANCTGGCGGCTCAGATACATCCGAGCTTCGGGGCTGTTGATGTGCTGGTAGAGGTTGAGGACCAGGTTGTTAGCAACAATTGAGTCGCCTGTAGCGAAGAACGCCACTAGTNGATTGATCAGGTGTCGTTCGGCAGGCAACAACTTACGGTCTAGGTCTACAACATCATCGGAGAAGTCGATCTCCTCTACCGTCCATGTGTTTTTAATCGCGTCGCGNTACATGTCGTAGAAATCCGGGTACCGCATGGGCCGCAAAGTCAGGTTAAAGCCCGGGTCCAGAATATTGCCGGGCGCTCCGTACCCTTGTTCGGTTTGGGGTGATGATTCTTCTACTGGCTCTGGGGAGGCGAAGTTGTGGTCTGGTTCAGTGAGTGCCATTTAATGTCGTTCCTAATTCTTCGATTAATCGCAGGCTTCGCAAGCCTCAGGGTTCTCTAGGGAACAAGCGATCGCCTCTTCGTCGGTGAACGGGGAGGCTTCGACAGGGTTACCTTCGGGTGGCGGACCAGCCGGGTCATTACCGTCGGTTGCGGTTGTCGTTTGATTGATTCGGGTGGCGGGCCTTGAACGCAGGTAGTAGGTGGTCTTGAGTCCACTCTTCCAAGCGTGCATGTACATAGATGACAATTTGCCGATGCTTGGACTCTCCATGAAGAGGTTTAGCGATTGGCTCTGATCGATGTAGGCGCCTCTGCCGGCTGCCAGATCGATTAAGGCTCGTTGAGGTAGCTCCCATGCTGTCCGATAGACCTCTCGGAGGTCTTCGGGAATCTCGGTTATTTCTTGTATTGAACCTTCTGCTCGTTTGATTTTCTGGGCCATGTCGCTGTTCCATAGGCCTCGTGCTTGAAGTTCGTTTACGAGGTAGCGATTGATCTGGAGGAACTCACCAGACAGCGTTTCACGTTTAAAGAGATTGGAAACTTGTGGCTCAATACATTCGTAGCAGCCGGCTATGGATGCAATGGTGGCTGTAGGAGCGATCGCGATCATTAAAGAATTACGCAGGCCGTGTTGGCTTATGCGGTCTTTGAGTGTGGCCCATCGAGCTGTGTCGCTTGGCTCGATACCCCATAGATCAAACTGGAGATCTCCTTGAGCTGCGCGGGTTTCAGCGAAACTATCGTGTGCGCCATTTTCGGCGGCCAGGTCACAGCTAGCTGACAACGCCCAGAAGTAGATTTCCTCGCTGATCCTTGTCGAGAGCTGGAGGGCTTCTGGCGAGTCGAACGCTATCCCGAGTTGAAAGAAGACATCTTGTAGGCCCATGAGTCCTAGGCCGACCGGACGCCACTTGCTATTGGAGACACCAGCCTCACTAGTTGGGTAGAAGTTGATGTCTATGACTCGGTCTAAGAACGGAACCGCTGTTCGTACGACCTCTCCCAAACGATCGAAGTCAAAGGACCCGTCTCGAACGAGGCGGCCCAAGTTGACTGATCCTAGGTTGCAAACAGCTGTCTCTTCCTGGTTCGTGACCTCGAGGATTTCGGTACAGAGATTAGAGAGGTGTACGACGTTTCCAGGCTCGCCCGTTTGATTGCATTTGAGGTTCGACGCGTCTTTGAATGTGACCCATCCGTTGCCGGTCTGGGCGAGGGTGCGCATCATCCGGCTGTATAGCTGTCTCGCTGGAACCTGGCGTTCATAAAGACCTTGCTGTTCGGCAGCGAGGTAGGCCTGTCGGAATTCTTCGCCGTAGAGATCTGTTAGTTGTGGAACGGCTTTGGGGTCAAACATTGACCATTGCCAGTCATTCTCCACTCGCTCCATAAAGAGATCCGGGATCCAGTTAGCAAGGTTGAGATTGTGAGCTCGTCGCGCTGTATCTCCGGTGTTGTCTTTCAACTCAAGGAAGTCGTCCAGATCGGCATGCCAGGTCTCAAGGTAGACACAAGCGGCGCCTTTGCGTTTGCCGCCTTGGTTCACCGCCGCTACAGAAGAGTCGAGTGTTTTAAGCCAGGGGACGATGCCGTTTGACAGGCCGTTAGTGCCGCCGATCAAAGATCCTTTAGACCTGATTCGGTGCCATGCCACGCCGATGCCGCCTGCGAACTTGGAGAGTTGCGCTATGTCGGTGTAACGCTTGTATATGCCCTCAAGGGAATCTTCGGGGCTGTCCAGCAGGTAACACGAGGACATTTGTGGGTGTGCGGTTCCCGAGTTAAACAAGGTTGGGCTTGACGTCAGGTATTCAAGGCTCGACATCAACTCATATAGAGTGATCGCCTCGTCTGGGGTGCGAGCCAAACCGCATGCGACTCTCAGTAAGAAATATTGGGGGGTTTCGATGACTGTTCGCTCAGTGGGGTGTCTGAGTAAATAGCGGTCGTAAACGGTGCGTAGCCCGAAGAACTCGAAGAGATTGTTTCGTTCCTCAAGTACTGAGTTGTTGAGTTTTCGCGCATTTACTTGCACGAACTCGAGGACTCCATCGTGGATGAGTCCACATTCGGCTCCCAATTCGATGGATTGGCTAAACGAGTAGACATTCTGGTTCTGGACTTCTTTGTCTATGAAGGTCCCCAGGAGTCTCGCCGCTAGCCGCGAGTAATTCGGCTCTTCGACTATGAGGGCTGCGGCCGTTCGTATAGAAAGTTCGTCTAATTCCGTAGTAGTAGCCCCGTCATGCAGACCGGAAATAGTTCGTGTAGCGATACGCATTGGGTCAACNCCAGGTAACTCGGTGGCGCAACGTTCGACTGCCCTAACGATCTTGTTGACATCAACTGTCTGTTTACTGCCGTCGCGCTTTTGTACCTGCATCCCGGTAGCGGCGCTGCCATCAACTACTTCTTCTTCTGTCTTGGTCTCCGCCTGATCCGTGATCGCCACTTCCGCTCCTCATCTACCACTTCCGGCCAGTTCGAGATGGCTACCTGTCGACCAAAGGACTCCTTCCCTGACTTGCCCGACCCTGTGGGGGGCTCGGGGTCCGTCAAGGTGCAGAATCAGATCATCGACCCAAATCGATTAAGTTCCGGACTTGTGATTACACCCGTGTAGTTACAACGTTGTCAAGCATCTGTACCGGTCTCTTTGCTCGCGCGCAAGCACAATTAGTGATTGATTTATGTTTCTGCTGTCATGGAAGCAACGGCGGTCGTCACCCTGCGTGGTCAATTTCTAGTCTTTAGGGGCTCTCATCTATGAGACCCGACTCCCCGGTATCGTTTCACCACGAGGTGATGGGCGTGAATGAAATAGTGGTAGTCGGCGCATCGCTGGCTGGTCTTCGTGCCTGTCAAAATCTTCGCCGGGCGAACTTCGAAGGCACCTTGACCCTTGTGGGTGCAGAAGAGCATCTCCCCTATGACCGGCCTCCGCTATCAAAAACGATGCTCAGTACTGAACAGGATCCCGGCGAGCTCAGTTTGATTTCCGATTCTGATTTAGCGGAACTGAATCTGAATCTCGTCCTTGGGTCACCGGCGACGCGACTNGACACGGTGACACATGAGGTCACGGTGGGTGACGAGAGAATTTTCTATGACGGGCTCATAATCGCTACTGGGGCCCGCGCCAGAAAACTTTTAAAAAGTGATGACATCGGCGGCATTCATACCCTCCGGACCATGGAAGATTCCTTAGCTATTCGGTCCGCTCTTGAGTCGAGTTCGTCGGTTGTCATTGTGGGAGCAGGGTTCATTGGGTCCGAGGTGGCAGCAGCAGCTCGTCACCGGGGTTGCCAGGTGTCGATCATTGAAGCTGGTGAGGCTCCTCTTATGAGGGGGTTGGGACATGAGGTTGGCTCCGCTTGCGGACAGCTTCACCAGTCCCACGGAGTCGACTTGCGGGTCGGTGTTCAGATTCAGAATTTTCACGGAAGTCAAACTGTGGAGGAGGTTGAACTTACTGACGGTAGCCGGATAGGAGCGGATTTAGTGGTGGTTGGTGTTGGCGCCACCCCTAACACGGAGTGGCTGGACGACTCCGGCCTAACGATCGATGATGGTGTTGTCTGCGACGCGAACCTCAACGTGGGAATGCCTGGAATTTACGCTGCAGGTGATGTGGCTCGAGTTCCCAACCATTGGATGGGCGGTGGGCCGTTGAGGACCGAGCACTGGACAACGGCTACTGAGCATGCTGCGCTCGCCGCTAAGAACTTGCTCCAACCGGCCGACAGCACTCCTTATGACTCGGTCCCTTTTGTTTGGTCGGACCAATACGAGGACCGCATTCAAATTGCAGGAGACACCGGCGATTTCGACGAAGTTTGTTTTCTAATGGGCTCCCGAGAGGCAGAAGCTTTTGTAGTCGGCTATAGAAAAGGTGAGCGCCTTGCTGGAGTGATGGCGCTTAACAATATGCGGCCCTTCGTTCAGTACCGACGTTTATTGATGGCACGCGGTCAATGGAACCAGGCCCTCGACCTAGCTCAAGAACTGAGCGGTTAGCTCACAATGCGCACTCATGGGTTATCGGGCTTACTTGAGGATCGTTGGGGTCTAGCACGCTGCTTCTTTCAGGCCGCACAGTTTGTTGCGGTGTCTTCTTTGAGTAGGTGATCGTTGTGTCGAAGGAAAACTCGTCGGTGACTTCAGTTGCTGTGTTTTGTGCTTCCTCCTTGGGAGAAGTGAAAGAATTTTCTGACCTTGCCAGTGCACTCGGCGAACATCTAGCGGAGCAGCAAGTGACGGTTGTGTTCGGCGGCAGTGATTCGGGCCTTATGGGAGTTCTGGCCGATGCAACAATCTCCAAGGGCGGGAACGTGATCGGCGTCTACCCCGAGGACACCTTTTCTCGTGATGTTCGACATCGGGGAGAAATCGACCTGAGGTTGGTTTCGTCAATGCATGAACGGAAGCTAGAGATGTTCCGTTTGTCAGATGCCGCTGTCGCTTTACCGGGCGGTCTTGGAACGCTTGATGAGGTAGTGGAGCTCTTACTGTGGACTCAGCTAGGCATTCATCAGTTGCCATTAGTGTTGTTGGACCAAGGGTCGTTCTGGAACAAGTTCGAAGAGTTTCTGTATGAANTCGAATCGAGCGGAGTTTTGAACTCCACCTGGCGCAATTACGTTTCGAGAACTTCGGAACCGGAATCGGTGTTGGACATTCTCGGAGATCTCAAATCTCAACTGGAATGATCTGTTCATTGCAATTACGACCAATTGGCTACCAAAGCAGCAATGTGATCCCCCTCCAAGAGGAGAAGGATCACATTGGTGTCGGGCTGAGAGGATTTGAACCTCCGACCCCTGGTCCCCCAGACCAGTGCGCTAACCAAACTGCGCCACAGCCCGCGACGACGTCACGATACAGGGGCCATGCCACCGATCCGCATCCCCAAGCGTCTCAACCTATCTGCTGCAGTCCCCAGTAGATTCCTTGCAAAGCTCGCCATCCCAAATAGACCACTGCGCCGATCAAGACCAGCCAGAAATGCCAAGGAACTGATCCCGCTCCTTTGGGGTCAGCCAGCCAGTTCCCGCAAGCTGGGCAGTCGCCGTTCTCGGTCAGGAGACCTAGGTCGAAATCACGGTCGCATGCCTCGCACCAGGTCATGGCCGATATTCGATCATTGAATCGACCCTGTAGCCAAACTGTTGCGAAAAGAGTTCATCCCCGTCTACGAAGCCTGATCTTTATGGGTGTTGCACCCAACGAGAACTCTTCTCGCAGTTTTCGCTCCAGATAACGCACGTAGCTCGAAGGTAACTCTTTGTTTGTGAAAAGAGTAAAGGTTGGCGGGTGCGCTGCTCCCTGCGTTGCGTATAGCACTCGACCTCCGTGAGGCGCCGGCTGTGCAGACTGCGCTAGCTGGATTACCTCGTTGACTTTACGAGTCGGTACCCGTGTTTCATAGGCATCGATAGCAGCTTCTAGGGCTGGAACAAGTCGGTGAACTCCGCGACCGCTAAGCGCGCTGATACGTAAAACGGGTGATTCGCCGAGAAAATGAAGTCGTCGGCCGATCTGGTACATCAATTCATCTTTTTCTTCTTGGTCGACCATCTCCCATTTGTTCAGGAGCACCACTATGGGGCATCCCGCTGCATCAACGCGTTCCGCCAAACGTTGATCTTGAGTGGTGACTCCTTCAGTAGCATCAATTACAAGTAGCGCCACGTCTGCTTTGTCGATAGCTCGCAGAGCTCTCAGGTTGGAGTAGTACTCAGTGTCGTCATCGACGCGGGCTTTCCTTCGCATTCCTGCTGTATCGATAAAGCGCAGAGGACCAAGTTCGGTCTCTACAACTGTGTCTATTGCGTCGCGAGTGGTGCCGGGCATGTCATGCACTACTGACCGGTCATCGCCAATGAGGCGATTAAACAATGTTGATTTTCCGACGTTAGGTCGGCCTACGATCGCTACTCCGGGAATTTCATCACTACCCGAAGCTTCTTCCTCTTCAAGATTATCTGGGGACTCGCGATCCACATCTGGCAAGGTGCCAATAATTCGATCGAGGAGGTCTCCGGTGTTGCGACTGTGTAATGCCGAAACACCTAAGGGGTCTCCTAACCCAAGGGACAAGAATTCCCAGATGTCCGCATCTCGGAGGGGACTATCAATCTTGTTAACTACGAGGAGCACCGCCACATTGGAACGCCTGAGGATCGCGGCCACGCGACCATCTTCTTCGGTTATTCCTGTGGTGCCGTCGACCACTAGGACGATCAAGTCAGAGTCCTCAATAGCTTTTTCGCTCTGGGCAGAGACTTTGTCGTCAAGCTCATTGCCCGAAGGCATCCACCCGCCGGTGTCTACTAGCTCAAAGTGCCGTCCGAGCCATTCTGCTTCCAGGGCTTTCCGATCTCGGGTAACACCTGGTCGTTCTTCGACGATCGCCTCCCGTCTACCAAGGATGCGATTAAACAAAGTCGACTTTCCAACGTTAGGTCGACCAACGATCGAGACGATCGGCAACGCTCCCTGTGTCGTCATAATCCAACTCCAGATGCCTCGTTTGTCTTTCGACCGTCTAGTGCGAGCCTTAAGTCGGCTCCGTTAGTCGGAACAATCTCGACATGTTTTGGTAGCTCTTCAACGCTTACCCCATCTAGAAACTTGCCGTTGTTGAGGCAAACATCAGGAAGTAAGTATCGGTGACCTTCGGGTTCTAAACCCAGAACGGTTTTTACATCTCCGCCAGCCATGAGGCCAGTGACCTTTATGTTGCCGCCGAAGAATTGATTCTTAACTTCGATGATGCGAACGTCGCTTCTGTCTAAGTCTGCGATCAAAGGGGTGAGAACTTGTGCCCCGTATTCGCCGGTAAGTATTCCGATCGGAGCGTCCCTTCTTGGTTTTATGCCTAGGAGGTTTATTTCGTTCGGTACGCGATTCGGGTTGGATTGCAGTTCCCCGGCGCGATTGGAGCCCTGAGGAGAGCGAATGCTCCTGTAACCCTCTGGCGGGGCGCCATCGACCCACTGAAAGAAACCGGAACGAGTTCCTATCGTCGAATCGGTTTCAGCTGTGAACTCCAGCTCGAAGGCCCTCGCCATTCCTATGCCGTCTTCATGCATAGCGAAGTCTCCGTAGGTTTCAGCTTCAGGGAATGCCTCACCAGCCAGCAGGTAGTACTCGTCGGCGGCGTAAACGAGTCTGTGACCCAGCGTTTTTATGTAACGCTGCTGCCAAAGGTCGACTATCTGTAGAACGCTGCGTGCTTCATTCTTGGTGTGGGGTCGCATTGCCGCTTCGGTGCTGTAGTCGCTTACTCCGAGCGGCACAACAGCCACAGATTGGAGTTCGGGAAATTGGTCTAGTACTCCCAGGAGTGTGTCATCTAGTTCTTGTCCGTCATTGATTCCTGGACACACAACTATTTGCCCGTGAATTTCGATGTCAAAATCAAGCAGCGCTCTGAGCCATCGCAAGCTGTACCCACCTCGAGGGTTCTTCAACATTCGACTTCGGAGGTCCGGATTGGTCGAGTGAATGGACACGTAGAGCGGAGAGAGACGTTCCGAAACAACGCGTTCTAAATCGGCTTCGGTGAAGCGGGTGAGGGTAGTGAAGTTGCCATAAAGAAACGAAAGGCGGTAATCATCGTCTTTCAGATAGAGACTTCGTCGCATGCCTTTGGGCAGTTGATAAATGAAACAAAATTCGCAGTGGTTATCACACGTCCTGACTCGATCGAAGATTGAAGCCTCTACTTGAGCGCCTAATGGCTCACCGGCACCTTTCTGGACTTCGATTTCTAGTTCTAAGCCACCTCGCTGCAGGCTAAGGATCGGGTCTGCCTCGTCGACGAGTACTTGCCAGCGAATTACATCGGTAGGTATCTCTCCGTCGATCGCGACGATCTCATCACCCGGCAATAGACCAGCAGTATCTGCTGCGCTACCGGGGACCACCTCAGCGATTAACGGAAAGGACATGTTCTTTAGGATACGGGTGCATTGGGCCGACACCCGGCAACCAACCTCGAGCCGGTAACCTCAGTTTCGTGAGCGTTGAGCAGGTTCTGTTGGCTTCTCCTAGGGGGTTTTGTGCTGGGGTCGAAATGGCGATCAAAGCTCTTGCTTGGATGGTGCGGGCGTTCGATCCGCCGGTCTACTGCTACCACGAAATTGTTCATAACCGCTTGGTCGTAGATCGTTTTCGGCGACTGGGGGTTGTGTTCGTTGATGACGTGACAGAAGTGCCCGAGGGCAGGCCTCTGATGCTTTCAGCTCATGGTTCAGCGCCCGAAGTGGTCTCAGAAGCGAGAAACCGTGGTGGCTATGTGGTGGATGCTGTGTGCCCCCTCGTCACCAAAGTTCATCATGAGGTTCGTGTTCGGTCATCGAAGGGTTACGAGATCGTTTATGTCGGCCATCAAGGGCATGAGGAAGCTGAAGGGACGGTAGCTGTCGCCCCAGATCACATACACCTTGTTGAAGATACGAGCCAGGTTGACCAGCTACCTGAGTTTGACGCACCAATCGCCATGCTGGCTCAGACCACGCTTAGCCATCGAGATTGGGAAGGCGTCCTGGAAGCGACTAAGGAAAGGTTTCCTAATGTGTGGATGCCAGGGAGAAGCGACCTGTGTTTCGCAACGACAAACCGGCAGTCTGCTCTCTCAGCGATAGCTGAAAAGTGTGATGCGGTGGTAGTTATCGGGTCAGCTAACTCGTCGAATACTATGGCGCTCGCGAAATTAGCTGAGAGTTCGGGATGCTCCCATGTCTATCGCATTAACTCTGCCGAAGAGCTGCCAGCCGACCTGCAGGGGACTGTGGGAGTAACCGCCGGCGCTTCTGCCCCAGAAGAACTTGTCGAAGCTGTAATTGAGAAGTTGTCTCCACGACTGGGTGTTGAGGAACTCAAGATCACAGATGAGGACGAGTATTTTCCTCCGCCCAGGGAACTCCGCGAACTGCTGTCTGTTTTAGAGACTGCCGTGTACGCGTTACTTGCAGTCCCTCGCGATGCGCGGGTGGCGCCTCTTGATCGAGAGATCGCCGCCAGCGAAGTGTTGGCTTCTCTCTCTGATTAGGACTTGGGTTTCAATCCCCTGATTCTTCGTTTTCTGGTTCCAGGTCAGGGTTGTAAACATTTGGATCTCCGCATACAACTTGTGCCCGATCAAATAAGGTCTGGATTTCTTCGCGTAGCGTTTCGGTGGTAGCCCGTACCTCGTTGCGAGAGAGTCGGCCCTTGTCATTCAAGGGTGGAGGGGGCATGGGCTTTCCGATTATGACGTGGATGCGTTTGGGGTATAGGAACTTCGAACCCCTGGGCATAGCCTTGGCTGTTCCGCCGATCCCTACTGGCACGATCGGAACTTGAGTTTTAGCTGCCAAATACGCAGCACCGTCAAATAGCGGAAAAATTCGAGGTCCGTCTTTCCGCTCGCCTTCAGGAAAGGCGACCACCGGATCATTTCCATTTTCTAGGACTCCGAGGGCGGTGACGAGAGCTGCTCGATCAGCGCTGCCGCGACTGACGGGGAAGCATCCGATAGTTGTGAATAGCCAGCCGAAAAAGCGATTTTTCCACATGGACTCTTTGCCCATAAACCGTAACCGGCGGGGTACACACGCCTGCAGCGGGGTGTCGATGTAGCTCCGGTGGTTAGGAGCCCAAACGCAAGCTCCGCTCGGAATGTTTTCTGCCCCCTCGATCGTGATTCGGTTCCAGATTTTGAAGACTCCCCAGAGTAAATATTTGAGGAGCCGGTACATAAAGCGGTTGTACCAGTGGGCTCTTTGGTCTTCGTTTCGAATGGTGTCTGCCATTAGCCAGCCACCAATCCACGGAAAATTGTTGCGAGATCCGACACCACATCTTCAATACTCAAGCCGCTTGAGTCGAAGATAACAGCACCTGGGGCTACCAATAGCGGGGAGTCTTCTCGCGTCGAGTCGACCTGGTCTCTGCGCTTCAGGTCGTCTAAGACAGAGCCCATAGTTTGTTCTGAACTTTCGTTGAAACGTCGCTCGGCTCTTATCGACAAATCAGCGGTGAGGAACACCTTAAACAGGGCATCCGGGAAGACTTCTGTCCCTATGTCCCTGCCTTCCATCACTCCTCCTCCCAGGTCGGTCGCCCATTCCCTCTGTTGTGGCACTAACACTCTTCTCACTTGAGGGTTTGCCGCGACGACGCTGACCATTTGGTTGGCCTCTGGAGTTCTGATCTCTTCTGTAGCGTCCACTCCGTCGATAACGATTCGCTCCTGAATTTCGATGTTCGTCTCCTTTGCCAATTTGGTGATCGCGTCGGCGTCTTCTATGTCGACTCCTGCCCTTAAGGCTGCAACTGCTACGGCTCGATACATCGCTCCGGTATCAAAATGTGGAAGGCCGAGCTCTGCAGCCAGTTGTCGCGCAACCGTCGATTTACCTGAACCTGCAGGTCCATCTATCGCTATAACGGCCGCAATATCTGATCGTTCTTGTGCTCTTGGTCGTAGACCTTCGAGACAATCAAAAAATTCGGGAAAGGTTTTGTTTACGCAATCAGGGTCGAGAATCTCAATTCGGGGCACGCGAAGCCCGAGCAGAGACATGGACATGGCCATTCGGTGGTCGTCGTATGTGTTGATCGTCGCGCCCCTCAAAAGCCATTTGTTGGGTCGTATCAGCAGACCGTCGGGCTTTTCAGTTATCTCAACGCCGCACTTAGTGAGCTCCGCTGTCATCGCCGCTAGTCGGTCAGTTTCCTTCGCCCGAATGAAACCGATGCCGCTGATCTCTAAATCCGAGTCGGCGAATGCGGCGACTGCGGCCAATGTTTGTGCCGTGTCAGAGAAATCCTGCAAATCGAAACTTCCGCCGCTTATGTGGTCTCCTTCGACTTCGATGTATCCGTCGCCCCAAGTTACTTTTGCTCCAAGTTCGTCGAGGACGCTCACGAATTGAATGTCACCTTGAATACTTCGTTTATCAAGCCCGTCGACTCTGACTTTGCCCTGTGTGATTACCGCAGCACCAAAAAAATAGGACGCTGCTGTTGCATCTGGTTCCACCCCAAGCACAGTCGCCCTGTATCTGCTGGGTGGAACAACGTATGTCGAGTCATCCAGTTTCTTTACGTCAACACCGAACTTTCTCATCACTTCGATGGTCATGTCGATGTAGGGGCGACTAACCGGCGTACCTAGGAGCCGCAGCGTTAAACCTTTGTCGCATAGTGGGGCTGCCATCAAGAGGCCGCTGACAAACTGGCTACTGGTATCTGTTGTTACCTCAATCTCTCCACCAGCGAGACCGTCGGCTTGAATCTCGATTGGTAGTTCGCCAGGCATTTGTGTTTCTTGGAGGGTGCACCCCAGTGACCTTAGAGCTGCAATTTGCTCAGCAAAGGGTCGCGAACGTAGTTGCTCGCTTCCATCTAGTGTGGCCGCGCCATGACCACTGGCGAGAACCGGCAGAATGAATCTTGAGGTTGTGCCCGACGATCTGCAGTCGATCGTCGATTTGTCTAGCCGAGGAGACCCGCCCAACCCGGTTATTTCCAGAGTCAATTCTCTGCGATTCTCTTCGACTTCGGCCCCTAGCGTTCTTATCGCGTCCAACATCGCCTCGGTATCGTCAGCGAACAGCACTCCTGACAATCGGCTCGTTCCTTGTGCTAACGCCGCGCATAGCAATGCTCGATTGGTGTGGCTTTTAGAGCCGGGGACTTTCACGGAACCAATGGTCGAGGCACCGAAGGGAGTTATAACGGCACTTTTACTCATGCAAGCTCTCGAGTGGTTGGTTTGTAGCCTTGACCTGCCAGAACAGCGAGGAATCGTTGAACTTCTGCTCTCGCTACGATTAGCACCAATACGCCTTGAGCGCCTTCGGTTGAGTGAGCAACTTCGATATCCGCGACGTTCACGTCGCAGTCGGCTGCGAGCATGGTGATATTAGCGATTTGTCCCTTGCGGTCTGGAATGGGAATCCTCACTTCGATGAGGTCCTGTGGTCGGACATATCTAGATGGGAGGTTGGTGCGCGCTCGTCGCGCCTGTGTCAGGACGTCTGTCAGTCCGTTACGATCCGAGTCAGCGACGATGGAGCGGATTTGTTGTATGCGTTGGGAGAATTCATCTAAGACCGTGACGATCGCTTCTCTATTTTCTTCGCAAATGTCGAGCCAGATTTCAGGATGACCGGCCGCGATTCGAGTCATGTCTCGGAATCCGCCTGCTGCCAACCGCAATAACGGAGCGTCGTCTAATGCGCGGTCATCAGCAAGGCACATGAGGCTGGCAGCGGTCAGATGGGGCACGTGGGACACTATCGCGACAAGTGCATCGTGACGTTCGGGAGCCATAGTGACGACGTCACATCCCATGGAACTCACGATGGTTTGAAGATCGCGTAGTCCTAGGTCATCTGTCCCTTCGGTGGGTGTGAGCACCCAGACTGCTCCATCAAAGATCCTTGGGTCTGCTCCATCTACTCCTTCTTGCTCAGATCCCGCCATTGGATGTCCAGGGATAAAACGAGGGTTGCGAATATTGCGGGAAACAGCAGTTTTGACGCTCCCTGTATCGGTCACTATTCCTTTGGTCTGTTCCAACGCATTGGTGACTTCAACCTCAAGCGCACTCGCTGGAACTGCGACGACTGTTAGATCAGCGTCGCTGTCCATACCCATATCGTCTATGACGTTCAGTTCACGAGCGCGTTCTGCTCGGCTCTCATCTATGTCTTTACCGGTTACATGCCATCCAGCATTCTTCAGCGCTATCGATACGGACCCACCTATCAGTCCGGTCCCTACGATCTGAGCACGGCGCATATTGCTGTTCATAATCGTGTCAAACCCGTCCGCTCGAAGTGATGTCCTCTTCTGAAGATGGTACCGAAGCCTCCTCGAAAGCCTGAAGTGAGATTAAGAATTGGCTGCGGCTTGATATAAGGATCGAACTTCTTCATTGGTGAGTTCTCGCCACGACCCAGCAGTAAGACTGGAGTCTGTTATTGGACCGATACGCACGCGAACTAGTCGAACGACAGGGTGACCAATAGCCGCACACATTCGACGCACTTGCCTGTTCCGGCCCTCGTGGATAGTTATTTTTAAGAGTCCCTGGTCCGGCATAGACACTTGAGCGGGGGCAGTCATTCCGTCTTCGAGCTGGATGCCTTCACGTAACGATCTCAGTGCTGAGCGTTGCGGGATGCCCTCGACATGGACCAAATATTCCTTTGGCACGCCGAAACTTGGGTGCGTTAGGCGATGGGTGAGGTCACCATCGTTGGTCAATATTATGAGACCCTCGCTATCCGCATCGAGTCGCCCTACTGGGTAGACCCTAATTGCGGAAGGAACCAAGTCGACGACAGTTTGCCTGTTCTCAGTGTCGCTAGCTGTAGACACCACGTCACGCGGCTTATGAAGTAAGTAGTGGACCAGGTTTGGGTCTCTTAGAACAGGGATTCCATCTAATTCAATGCGGTCGGAATCCGCTACTTTGTCGCCTAGCGCGGCTATTTGGCCGTTGATAGTTACTCGTCCGGCTTGAATCATTTCCTCGCTGGCGCGTCGGCTCGCAATTCCCGCTCGCGCTAGAACCTTCTGGAGTCGCTCACGCGACTCCTCGCTGCTCACGTCGGGGGGCTCGCATCTTGAGCGTCTGTGGCAGCCTCGTCTTCAAGTTCGGTTTCCTCGCCGAGCAAAACAGCCTCCAGCGTTTCGACAACTTCGGCTTCTGGGACGAAGTCACTAAGGTTGGGTAACTCGTTAAGGCTGTCGATGCCTATCCCTTCAAGGAAAAGTGGGGTTGTGCCGTACATGGCTGCGTTTCCTGGCCCAGGATCTCGTGCTACCTCTTTGATGTAGCCGCGTTGTTGCAGGGTGCGGGTGACGCCATCCACATTTACGCCACGGATCGAAGCTATTTGTGCTCGTGAAACAGGCTGTTTGTATGCGACTATGGCCAAGGTTTCGAGCGCCGCGCTCGACAGTCGAGTTGATTGTCCTTCGAGAACGAAGCGTTCTACATATGGTGCCTGGGCATCAGCAGTCTGATAGCGATATCCGCCGGCGATGCGTGAGATTGTGAACCCGCGTTCTTCTTGTGCGTAGCTGTCGGCTAAGTAGTCACATAGAGCTTCTATCGTTTCAACGCTTACCTCTAGGAGCTGGGCAAGAACTGTTGGCGGCACAGGGTCGGTGGCTACGAGGAGTATGGCTTCCAGAGCGGCTCGCACGTCGGCAGGGACCAATGTTGGGTCAAGATCAGGCAAGTCGCGGTTATTCACATCGGAATCCACTAGTGAACCTTCATTCTCTAGTTGCGCCGCCAAAATCTCGAATGCTTCGGCGTCGTCGTCAGCCGTCATAGGACTCACCACCACTGGGAACGAGTAACTCTTCTTCGTTGCCTGTCCAGGTCAGCGTGATATCGCCAAACCGCTCTTTTTGTTCTAGGTCGATGTGTCCCTGCTTGTAGAGCTCGAGGATGGCTAGGAAGCGAACGACTACCTCGATCCGGTCGACTAGTCCTCCGGTGAGCTGCCGGAAACTCGCTGTTCCCAGTCGGGGTAGTTCGTCGATGATTTCAAACATTGCGTCCGTTACTGAGGCTGTCACTGAAGTGACGTGACCTAGGTCGACTCTTTTCACTGCTGTCGGAGTTAGCGCGCTGACTAACGCCATTGTTAGATGACCCGGCTCGATTCCCTCGAGTAGGTCCGGTGCCAGGGATAGAAAATGCTGGTCGGGGCCGGTCGTTCGCGGATAACTGGCTGCAGCTTCGCTACTCATCTGCCGCAAGGCGGAGGCTGCGGTTTTGAAGGTCTGACATTCGAGGAGTCGGGCAAGGAGGAGGTCTCGTTCCTCCCATAGGGCAAGTTCTTCGTCGAGGTCGCCATCGTTTTGGTCGGGTAATAGACGGCGAGTCTTTAGTTCGACAAGAGTGGCTGCAATTAATAGAAACTCTGTTGCCAATTCGAGGTCAACTCTGGGGGCGGAGGAATCCGTGTCATTGGTGACGCCCAGTATTTTGTCCATCTCTGTTAGATACGCGTCCACAATCGCTGTGAGTGACACCTCATATATGTCGACTTCTTGGTCAAGAATGAGTCGCAGCAGAACGTCGAATGGGCCCTCAAAGACCTCTGTCTGTACCGCATAGGGCATTGCATAACGATAGCGGAGCAAATCACATTGATGTAACACGCTTAGCCTATCTTTTGGGGCTTACCGCTCTCTCCGCTCGTCTACTGCGGTTTCAGGCTCTAGCTCGGGTACTGTCAAGTCCATGACGAGAGTCCTGTCTGGTATTCAACCCACTGGAGATATTCATCTCGGCAATTATCTTGGGGCCCTTCGCCAATGGGCGCTCGATCAACACGAGCACGACAGCTTTTATTGCGCTGTTGATCTGCATGCGGTGACGGTCCAGCAGGACCCAGATGAGTTGCGGGCCAAAACCCTAGAAACAATGGCGACGTTGGTCGCAGTTGGTTTGGATCCCGAGGTGTGCACGTTATTTGTTCAAAGCCATGTGCCGTATCACACGGAGCTGTCTTGGTTGCTTGAGTGCACAGTGTCGTTCGGCGAACTTCGTCGGATGACGCAGTTCAAGGACAAGTCCACAAAGCAGGGTGATGGAGGCCAGGAGCATGTTTCGGCTGGCCTCTTCACTTATCCGGCCTTAATGGCAGCTGACATTCTGATTTATGATGCCGATCGGGTCCCTGTCGGAGATGATCAACGACAACATTTGGAGTTGACTCGCGATATAGCGGAGAGGTTCAATTCTCGGTACGGGGATACCTTTGTGTTGCCGGCTGCTGCGATTCCTAAGATCGCGGCGCGGGTCATGGACCTTCAGGAACCGACTAACAAAATGTCGAAGTCAGCCGATTCAAGTCTGGGCACTGTGGGCATCTTTGAGGACGTCGCGTCGATTGCAAAGAAGTTCAAGCGTGCCGTGACCGACTCAAGTAGCGAGGTGCGTTTCGATTTCGAAAACAAACCCGGAGTGTCGAACCTTCTGTCAATTCTGGGGGCGGCAACGGGGAAAGATCCTGAAGTCCTCGCCGACGAATACACCCAATATGGGCCCCTTAAGGCCGACGCGGCCGAGGCAGTAGTTAACGTTCTTGAGCCGGTCCAGTTACGGCGGTCTGAGCTTCTTGCTGACCCTGCGGAACTTGACCGAATTATTGCCCGGGGTGCGGAGAAGGCATCGGAGGTGGCGGCGGTAACCGTCCGCCGAGCTAAAGAATCGATGGGATTCTTATCTCCGAGTTAGCGAGTTGCTATTTCGGATTAGAGTTGTGTTTCGCCGTTTTTCTTGATTTTGCCGCCCCGGAACACTGAGACGTCAGGAACGTTTGAGGTTGTTTCGTCCGAACGCCATTTCCTGAAGCCGTAGACGAAGATTGCAATGCCTGCGACGTTTACGAGGGTTCCTACTTCGCTTGCCAGCGTTGCTATTCCTGCTCCAAGCACTATGACTCCGAGGCCCCAGGCCATGGTTCTAACGTGTCTGTTGTTGAGACGAAGTGGTGGGCGACGTCTTTGATTTCGCTCCTCGATCGTTTCGATGCGGCCATTTTCTAGCCGAGCCTCGAGCAGGGCGATTTCTTCGGCCGTGATTTCGGGAGCTAGCTGTGCTACTGCGTGATCTTCTGCAGCGTGACAGGCTGTCTCTATATCTTGAGGCGCTGGCGATCCGCTTGCTACTCGTTCAGCAGCTTCGGGATCTCTCTCGATCAGCCAGTCTCGAAACGGTACCAATGCTCGGTCAACTAGTAATCGTTCTTCTTTGGATAACTGGGATCGGGCACGTTGCCTGGCTTTTGAGGTCGCTTCGTCTACCGAGCTCAGTTTGAATGTTCCAACTCGATCCCCGTAAGTACTTCGGATCACGTTTTTCAGTCGCTCAGTGATTTCTGCTGCTTCCATACATCCTTCTTACACTGCGAATTGGTCTGCTCGCTGCAAGACCTCTGCTCTCGTTCTCTCTACGGTCCACTCGGCTGCGGGTAAATGATGCTCCGTAGCCCATCTAACGATGAACTCTTCGCTTCCAGCTTCTCGAAGCATGCTGGCACCTAGTTGCGGGTATGCCATAAGTGCACCGAGAGTTGCCAGTGGGCCTTTTCCTTGCGACCAACGGTTAATTGTGTCTTGATTGGCTAACGGCTTGGCGATCGCTGCAGCGACGCGGATAGTTACTCCTGAGCGAACGGCTGTTTTCCCGATGTCGTGAAGTAGGCCTGCTCGGATGGTTATGGCGTCGTGGGGTAATTCATTTCGTGCCATCTTTGCTACTGCAATTGAGTGCTTTTGGTCTGACGGGGACATCTTCTCCCAGAGCGCAAACTCGGATTTAAGTAGGATTCCCTTCGCCCAATCGACGTCTGAAGGGTCCGGAGCCTTTCGTCTAAGGCTTGTAAGGAACCGTCGCGTGAGGTGGGCTAGCTGAGTTCTGTTCCGGGTGTGCGCCTTAGGCATCTTCTTTTCCTAGGGCTAACTCAACTTCTGCTCGAGGGTGTGCTTGCAGATGTCTCCTCCGAAGATCTTCCTCCCTCAAAGCTGTATACCGCTGGGTGTTTCGGATGGATGCATGACCTAATAGTTCTTGCACGTAACGAATGTCTGCTCCGTTCAACAGCATGTGTGTTGCGCATGAGTGTCGCAGTACATGAGGTGTTAGTTCTCGACCTAGTCCAACTTTGTCCCCATGACGCCTGACGATTTTCCAAGCACCCATGCGCGAGAGGCGAGTTCCTGGACGCTTTCCCGCCAAACTCAAAAAAACGGCTGCTTCCGCCTTTCGCTGCTCTGNCCCTTTGCGCAGAGTTAGTGCTGTGTTGCGTCCAGCTCCGCTCATCCACTGTGACAACGCAATATGGGCTTCTCCGCCAAGCGGCACCACGCGCTCTTTTTGTCCTTTGCCGAATACGCGTAGCAGTGGTACTTCGCCGTCTAAGTCGACGTCATCTGTGTTAAGGCCTACAAGTTCTCCGACCCGCAAACCACACCCGTATAAAACTTCGAGCATTGCCCGATCTCTATGAGCAGCGGGGTCGTCACCTGCTGGAGATTCCAGAAGTGATTCTATTTGTTCGATTGTCAGGGCTTTCGGGGGGCCATCACGGATGGTGGGCACTGCGATTGATTCGCTGGGGTCTATGGCGAGCACCTCAGCTTCAATCACTAAATAAGCAAAAAACTGTCTGATTGCCACGACGGCTCTAGCTACTGTCGAAAGCCGATACTCCGAATCATGCAAGTGCTCCACATAGGAAGCGATGCAGTCTTCATCGACCGATTTCACTCGCTGGTCCCTGAGGTCTAACCATTCCAAGAAGGTTTTCAGATCTCTTTCGTAAGCTTCTTTCGTCGCAGCGGTAAGGCCTTTGTTAGCCACTTTCCACTTTAAGAATTGGTCTAACCAGGGTGCTTCTCGCGTGTTCATCTAGCTGTCGGCCATTCTTTGGTGCGCAACAAGTAAACCTGCAACTGTTTTGGCGTCGATGATTTCTCCATCAGCAATCATCGCTGGTACGTCAGCTAATGCAACGTTCTCGACTGTCATCGACTTTTCTTCAACGCCGTCTGCTCGTCGCTCTGTCCATGAAAGATCGCGGGCCAAATAAATTGAGATGGACTCGTCAGTAAATCCGACTGCTGTGGCCAGCGTTACTAAATGTTCCATAGTGTCGGCGATGCAGCCCACTTCTTCTTCTAGTTCGCGGCGCGCAGTGTCTAGGTCGGACTCGCCTTCTTTGTCTCGCAGCCCGGCGGGTAATTCCAAAAGCCAATCGTTTAGCGGGGTGCGAAACTGGCGAACTAGCAACACGTCGCGTCCGTCGTTGGTGATCGGCACAATCGCGACTGCTCCGCGGTGGCGCACTATGTCTCGATCGAAGCTCTCCCCTTCGGGGTCTTCCCAGCTGGTGGCGTAAAGATCAAACGCGTAACCCGAATGAAGCAGCTCTTCGCCGACTAACAGATACTCCGNGTCGGGTGAGCCGACCATCAGTCAATCCACCGACTCGGCACTCGACTCTATGAGTTTTGGATTTCGACCTTCCGCTCTACCGAGGGCTGCTTCCACAAGACCCCTGAAAAGCGGTGCCGGTCGATCGGGGCGGCTCATGAATTCCGGATGCGCTTGCGTGCCGACCCAGAACGGATGGGAGTCAAGTTCAATGAACTCCACCAAACGGCCGTCGGGTGAGATCCCGCTGCATTTCAGTCCTTCGTCTTCCATTTGAGCGCGGTAATCGTTATTCACCTCATAGCGGTGGCGGTGGCGTTCATAGATGAGCGCTTCTCCATAAAGGTTTGCTACAGAGCTGCCTTCCGTGAGGCGCGCCGGGTACAGACCTAGTCTCATAGTTCCACCCAGGTCTGTTACCTCGCGTTGTGAATCCATCAAATCGACCACCGGGTGAAGAGTCGTCGGGTCGAACTCGCGACTGTTCGCGCCTGACAATCCCAACTGGTTTCGACAGAACTCCGTCACCATTACTTGTAATCCCAGGCATATCCCTAGGCAAGGAATCTCGTGTTCTCGCGCGAATTGCGCTGCAGCTATTTTGCCTTCGATCCCTCTTTCCCCGAATCCTCCGGGAATAATCATGCCGTCAAGGTGGCTGAGTCGTCCTTCGGCTAGAAGACCCTCAACATCTTCTGCTTGGATCCAGTCAATGTCGATCTCTGTTCCGTGGTGGTAACCGCCATGGCGTAACGCTTCTACTACCGACATGTAGGCATCGGGCAGGCTCACGTACTTACCGATAATGCCTATGCGCACCGTTGAGGTTGCTTGTTCTATTCGATTAACTAAGGCCGACCACGAACGAAGGTCTGGTTCGAGATTGGCTAGACCGAGGATTTCGCAGACGTAGCGGTCTAGTCCTTCGTCATGAAGGACTAGGGGTACCTCGTACAGGTTTGACGCATCTGGAGCATTCACGACACCAGAAAGCTCAACGTCGCATAGGCGAGATATTTTCTCTCGTAATGCCGTGTCGATTGGTTCCTCGCTTCGTAATACGACTGCGTCAGGTTGGATTCCTCGACTGCGTAGCTCAGTTACGGAGTGTTGGGTGGGCTTAGTCTTCTGCTCCCCTGATGGCCCGATGAAGGGCACCAGAGTTACATGCACGTAGCAGACGTTTCCGCGACCGGCGTCGAGTCGCATCTGCCTAATCGCTTCTAGGAATGGCAGTATCTCAATGTCGCCAGCGGTCCCTCCTACTTCAGTAATTACTACGTCGGTATCGGCGGTAGCCAATCGGCGAATACGCCTTTTGATCTCGTCGGTGATGTGTGGAATTACTTGAACCGTTTTCCCCAAGTAGTCTCCGCGCCGTTCTGCTGCCAACACTGCTTGATAGATGGATCCCGTGGTTGCGTTTGAGTCTTTGGTCAGCGGTTCATCAATGAAACGTTCGTAGTGTCCGAGGTCTAAGTCTGTTTCGCCGCCGTCATCGGTAACAAAGACTTCGCCGTGTTCAAATGGATTCATCGTGCCGGGATCCACATTGATGTATGGGTCGAACTTTTGCATCGTGACCCGAAGACCTCGGGCTTTGAGGAGGCGGCCGAGGGAGGAGCCGGTAATTCCTTTGCCGAGGCCACTCGCGACCCCACCGGTAACAAAGATGTGTTTAGTCATGGATGAGGTCCCAAGGCACTTGAAGTGAATTTAGCGGTTCAACTCCCCCATGGGGATGACCGTCACGAACACTTTTTACGTAGGTGTGTGCTTTGATACCTATCCCGACGATCACGTCATACCTTTGATTGCCTCACGCCTGCTTGGTCGATGCGATTCAGTAAAGGATTAGACGCGATGACTTCGCTAAAGGATGTGCGCTCGCTCGCAAGGTTCAGCGCAGCAAGTGCCACTAGCGCGACCCACTGAATGACAGGTGTGCTGACCATAAATGTTGAGAAACCCAGCAAAGCACCTGTGACGTTTACGCCTGTGTCACCCTGCATATGTCGCTCNAGGAGTTCCGAAGGCGCTAGTCCTGTTGCCGCCCCAACCGCGCCTGCGGCCCAAACAAGTTGCAGGGCCGTGTGGGAGTCAGACCATATGAACACCGAAGCGGCAAGCACCACAAACCACATAAACGAGACTTTGGTTGATCTTGCTGGTGCCCGATCGAGAAGGTTGAGCAGGTTTGCGCTTAAGGCCACAATCGCCGCTCCACGAATCAGCTCTACTAGGCCGTCAGTCGCGTCGGTTACCAANATGGCGCCTATTGAGACTGCAACGCCTCCTACGAGCTTGAGTAGGCCAGTGGTTACGGTGTGATCTGAATATGCGGAGCCCAGATGACCTCCGAAGCCTCCTCCGCTTTCGTTCGCTTTGGTGTCGTCGATCCAACCTAACGATCCAAATACCACTACGAGCATCAACACTGCCAGAACGTGTGCTCCTCGCAGTGAGTCGTTAAAGCCCCAGTAGAGGTTGGCCACAACGAGGATTTCGACGGCTACGACAATGATTCCAGAAACAGCGAAAAGGTTCTGCCCTCGATAGTTGTCTTTTTGTAGCCCCAGACTCGATAAGAAAGCTCCTGTGCGACCCCACGCGAGTAACGCCGCTATCAAAGCGATGAAGAAGGTGCCTATTACGAAAATCAACTGCTATTTCTCCTCATCAATGCTCGACTCGTTGACTCTAGAGTGCCTCGCCATCCGAGTCGGGACGCGGACGCTTGCATGACATCGCGAAATTGTTTCGCCCGATGCAGGATTCCTTTGGGTCCGCGTCCGGTGGGTAGATGTGAGAAGTCTCCTGCAATTTCTTGGATACGTCCGCCGGCTTTCTCGACGTCGATGGTCAATCCGACCTCAAGTCCGAAACGCGGAGCCAGCGTTAGTGATCGCATCAAAGATCCTTCAATTGCTCTTTGACCGGACAGGGGTTCTACGAATCGTCGCCCGGTGGCATCTAGAAGTATTTGCCTAGCGANCCGTTTCAACAAGCCAAAACCTCTAGATCGTCCAGCCTGGGGGAAAACGCCTATCACCATCTCTGCAGTGTCATCGCTCAATGGCTTCAGNAGCTCTGCNGCGTGTATCGCCGAGTCGCCGAGATCCGCGTCGATCAAAAGATAGATCTGGGGAGCTCCAGAAGCTGCGACNCCTGCCAGCACTGCATCTCCTTTCCCAACATTGGAATTCAGCGACACGGTTCGTGCCCCTGCTCTCTCTGCGATTTCGCCTGTGCCATCGATTGATCCGTCATCAACAACCAACACCTCGACGACGTCGGGAATCTGTGAGAGAGCTGTCACGGTTGCTGCTATGGAGTCCACTCGATTGTTTGCGGGGACTATAGCTACGACATGCATCACCGCGGGTATCGCTCCTCTGCNNTTGGAAGGTCTCCGTAGTGGCCTATAAGTGGGAGGCGGTCCAGGCCTAGGAGTAGACCGACACGAGCTTCGAAGGAACCAACATCATCGAATGTCGACCATGTCTGCGCAAGATCTGAGTCATTGCGAATTCTATCGACGACTTGACCTCTAGGAATGTTCGGCTTTTGTAGCTCTAAGACCGCTCCGACCCCGCTTGCCCCACGGTCAGAAATTTCCTGAATAAGAGGNACAAACAACTGTTGGTGAAGAGCTAGGTGGGCAGCATCGTTAACGATGAGGATGCTGTTANCGGGATTGGATAGTTCGTCAATCGTTGATGTGGCCTGATAGCGGTCGTACCGAACTAAGCCCATGTCGATTAGCCGCTCGATGAATTCTTGTACTTCGACTTCTGGGGCGAAGGCTGGTTCCCAACTGGCTGAGAGGGCCGTCGCCAGGTTGGAAACAGTGACGCTGGCGATTTTCTCTTGAGGAACTTCTTCCCCGTACATCTCTGACAGCTCCTGAGCTGTTTCTTCGTCTTCGAAGTTCATACTCGGCCGAATCCATAACGTTCCGAGATAGTTACCGTCCGATCGGGTCAGGATTTCTCGGATTTCCGCCACAACCGAACGGTCGGCCGCAGTTGGGGCTAGTAGAACCCAGGATGTTCCTGAAAGCCGACCTCTTGGCATTAACGTCTCGACGGAATTAAGTAGCAGCTTCGTGCTTTCGGTCTCTAGTTCCGCTTGTTCTATGAGAGCTTGTCGCTTTTGGTCATTCGCTGCTTGTAGTTCAGCAAGCTTNGCCAAGTGGTCGTCTTCTAAAGCGGCTATTTGGGTCCTCAATGTCTGATTATTTTGTGCTTCTCGATCTCTTTCAGCTATCGCCTGGTTCTTGAGTACAACTGCTTCTTCTTGAGCTACGTCAAGTTGGTTTACTTGGTCTTCTAACTCGTTGACGAGAATTGAATCAACGAATGTCGAACCCAAAGCCAGACCGATGCCTAGCGCTAGAAAGACTGCGACAACACTGACAATGTGGTAGCGGAGGTTAATCACCAAGCATCACATTCCTAGATTCAACCAAAGAGTGCGCAAAAGCAGACGGACTGGTTCAGTGACTAGCGCTATCACAACTAGCGTGAACAGCGCTGAGAGCACGAGAAGAGCAAGGTCCCGTTTGCGGACTTGAGTCCTGTACAGCCTGCCCACTCCCTTGGCGTCCACAAGCACTGAAGAGACNTTCATGCGGGTCAAAAAGGTTGAAGCCATGCCTCTTCGGCCCTTATCNAAGAAATCTGCCATCGAAGTATGCGAACCGACTAAGACGATGAGTTCTGCTCTGTTTTCGAAAGCTATGCGCATCGCTATGTCTTCACTTGTTCCTAATCCCTCCACCACCTCATATTCGACTCCGAGCCGGTCCAGCCTGTTCGCGCCTGGGGCTGCACCTCCGGGGTAGGCGTGCACCAATAGTTGAGCNCCTGAGTTCAACGCTTCTCGGGATACGGAATCAAAGTCGCCGACAATCAGGTCGGGGGTAAGACCGACTTCCAGCAGTGCGTCTGCTCCGCCGTCTACGCCTATGAGGATGGGGCGCATTTCGCTGACGTATCCAGATCTTTTCAGTGTCGAAAGGTCTTCGCGATAGTCAATACCGCGAACGACTACCAGGACTTGTCGTTGAGCAAGTTCGACGGACATTTCGGGAAGTTCAAGATCGTCAGTGACTAGTTCAGGTTCAGTCGCTAAATAATGCAGCGTGTTCGCCGCGAATTCGCCNAGTTGTCCGCGAATGGCGTCGCGCGCTGTTTCAAGTTGCTTCTCGACTTCTTCTAGTTCTAGGAGGGTGCCGTTGCAGAGGACCTCGTCGTTTAGGAGGACTCTACTTTTGGCAACTGCTACTTGGTCACCTTCNCGAATTCTGTTGAAAGCACTTGTTCCTACCCCATCAATGACGGGAATTCCTGATTTGAGTAGAGCTAGCGCTCCTTGAGCGGGATATTTTCCGGACAAGCTGTGAGCGCCGTTAATAACTGCTGCCACCCGGGCTGCAACCAGCCCTTCAGCCGCGACTCGATCGAGGTCTTCGTGGTGAATAACTGCTATCTCACCGGGTTGGAGCCTAGGGATGAGATTTTTCGTTCGTCGGTCGACACGGACCTTGGCTCTGAGCGTTTCATCTCGATCAGCTAAATTTCGGCGTCTCANTCTCACGACTAACCCCTGCTCTTCAGGGCTTCTTGCAGAAGTTCTGCGGCATGGTCCTGACCGGTTTCCGAGTCAGGTTGTCCAGCCAGCATACGAGCTAGCTCACGTATGCGGATATCTCCCTCAACCTCATGAACGGTAGACACGACGTGCGAGCCATCGTCGACCTTATCTACTACAAGATGCTGATCACCGAATGCCGCTACTTGCGGCAAGTGTGTGACTACCAACACTTGGTGGTCAGCCCCCAAATGACTTAGTGCTTTGCCCACAGCGAGCGCCGCAGCGCCACCTATGCCGGCGTCTACTTCGTCAAAGACGAGAGTGGGTGGGCCTGCGGTAAGGACTAACCGTAACGCCAGCATCACCCTTGCTAGCTCTCCGCCCGACGCAACTTTTGAGAGGGGATGCCAATTGGTGCCACTGTTGGCGCGGAACATTATTTCGATCTCGTCAGCTGGGTCGTCGCCCTCGACGATCACTGAAACGCTTGCGTGGTCGAGAGCNAAGGCCGGGAGATATTGGTTAACTTCGTTGGCAAGTTGTGGGGCACTTCGTCGCCTTAGCTCTGCGACGGTTTTCGCTTCTTGTGCCAGACGGGTTTGAGCTGTGGCGAGTTCTGTTTCTAACTGCGCTGCTACAGCTTCATAGTTCTCTAGATCTTCGAGACGTTGGATTCCCTCGAGGTGGTACTTGATCACATCGCTGATGGTGTCACCATATTTTCTTTGCAAGTCCACCAACAGTTGGCGACGCTCTCGCACTTCCGAAAGGCGCTGCGGATCGTCTTCTATCGAATCCACTTTGTCCCTCATAGCGGTGACAATGTCAGAAAGTTCTGCTTCGAGACTTCTAAGTCTTTCCGTCACATCCCTGTATGGGGTTCGGTCGACGAGACTAGAAATGATCGTTCCCAACGTGTCCATCAACCCGTTGTCGCCGTTGATGTTTTCTAGGGCTCGGCTTCCGTGCTCAATGTGTTCGGAAGCGTCAGCCAAAACTTCTTCGAGCTCTTCGAGCGTTTCTGGCTCTGCAGGATCCGTTAGTTGAGCTTGTGTGAGTTCTTCAATCTGAAACCGCAGTAGGTCTATTTCTCGCGCTCTTGCTTTGGCGTCACCCCCCATTTGGTCAAGTTGATCCAATAGCTGCCTAATCGCATTTCGAGCGTCGTTGAGTGGGGTGAGGTCGATTTGGGCATAGTTATCGAGGGCGAGTCTTTGCACCTTGGTCTGAAGAAGAGATTGATGCTGATGTTGTCCGTGCAGGTCGACCAATATGGAGCCGGTGTCCGCCAGTTGGGAGGCGCCGGCGAGAGAATCGTTAAGGTAAGCGCGGCTTCTACCTTCGGAGGGGATGACGCGTCGCAAAATGAGTTCGTCGCCGTCTGGTGTTTCAAAGCGACCTTCGATTGTCGCCTCTTTAGCTCCAGTTCTTACCATCGAGGCGTCGGCTTTCCCTCCGGTTAATAGCTGGATGGCTTGAACCACCATTGTTTTTCCTGCACCGGTCTCACCGGTGAGAACACTGACTCCTGGGCCTAGCACCAGCGAAGATGACTCAATCACCCCAAGGTTCTGGACGGAAAGCTCCAGAAGCATCAGCGATCCTTCAAACCAAACTTTTGTTTCAGCACTTGGTGGAACCCACCAGATCCAGAGGTCACCAGTCGAGCGATGACATCCGAGCGCGTAGCGATCAGCACGTCTCCGTCGCCTAGCACCGCAACGCTTCTACCGTCTACGGAGAGGTTTGCTTCTCGCTCTCCCAATACTGCTATTCGAATTTCCGTGTCGGGACGCAACACCAGTGACCGGTCGAACAACATGTGGGGTGCTACTGGTGTGAGTTGGAGCGACCAGTGGGTGGGGGCAACAATGGAACCGCGGGCGGAGAGGTTGTATGCAGTTGAACCTGTTGGCGTAGATACGATGAGTCCGTCACCTGCGTAGGTGGCGAAGGCGGAGCCGTCGATAGTTACTTCGAGCCGAACTGTGTGCCCCTGCGATTTCTTCTCCAATACAGCTTCATTGAGACCTGTCCATGTTCCGTCGTTTTGGCCGTCTGCGCGTTCAATTCGGCTCTGAACCATCAGTCGTTCTTCGACGGGCAGTGCGCCGTTCAAAGCGGCTTCAATTGCCCCTTTAGCCTCATCAGCTTCAAATTCGGTCAAATATCCTAGGTCGCCGACGTTGACTCCCAACACCGGAATACTCTGTCGAGCTACTCGTTCGAAGGTTCGTAGCATTGTCCCGTCGCCACCGATACTGACCGCCAAGTCAACCGAGTCAGCGAGCATCTCTAAGGTGCAGCCGAGTTCTGGTCTGCCTATAGCTGCAGCTTCGGTTTCGCTCAACCGAACGCTGTTGCCCTCGCCGATGAGATCGTCGGCTAGTTGTGTCGCTAGGCGATGGGAGTCGCTGCGTTCTGGATGCAGCATCATGGAAATAACGCTCATGACAGCACCAATTCTCGAGCCTCGTTGACGACATCTTCTACCGCTGTGTTGTNGAGCAGCGACTCGACACCTGGACGGCAATGAAGGAAGAATTCGACGTTTCCATTAGCGCCGCGAAGCGGCGACACCATCAGGCCCATAACCCCAAACTTCGCTTTCACTACGCATTCCCTAATTTCTTCAAGAACTCGCTGCCAAACTTCGGGACTTCGGATAATTCCTTGGCCCCGAGTCGCTTCCGCTCGTCCTGCCTCGAATTGAGGCTTTATCAGGATAAGTAGATCACCGTGAGGTTCACACAATGCTGCAAGTCTGTTGAAGACAACCTTTAACGAGATGAACGACAAATCGGCTACCACCAGATTAGCCGGTCCCCCAACTTCGTCGACTTCAAGGAACCTCACGTTGGTTCTTTCGAACACTTGCACACGAGGGTCTGTGCGTAACGTGTGGTCTAGCTGTCCGTGCCCTACGTCGATCGCCACGACATGTGCTGCACCCCGCTGGATCACACAGTCTGAGAAACCACCGGTAGACGCGCCAACGTCAACGACTCGCTTTCCTTGGGGTTCAATTCCAAATCGCGTGAGTGCCGCATCAAGCTTGTCCCCACCACGCGAAACGAACCTGGGGCCTGCTCCGGTTAAGACTATGGGGTCTCCTGGGTTGACTAAACGAGCAGCTTTGGTTGCTACGGCGCCTCCAACAAGNACCTGCCCTAGGTCGATCAACTCTTGAGCTTGGCTGCGAGTTGGAGCTAGTTCGCGTCGGATCATTTCGCGATCGAGTCGCCTGCGACTCACTTCGGCTGTCCTCTGAAGCTAGGTATTAGCGTCCGCACATAAGTTGAAGCTACCAGCAGAGCTATACCGGCGATGAGTCTTGGTAGCTTCCGCGCTCAGCCTCAAGATAATGCTGCTTCCACCATGGCTTTTAGATCTGNNGCAACTACGTCTGGGCTTGGGTCACAGGTATCAACCTGGTCAGCTGGGGTCACTCCCGATAACACCAACCCGAAGTCGAAATCTAACTCAGCGGCGAGCAACCCGTCGGTGGCGGGGAGGTCGCCGACGACGATATTGCCTGGGGTTCCGCGTTCTAGCCCCAATCGTTCCAGGACGAGGTTCGCTATTGGTGCGTGGGGCTTTCCGGCAATTATGGGTTCTGTNTTACCTGCAACCGAAACGGCTGCTGTCAACGAACCGTTGCCAGGGAGCAACCCGTGTGGTGTGGGATATGTGGGGTCGTTGTTGGTGGAGATGAGTCTCGCCCCGTTATGTAGNGCGTGNGCAGATGCTGCTAGGCGATCAAAGTTGAAGTCGCGATGAAATCCGACGATGACTGCATCTATCGACGTAATCGGAACACTGTTTTGTAAGGGGTCCAGTGGCGTCGCGCCACGATCCTTTACTGCTTCAACAATNCCTTCACCNCCACACACGATGACCTGTTCTCCGGGCTCCACTAGCGAAGCNGCTGCCATNGCCGAGGTCAACACACGTCCCGCTGCTTTTATCCCGCAGCCTTCGAGTTTCAGTTCTGCTTGTCTTCGAGTCAGCGCAGAGAAGTTAGTAACGAAGAGAACCTGGTGATCTTGCGCGTCGAGTAGTTCTATTGCCCTAGCTGAACCAGGTATCGGTTCATCTGCGAGCCATATGACTCCGTCAAGGTCGAGTATCCAGGCGATGTCGTTCAGACCTGCCAAGTGCCTCTTGACCGCAATAAGGCGGCTAGGTCGCCTGANCCTTGGTTGTCGTGGGCCATAGCAAGCTGAGATGTAGACGAGGTGGCGTACTCAATGCGTTCGATGGCTCGAAACACACCGATNGGGGTCGGTTCGAAAGGTCCTCGTGCGAGGCGGCTCAGCATGAACGCAGTTGAAGGGTCGGGCTTGTGTTCGTCATGGACGAGTAATGCATCTGCCCCCACATCTGCGACCGCTACGACTTTGGCGGCTCCCCCGTCAACCACGACACCGAATTCACCGTCGGCGCCAAACNTGATGGGTTGGCCATGTTCGAGAGAGATGAGGTTGGCATCCCGGTTTTGTTTCTTGGTNATACCTTCCCATGCTCCATCGTTGAAGACGTTGCAGTTTTGGAACACTTCAACGATGGCTGCGCCTTTATGTTCGTGGGCGCGTCGGAACATGTCCATCATGTGTTGNCGGTCCATGTCGTGTGTGCGGGCCACAAAGGAAGCTTCNGCTCCCAGCGCGACTGAGATTGGGTTGAATGGGGCATCTAGTGATCCCATTGGAGAGCTCTTGGTGACTTTGCCCACTTCGCTTGTGGGTGAGAACTGGCCTTTGGTTAGGCCATAAATCATGTTGTTAAANAGGAGGATTTTGATGTTGACGTTTCTTCGCAGAGAGTGAATCAGGTGATTGCCGCCAATTGACATCATGTCGCCGTCGCCACCAATGACCCAAATATCAAGGTCGGGTCTTGCCATTGCCAGCCCGGTGGCGATCGCTGGTGCTCTCCCGTGAATTCCGTGCATACCATAGGTGTTCATGTAATACGGNAAGCGTGCGGCGCATCCGATGCCGGAGATGAACACGGTGTTTTCTCGGTCCACATCAAGTTCAGGCATGAGCATGCGCATTGCGGTGAGTATGGAGTAGTCGCCACATCCTGGGCACCAGCGGACCTCTTGGTCGGTGGCCCAGTCTGCTGGTTCCGTGCGTGGTGAAGTATCAGTCATGTTGATCGATCCTGCTATCTCTTAAGAGGCGTCCATGGCTTGAAGGGCCGCGGACTCTATTTCTGCAGTTGTGAACGGCACGCCGTTCATTTTGTTTACCGGTTTAACGTCGAGTAGATATTTTGCTCTCACTAGGTTCACGAGCTGTCCGTCGTTCATCTCGGGGCAAATAACTTTGTCGAAAGTTGCCAATACCTCGCCGAGGTTTTTGGGTAGAGGGTTTAAGTGACTTAGGTGAACGTGGGCGACTTTTTTGCCGGCTTGTTGCAGTCGATCTACAGCGGCGTCAATGGCTCCCCAAGTTGAGCCCCATCCCAGCATGCAGAATGTGGCGTCTTGGTCNCCTGCGACCTCTACGTCGGGCACATCAATCGCTGCAATCTTTGCGGCACGNAGGTCGACCATCTTTTGGTGATTTTCAGGGTCGTAGCTGATGTTTCCTGAGCCATCTTCTTTTTCGATTCCACCTATTCGGTGCATCAAATCAGGCGTTCCGGGAATTGCCCATGGCCTGGCAAGAGTTTCAGGGTCCCTGAGGTATGGGAGGAAGATTCCGTCGCCATCTTCGTTGGTGCCGTTGAATCCGGTGTGGAAGTCAACGCCGATATCTGGGAGAGAGTCGATCTCAGGTAGTAGCCATGGCTCCGAACTGGTTGCCAAGTAGCCGTCGCTTAGCAGCATGACGGGGGTTCGATAGCGGAGAGCTATGCGGCACGCTTCTATTGCTGCGTTGAAACAATCTGCTGGGCTCTTGGGCGCAACGATCGGCATCGGTGATTCGGAGTGTCGGCCGTACATGGCCATCATAAGATCCGCTTGTTCAGGCTTGGTGGGTAGACCCGTGGAGGGCCCCCCTCTTTGTATGTCGATAACGATGAGGGGTAGTTCGAGACTGACTGCTAATCCGAGGGTTTCGCCTTTGAGGGCAACGCCGGGTCCCGANGTGGTAGTGAAAGACAACGCACCTCCGAATGCTGCCCCGACTGCTGATGCTGCGGCTGCTATTTCGTCTTCGGCTTGGAAGGTGCGAACTCCGAAGTTCTTCAGGGAGGATAGGTCGTGCAGAATGTCTGATGCTGGGGTGATCGGGTATGAACCGAGGAATACGGGTAACCGAGCGAGCTGACCCGCAGCAACGCAGCCCCATGCCAACGCTGTGTTTCCGTTGACATTGGTGTATTCGCCTGACGGCAGCGNCGCTGGTTTNATTTCGTAGTGGGACTCAAAGAGTTCAGCTGTTTCCCCGAAGTTGTATCCGGCGTGGAAAGCTGCTTCGTTGGCCTTAATAACTAGTTCTTTGCCGCTGAATTTGGTGTTGATGAATTCCATCGTCGGCTCGACAGGGCGGGTGTACATCCATGAAATGAGGCCTAGAGCGAAGAAGTTTTTGGATCTTTCAGCGTCTCGTGGTTTGACTCCGTGTTCGGCAACCGCGTCTCTGGTGATTTGACTCATCGGTACTGGGTAGGTTCTGTAACCCTCAAGTGAGCCATCCTCAAGGGGATTGCTCTCATAGCCAGCCTTTTCCAGGTTGCGTTCGTTGAACGCATCGGTGTTGATAATGATTGCTCCGCCTTGAACCACATTATGCAGTTGCGCTTTAAGCGCAGCTGGGTTCATAGCGACTAGGACCGTGGGTGCGTCACCTGGTGTTGTAATAGCGAAATCTGATATGCGAACTTGGAACGCTGATACTCCGGCCAATGTTCCTTGGGGAGCNCGGATCTCTGCTGGGAACTCCGGCAACGTCGCTAAGTCGTTACCTAAGGCGGCGGAGATGCTGGTGAACTGGTCACCGGTCAACTGCATACCGTCGCCGGAGTCGCCGGCAAATCGGATGATGACTTCATCTAGTTCTTGAAGCGGAAGTTCTCGAGGTGCTGTATCGGTCACAGACCCTCCCGGGGGGTGGTGGTGGTCCGACTCCGAAGAATATACGCGTAGAGAGTCAAATACTCACTTAATGCGTAGCTCTTCATATTGTCGGTTCATGCGATGGTAATTGATTCATTGAGATAGACATCTTGAATTGCGTTAAGTAATTCGACTCCATCTCCCATAGGGCGTTGGAAAGCTTTGCGTCCTGATATCAGTCCAAGGCCGCCGGCCCTTTTATTGACAACAGCTGTCATAACGGCTTCGGCCATGTCGGTTGCTCCAGAGCTAGCCCCGCCGCTGTTGATTAGCCCCACGCGACCCATGTAGCAATTGGCGACCTGCCAGCGACAGAGGTCTATTGGGTGGTCCGATGTCAACTTCTCGTACACATCTGGGTGGGTCTTGCCGAACCCTTTGATCAGGTTAAATGCGCCGTTGTTCTCTGGAAGCTTTTGTTTGATGATGTCAGCTTCGATGGTGACGCCGATGTGGTTCGCTTGGGCAGTTGCGTCGGCTGCGACGTGGTTGTCCTGGTCGTCGGTGTCAATTGCGCTGTTTCGCAGGTAGCACCACAAGACCGTGAACATGCCTAGCTGATGCGCTTTTTCAAATGCTTCAGCGGTCTCTTGAATTTGGCGTCCGCTTTCATCGCTCCCGAAGTAGATCGTGGCGCCCACTCCGGCCGCTCCGAGGTCGTATGCCTGTTCCACTGAGCCGAACATGATTTGGTCGTAGGTCGACGGGTATGTGAGCAGTTCGTTGTGGTTCAACTTGACGATGAATGGAATTCGATGGGCGTATTTACGGCTCACTGATCCCAACACCCCAAAGGTTGTTGCGACTGCGTTGCACCCGCCCTCTATCGCAAGTTCAACAATATTTGCGGGGTCGAAGTAAATGGGGTTGGGGGCAAACGAAGCCGCCGCAGAGTGTTCTATTCCTTGGTCTACAGGGAGGATGGAGACATAACCTGAGCCCGCAAGTCTGCCGCTGTTAAACAACGCTTGCATGTTGCGCATCACTTGGGGCGAGCGGTCTGTTCCCGACAGTATTTCGGTCACAAAATCAGGACCGGGAAGTGTGAGTAGATTTTGCGAGATGGTCTCGCATTTATGGTCCAAGAGATAGGTCGCCTGATCTCCTAGTAATCCTTCAATGTCGAGGCTCACGAGACGACTCCTTAGGTAGCGAGTAGGTGGGTCAATTCGCGGCCGACG
Organism: Actinomycetota bacterium; assembly: GCA_002724355.1. Taxonomy (GTDB): domain Bacteria; phylum Actinomycetota; class Acidimicrobiia; order Acidimicrobiales; family Poriferisodalaceae; genus UBA6944. Next base: position 1,876 of record PBOM01000042.1, on the reverse strand, counting down.
GGCCGAAGCAGATCGTAGCCGCGAGATCTGAGGAAAAGGTTGAGGCCATTGCCACAATCTGAAGTTAAGTCCGTATCAGCGTTATGAGAGCGACTCAAGGCGGTCAGATACGTCTGCGTAGCTCGGCTCAACTTGTTGGATTCGTTCAAATCCTCGACGGGCTTTTTGGTGATCCCCGCCTCGTTCGTAGAGATCTGCGAGCGCATACCAGAGTCTTACATGGTACTCGCGGGCCCGTTTAGTCTTTATTGGCCCTTTCTCTAACAACCGTATTCCAGCTGGTACGTCACCCGTGTCAGCTAACGCTCCAGCCATGACTATCCGCCCTTCAGTCAAGATTGACGGTTCGGGACCCGCTGCTCGCAATTCATCCCAAAGTCTTCGAACTGATTCGATCTCTCCGAGCGCTCGATGACAATCGGCCATAACTGGGAATTGGTCGACGTCTCCGGTCATTTGGCTGAAGTGTTCGAGTCGTTCCAACGCGTCGCTCCACTTACCAAGGCGATACATAGTCAGACCATGTAATTCATGAATTTCCGCGACGGTGGGATGTTTTTTTAGGAGCTGTCGTGTGATCTTTTCCACCTCACCGAATCGCTCCGCTAGAAAATGGTCTCCTGCGGTTGCGATGTTTCGAGTCAGACGGTCACGTTCTACCTTCGACAGGTGCTTCGTTTGACTGGNATCAAGTTCTGGTGTTGGAACGTTTTGGTTGCGGCGTCGAGGTTGAGCGGATCGTGATTTCTTGTCGACACGTTGCCAAACATCGTCATCTCGTTTCGGTGGTGGCGAGGGGTCTTCGCTGGGAGGGCGAGGGCCTCCTTGGTCGATGCTGGCGTTGTGCGCTGCCCGTCGCGCAACTCCTCCCCAGTTAGAGCCGCGGGCGTTTTGCCCGAAGTGCCGTTCTGGTTTTTCTACTCCATGTCCTGGGCGATGAATATTTCCGTCTCGACCATTTGACGGTTTTCGACGGTCGCGGTCTTGGTTGTTGCTCCGTGATCGCGCAGGGCCATTTCGGTTACCCCTTTTGTTGCCTTGGGGCTGTTTTTGGTCTTTGCGACCGGTGCTGCGCGGACGACCGCTCCGATTGTTCACAAATGACCATGGTACGGCCTCTACCTACAAACAATTGATAGATACTTCGTCTATTGCGGAGGGATTAACTACGAAGGGCCCCTTTCAACCCTGCTCGTCGGATTGTGACGAGGGGGAAAGAGGCCCTTCTTAGAGAAAATCTGGCGGCGTCCTACTCTCCCAGGGGGTCTTCCCCCAAGTACCATCGGCGCTGGCAGGCTTAACTTCCGTGTTCGGAATGGAAACGGGTGTATCCCTGCCGCCATAACCACCAGAAATATGTTGCGCTTACCTCGCTGGGAGGAAGCACGTTCTTGGTTCGCTCTGGGTGACCAGAGTCGAGATGTGCGAGGGACTGCTGTCCCTGAGCACTTCATAGCGATGCACGATTCTTTGTTTTCGCGGGTTTGTTTTCTCGAAGCTGAGTATCGAGCCCAAGCCCTCGGCCGATTAGTACCGGTCTGCTGAACACGTCGCCGCGCTTACACATCCGGCCTATCAACGTGGTGGTCTGCCACGGGCCTTACCTGGTTATCCAGTGGGAGATCTCATCTCGAAACAGGTTTCGCGCTTAGATGCTTTCAGCGCTTATCCTTTCCGCAGGTCGCCAACCAGCCATGCTCCTGGCGGAACAACTGGCACACGAGAGCTGCGTCCATCCCGGTCCTCTCGTACTAGGGACAGCCTTTCTCAAATCTCCTACGGCTACAGAGGATAGGGACCGAACTGTCTCACGACGTTCTAAACCCAGCTCGCGTACCGCTTTAATGGGCGAACAGCCCAACCCTTGGGACCTGCT
>PBOM01000041.1 GCA_002724355.1 Actinomycetota bacterium | reverse complement strand
ACCAGGTAGTGGTTGGGAAGTTGTGATCTCACCGGATGCTCGAGCAACAGCAGATGCAGCTGTCGTTTGTAGCGACACAGACCCTCGTCGCTTAGAAACAGTCAACACTTGTTTGTTCAGTGCTGCAACGGATTACCAAGTTCACCGAGTAATGCGAATCGGCGGCGAACGTTACCGACCTTTTGGCATACCGGATAACGCTGTAACCCAATACTTCATCCCTAGCCGAGGTCGACCACATTATTCGGCAGTGCAACTGCAGCCGTACAAACCCACCCCAGACATCGATCCCAACAAGCTGGGTGACGACGGCAAGGTTCTGTTGCCAGAAGCAGTACTAGACGACTCAGCGCCTATATATACGGTTGTAATGGTGCGAGACCAAGGCAACCTCCGGTTGCGTCCCGCATTGGTCACGATCTTCTCAGGTTTGCTCTTTGGTTTAGGTTGCTACCACCTCCACCGACGGGATCAGGCCATATGGGCTGTCCGGGAAGCAGCAGGAACTGAATAGGGGAAGGGGCAAATTGAGATGGAGCAGTATCTCCCGGTTCTGACCCTAGGAATACTTGGGGTCCTTTTTGTCTTATTGAGCATTATCGCCTCCCGCCTTCTAGCTCCAGAACGAAACACACTCGCAAAAAGATCCGCCTATGAATGCGGGATCACAGATCAAGCCGCTATTCCTGAGCGATTTCCAGTCAAGTTCTATTTGGTTGCGATGCTCTTCATTATGTTCGATATCGAAATTGTCTTCCTCTACCCGTGGGCCGTAGCCAATGACGAACTCGGTCTTTACGGTTTAGTTGCGATGACTATTTTCGCCGGCATTTTCTTCCTTTCCTTTGTCTACGAATTGGCCAAAGGTGGTTTGAACTGGGGTCCCGGTCGCCGCATACAGACGCCAGCCATTAGCCCTGAACGAACCACAGCCTCCACTATCAGAAAGGTGGGGCTTGAAGGACGAATAGATTTAGTAACCACCACTGATGACTCCGAGGCGGCTTAATGGCTGACTTATCCGACATTAAGCACAAGCTTGGATTAGGCGATGATGGACTCGCAGGTCTAGGACACAACATCATCACCGCGCCCGTTGAAGAGCTTGTTAAATGGGCCCGCCGCCGGAGTTTGATGCCCGCCACTTTCGGTCTCGCATGTTGCGCAATAGAAATAATGGCCACCGGTACAGCCCACTACGACATGGCGCGGTACGGAATGGAAACCTTCCGAGCCTCGCCAAGACAAGCAGATCTAATGATCGTAGCTGGGCGAGTAAGTCAGAAAATGGCTCCCGTCCTGAGACAGATCTACGACCAGATGATGGAACCAAAATGGGTTATCAGCATGGGTGTGTGCGCGTCCAGCGGCGGCATGTTTAACAACTATGCAATCGTGCAAGGCGTGGACCAAGTAGTCCCGGTTGACATCTATGCCCCTGGCTGTCCGCCCGGCCCCGAGACACTGTTACATGCGATCCTCGCGCTACACGAAAAGATTCGTACAGGCGAACTCACCCAACGACGTGCCGCCACGGGGAGAGGAGCGGAAATTGAGTTGGGGCACGAACACGCCATAGATGCCCAACCAGAACCGGTTGTGATTCGAACCGGGGGCCTATATGACTGAAATGAGAGAGCCGACCGACGATGAACAAGNTGAANCTGAAGAAATAGAAGCCACTCAAGATGACCAAAAAAATCTTCACGGCTGTCCAGTCACTGAAAGCAGNGGTCAAACAGTTCTCCATCCCCAAGAAGACGATTACCNANCACTTATCGAAACNCTGANAGNNGAAGGGTATGAAGTCTGTGTCGACCTATGCGGTGCTGACTATCTNNGCAACGACTCACGCGTATTACCCCCATCTATCTCTCCTGAACGGTTCGAATTAGTAGTNAACTTGNTAGATCTTGGAGCNGCGCGACGNGTCAGAATNAGNGTTCAAATTTCTGAANCCTCACCTCACATTGCCAGTATCAGCGATATCCATCCAGGTGCGGAAGCGATGGAACGAGAAGCAGCCGATATGTTCGGTCTGCAATTCGAAGGCCACCCTGACCCCACCCCGATTCTTCTGCCNGATGGCTGGGAAGGACACCCCCTTCGTAAAGANTTCTCCATGGGNCGCATCCCCGTTCAATTCAAGGCNGTGGACGGCAGATGACCAAGCTNGATCACCTTCGCAACCGTGACGCTGTTCTCAGAATGTCNGAAACAGAAGCNGAAGAAAGAGCATCTGTCGTAGATCCCGACGANGANCGAATGATCATCAATATGGGCCCGCAACACCCATCCACTCATGGAGTTCTTCGAGTCACCATGGAGTTGCAAGGAGAGACAGTCCTCCGCTCAAAACCTGTCATTGGCTACTTNCACACTGGAATGGAAAAGACCGCAGAGGACCTCACGTANTTGCAAGGCCCAACGAATGTCACTCGGATGGACTATGCNTCNCCACTGTTTACAGANCTNACCTTTTCGNTAGCTGTTGAGTCGTTACTTGAAGTCGAGATTCCCGACCGAGCAACGTGGATCCGNATGCTGATGTGTGAACTCAATCGGATGTCNTCGCATCTANTGTTTCTTGCCACAAANGGTATGGACCTCGGCGCCGTCGGAATGATGATCTACGGATGGCGAGAACGAGAAGAAGTTCTCCGCTTCTTCGAAAANGTNACCGGGCTTCGAATGAACCATAACTACATCAGNCCTGGAGGCGTCGCTGCGGACCTCCCNGANGGNTGGCGTGAAGATATACGAAGCATCCTTGATGTTCTGCCAGAACGNCTCGAGCAATTCGATGTTCTGATGACTGGTCAGCCGATTTGGCGAGAACGAACCCAGGGCATCGGAGTAATCACAACAGAAGAAGCACTGGCTCTAGGCGCAACTGGTCCGATATTACGATCCACGGGATACGCATGGGATCTTCGAAGATCTATGCCTTATCTGGCTTATGACCAGGTTGAGTTCGACATTGTGGTTGGGACCTACGGGGACACCTTTGATCGGTATGCGATCCGACTCAACGAAATTCGAGAATCGATGCGAATTGTTGAACAATGCATAGAACTGATGCCCGACGGNCCCTACCGAACCGAAGATCGCAAAGTTACGCCCCCACCCCGGGCACGCATCGACGAATCAATGGAAGCACTTATTCACCACTTCAAAATCTTCACTGAAGGCTTCAAGGTGCCGCCTGGCGAGACTTACACCGCCGTTGAGTCCCCNAGAGGTGAATTAGGCTGTTACTTGGTATCCGATGGCGGCCCCAAGCCTCAAAGGATGCATATTCGCGCCCCCTCATTTGTGAACTTACAAACCCTTCCACACATGATGCATGGTGGCCTTTTAGCNGATGCAATAGCTGTCATTTCGTCGATTGACCCCATCATGGGGGAGGTNGACCGATGAAATTTTTTACAGAGGAAAACTCGGAACTAGCGCAAGAAATCATCGGTCGATATCCCAAGCCCCGTTCCGCGATGATCCCCCTTTTACATCTAGCGCAGGAACAAGAGGGATGGGTCACTGATGAGGCAATGACAGAAATCGCTGAGTTAGTAGGCACGACCAGCGCAGAAGTCCTCGGCACTTGTTCTTTCTATGAGATGTTTAAGCGNAAGCCCGTAGGCAAATACGTCATCAACATCTGCACAACCATGTCATGTGCCTTGATGGGGGCAGGGGACTTGATGAAGCACGCTGAATCGCGNCTCGGAGTGAAATCGGGCGGATCCACAGCCGATGGTCTGTTCACACTTGAAGGGGCAGAATGCCAAGCAGCATGTACTGAAGCGCCTTGCTTACAGGTCAACTATCGACATCAGTACCGAGTAACCCCNGAACAATTCGANCAACTCGTCGAAGACCTCGCNGTATCTGATACGGACATCCCCGAACACGGTGTCTTGTCCCAGATTCGACAACACATCCCCGAGGACAAGTTTGTAGGTACCACACCACCAGAAGACGTTGTATCTGCGCCGGTGTGGCTCAGCGAAGCAGGGGCCAATAATGACTGAGATGGCAGGAACTCCAATCCCCCATGCTCCAGGCTTTATTGCGAACACAACGCCTCGAATAGTGACATCACGCTTTGACTACGAAGACTCCTACACACTTGCGCGATATGAAGCCACAGGCGGTTATCAAGGACTAAAGAAAGCCCTCCAACAAAAACCAGAAGAAGTTCACAACGAAGTCCGTGACGCAACACTCTTAGGCCGAGGAGGAGCGGGATTCCCAGCNGGAGTCAAATGGGGATTTTGCCCTCCAGAAGTGTGGCCCCGATACCTAGTGGTTAATGGCGACGAATCCGAGCCTGGAACATACAAAGACCGGCTGCTAATGGAATTGGACCCGCACCAACTCATCGAAGGATGTTTAATTGCCTGCTANGCAGTTGGATTAAGCCAATGNTTCCTCTATATCCGAGGAGAAATGGCGGTAGCGCAAGAACGTGTCGCCCAAGCGCTTAACGACGCCTATGCAGCGGGCTATGTGGGTAAAAATATTCAGGACAGCNAGTTCTCAGTTGACATAGTTCTGCACTGGGGTGCGGGAGCCTACGTAGTAGGCGAAGAGACAGCACTAATTGAAAGTCTCGAAGGCAACCGCGGGATGCCTCGGCTAAAGCCCCCTTANTTTCCGGCATCAATCGGTTTGTACGGGCAGCCAACCATCGTCAACAACGTCGAAACTCTGTCAAATCTTCCATGGATACTTGAACACGGAGCTCAGGCNTTTACCGCAATTGGTACCGAGACNTCGCCGGGTACGCGAATGGTGGCCGTTAGCGGGCACGTTAAACGTCCAGGGGTCTATGAGATCATCAACGGCACCACAACATTCCGAGATCTGCTCTATGGAACCGACATGTGTGGCGGTATTCGTAATGACAACCAACTAAAAGCGTTCGTTCCCGGTGGNGGTTCAGCCCCGTGGTTCACACCCGAACAACTTGACTTGCCCTTCGAAGCCAGCCATGTTGGCCCTCAAGGATCCATGCTGGGATCAGGTGCGATCATGGTGATGGATGAAACAACCGACATCCCAGCCGCCGCTCTCACGCTCACCAAGTTCTATGCACATGAATCATGCGGTAAATGCGTCCCTTGTAGAGAAGGGGGCACCTGGCTCGAACAAATACTNCGACGAGTAGTAGAAGGACGCGGAACGACCCGTGACCTTGATCTACTAATCGAAGTAGGAGAGACAATTTGTCCCGGCGACTTCCCTCACGCAGCAGTCGCTTCAAAGGGAATTGAAGCGGTGCCATTCCCTTACCGGATGACCACTATTTGCTTTGTCGGTCCCTCAGCATTCGCTCCAATCCACTCGGCGCTCACGCTGTTCAGAGAAGAATTCGAANCCAAAGTTGCAGGCAACGATGAGCCAACAATGATTGAGGTGGCCGTCGATGTCTGAATCAGCACCAAATGAAATCAACGTCACCATCAACGGCATCCAAGTCGAAGCGCAACCCGGTGAGATGCTCATTGCCGCAGCTGACCGAGCCGGAGTCCACATTCCCAGATTTTGCTATCACGAAAGAATGTCTCCAGTCGGTATGTGTCGCATGTGTCTGGTCGACGTGGACACCGGTCGCGGACCAATGCTGCAGCCATCATGCATGGTCCCAGTCGCGGACGGAATGTCGGTAGACACGGAATCAGAAGACACCAAAAGAGCGCAAGAAGGCATCCTCGAATTCCTTCTGGTTAACCATCCTTTGGATTGCCCGGTATGCGACAAGGGCGGAGAGTGCCCCCTCCAGGACCAAACAATGGCTTACGGGCCAGGCGAATCTCGTTTNGTCGAAGAAAAACGCCACTATGAAAAACCAATCCCAATTTCCGACCTTGTTCATTTAGACCGCGAACGCTGCATCCTTTGNGACCGATGCACCCGATTTGCCGATGAGGTTGCTGGCGATCCCCTCATCCACTTCACGGAAAGAGGAAACGCCACCCAAGTACTCACATTCCCCGACGAACCATTTAGTTCCTATTTCTCTGGAAATACAGTCCAGATCTGTCCCGTAGGCGCACTAACAGCCGCNCCCTACCGATTTAAAGCTCGTCCTTGGGATCTTGAGCAGGTCGAATCAACTTGCACCACATGCTCTATGGGATGTCGTGTCGCCGTCGAATCATCCAGAAACGAATTGGTCCGATACCTCGGAGTAGACGTCGAATCGGTCAACCATGGTTGGTTGTGTGACAAAGGACGCTTCAACTTCGAATCCACCAATAGCGACCATCGCTTAACGACGCCTCTAATTCGGGACAANGATGATCAAAGACAGTTATTGGGAAGCGACTGGGGCTCTGCCCTGGCTATCGCTGCTGAAGCAATACAACAAGCAGGACCCGAACGCGTCGGACTCATCGGAGGATCGAGANTGACCAATGAAGACGCCTATGCGTGGTCAAAGTTCGCGAAGTCTGTTTTAGGCACAGACAACGTAGATGCGCAATTAGGTGACGGATTNCCGGCCGAAATAGTTCTTGCTTTGCCATTGGCGACCATCGCAGAAGCATGCAACGCAGACACGGTTCTTGTTGTAGGACCAGATATCAAGGAAGAACTAGCGATACTGCATTTACGACTGCGCGGCGCAGCAACAAAAGGTCGCACCAAGGTCGTAGAAATAGGACCGACCCCGACAGGTATCGAACCCTACGCACACCGATCTATACGCTGCGCCCCAGGCGAAACCGCCAAAGTTTTAGACGAACTCCTCGGAAGCGACGATCCTTTAGCTAAACAACTCAAAGAAGGCTCACTGGTAGTAGTCATAGGTCGAGCATCGTTGGCTGAATCTGAAGAGCCAACCTTGTCGTTAGCCGCGACGATCCGAGCGGAACTTCCACACGCGACATTTCTCCCAGCGTTACGACGAGGCAATGTGCGTGGCGCGCTCGATATGGGGCTAGCTCCCGGCATTCTCCCCGGTAGAACGCGTCTCAACCAACCCACGTCTGCACTATCGGAGAACTGGAACACAGTCCCAACATCTAAAGGGCTTAACACAACCGAGATGCTCCGCGCAGCGGCGTCAGGAGACCTAGATACTCTGATTTTGATAGGGGCCGATCCCTTATCGGACTTCCCCGACCGCAACCTCGCAGCCGAAGCGATACAAAAAGTCAAAACCCTTATCGCCGTCGACACATTTGTCACTGACTCAGTTGCGCAGGCTGATGTCGTACTACCAGCGACTGCGTATGGAGAACAAGGAGGCACGACAACCAATATNGAAGGTCGTATAAGCAGACTCACCCAAAAGATCACTTCCCCCGGATCGACCNGAGATGACTGGATGATTGCAACCGAACTCGCATGGCGGCTCGGCGGCGACTTAGCCCTAGGTTCGAAAGAAGAAATATGGCGAGAAATTGAACGAGTCGCCCCAAGCCACTCCGATGTCACTCTGGAAAGAGTGGAAAGTTCGGAAGCGCACGAGGGAATTCTCGTGCAACGATCATCGATCGAACTAGACCTCCCAGCCCCCGCAACACCACCGGTAGCAGACGGATATGGGCTGCGACTCGTCAGTGGTCGCAAACTCTGGGACGCTGCNACAGCTACAACGTATAGCCCCTCACTTCAGCCGCTTGCCGAAGCACCCACCCTAAGAGTGCACCCCAACGACCTCCAACGTCTNGGCATTTCAAGTGGGGCTGATGTTCGTGTGATTTCGACGCGATCCACCGAAATAATCACCGCTATTGCGGACGAGAATATTGAACGTGGTACGGCCATGTTGCCGTTCAACCAACCGGGTGGCGGCGCCAACCGCTTTATCGATGCAGACGCCATGGTAAATGACATCCGGATAGAAACCGTATGACGGGGGATCCGCTCTACCTCGACGGGGTTGATCTGACAGATCTGGGCATCATGCTCATAAAGGTCCTGGTCGCTTTCACCTTCCTTCTGGTTGCAACGATGTTCATGGTCTGGTTTGAGCGGAAGCTCATTTCAGACATGCAAAATCGGATAGGCCCTAATGTTGCAGGCCCCTGGGGATTACTCCAAACGTTTGCCGACGGGGTCAAATTCTTTTTTAAAGAAGACCTTCGTCCAGAAAACGCAGATCCACTGATATTTCGACTAGCGCCATATATTTCAGCAGTCACAGCGTTCCTTTCCTTCGCAGTAGTGCCCATAGGGGGTTCTTTTGGAGGAGGGGACTCAGGCACAGTCACAATTTTTGGTCGGGAAACCTTCCTGCAGGTAGCAGATCCGCCTATCGGAATTCTTCTTCTACTAGCCATGTCATCAATAGCTGTATACGGCGTGATGCTTGCTGGATGGGCCTCGGGCTCGAAATACCCACTGATTGGATCCGTGCGAGCATCCGCTCAAGCCATTTCCTATGAAGCCGCTCTTGGCATGGCTACGGTCGTTGTCGTAGTTCTAGCTGGCACGCTTTCGACGCANGGAATAGTGGCTGCGCAATCAGGTGGCGTCACTAGATGGTTNTTGATTTCGTCTGGGATCGTCCCATTCGTGGTGTTCTTAATCGCAGCTACCGCCGAATTGAATCGCCCTCCCTTTGACCTCGTCGAAGCCGAACAAGAGTTGGTGGGAGGCTTCCACACTGAATACTCGTCAATTAGGTTCGCATTGTTCTTTCTCGCNGAATTTATGAATGTAATCACCATGTCGGCAATCATGGTGACCCTCTTCTTCGGGGGACCTGCAGGACCAATTCTGTTCGGCATGACATGGTTCTGGCCGACCGTGTGGTTCCTACTNAAAGTACTGGCGTTTTTGTTCGTTTTCGTTTGGTTTAGAGCGACCCTTCCTCGGCTCCGCTACGACCAACTCATGCATCTCGGATGGAAGCTTCTAATCCCGTTGATNCTCTTCTGGCTGATGTTCATCAGTCTCAAAGAATTACGCGCAGCGTATGACTGGAATTGGGTAGTTACCTACGGATCTGCGATTGTGGCGCTTGCTGTAGGCACTGCATTGCTGTTGGCAGCGCTTCGAGCGGGAGACCGTGTTTACCGAGAAGAATTGGAAGACGCGTAATGGGATATCTCGCAGGCTTCAAGGTGACCTTTAAGAAACTCTTCGAAGAGAGAGTTACCACTGAGTATCCGAAAGAAAAACGCCCTAAGCCACCTCGGTTCCATGGAAGGCACGTTCTCAATCGATACGAAGACGGTATGGAAAAGTGCATCGGCTGCGAGCTATGTGCCGGTGTATGCCCAGCTAGGTGCATCTACGTCCGCGGCGCAGATAATCCCGAAACTGATCCGGTTTCACCGGGTGAACGTTATGGCTACGTCTACGAAATCAACTATCTACGCTGCATCCATTGCGATCTTTGTGTTGAAGCCTGCCCGACAGAGGCCATCACTGAATCCAAATTATTTGAATTCAGTTTCNGCAATCGGACTGATGCCATATACACAAAAGATGAATTGGTTGTCGGTGATGATGGACTTCCCCAACGTCAACCTTGGGAACTGTGGCACGAAGGAGATGATCTAGCTACCTCGGGCTGGATGAGAGCCACAGCACCATCAGGAAATCCTGACTATCAAAATCGAGCGGGTTGGAGTGGGGAACTGGGGTATGGAATCCGTGCCCCCGAAATGGGCCAACACNACCGTCCCGAACAAGATGACGCCGGGAGCAATACAGAAGAAGACGGTCACTCAGGAGCCAGCCACTAATGGTCGACGCACTCGTCTTTTTCATTGCAGCCGGTGTTTGCTTGACCGGCGCACTAGGGGTCATTCTCGCTCGAAATCCGGTCCACTCTGCCTTGATGTTGGTAATGACGCTGTTCGGAATTGCTGTCCAATTCGTAGCGCAAGAAGCGCACTTCCTCGCAGCGGTTCAAGTGATTGTCTACGCAGGAGCGATTGTCGTCCTCTTTCTTTTCGTCATCATGCTCTTGGGTGTAGATCGAGCTCAAGACCTAGAACTGTCAATACTGCCGGGCCAACGTTGGGCCGCCTTAGTTTTTGGAGCAGGTTCTCTGCTGGTCCTGGGGTCGCTAATCGTTGTCGTGGGTGAACCTGTAACTGGGGCAAAAGCCGTGGGTGGGTCAGCCTCAACGGCAGAAAATGTGCGTCTTCTAGCCAGATCCCTATTCTCCGATCATGTCTATGCGTTCGAATTGACATCACTACTTCTTGTCATTGCAGTGATCGGCGCAGTCGTTCTCGCTCGAAAGCCCTCGCAATCGGAACCGCCACTCGTTGAAGAGCGAGGCGAAAACTAATGGACGTAACGACCGGCTGGTACCTCGTCTTAGGCGCCCTCCTTTTCGTGATCGGCGGCACAGGCTTACTCATTCGTAGAAACCCGCTCGTCATGCTGATGTGTGTCGAACTCATGTTGAACGGCGTCAACCTCAGCCTCGTGGCCTTCGCACAAAGACTCGATGACATCGGAGGACAGACAGTCGTCTTCTTCGTTCTGGTCGTAGCNGCAGCTGAAGTAGTAGTTGGATTAGGGCTAGTGGTTGCAATCTTGCGACGACGCCCCGGCACAACAGCCGATGACTTGTCGACGTTGAGGGGCTAACGGATGGTCGAATTAGTGTGGCTTATTCCGACACTCCCACTCCTGGGATTTCTTATTCTTCTTGCAACTGGGCACCTACTCGGAGAGCCTCGTGCAGGGTGGATTGCTACCGCTTTCGCCGGAGCTTCTTTCTTAGCGACCTTCATCGTTTTGATCGGCCTATTAGGTAAAGACTCTCACGGTGGAGGTCGATCCTATGAATTTGTTCTTTTCGAATGGCTACCAGCTGGATCCCTAAAAGTTGAAGCAGGGTTCCTAGTTGACCCCTTGTCCATCACCATGGCCCTGTTCGTCACTGGCGTCGGAGCGCTCATTCACTTGTACTCAATTGGCTACATGCACGGAGATGAGAAGTACTCAAAGTTCTTTTTGTATCTAAATCTTTTCTTGTTCTCGATGCTCATGCTCGTCTTCGGCAACAACTTAGTGGTCACGTTTCTGGGCTGGGAAGGCGTGGGAGCCTGCTCCTATTTCCTCATTTCTTTCTGGCATCAACGAGAGTCTGCGGCCACCGCCGGAAAGAAGGCGTTCGTCACCAACCGCGTTGGTGATTGGGGATTCATGATCGCGACCTTTGCAATCTGGTCTGCCCTGGGAACAGTCACCTACACCGAAATTTCAAACTCACCAGCGATGTCTGCAGCAACTGGCACAGCGGTCTCGCTACTTCTCTTCGTCGCCGCCGCTGGCAAATCCGCCCAACTCCCGCTTTACGTATGGNTACCCGATGCCATGGAAGGACCGACACCAGTTTCAGCGATGGTTCACGCAGCGACCATGGTGACATCGGGTGTCTATCTCCTAGTGCGGATGAACAACGTGTTGACAGATGACGCTCTGCTCGTCATAGCGGTCATCGGCGCGACGACAGCACTCTTTGCGGCCCTGTGCGCAGTCGCCCAGCATGACATCAAAAGAGTCTTGGCCTATTCGACCGTTAGCCAGCTGGGGTACATGTTCCTAGCAATCGGTTCAGGAGCNTATGTAGCCGCAATCTTCCACGTAATCACGCACGCCTTCTTCAAGGCCCTGCTGTTCTTAGGCTCTGGTTCGGTAATCCATGGCATGCATGACGAACAAGACATGCGAAAGATGGGCGCGTTGCGTATCGCAATGCCAATAACTGCTGCCACCTTTATTGTCGGGTGGTTGGCGATAGCAGGCGTTCCCCCATTCGCAGGGTTCTGGTCTAAAGACGAAATTCTCCTAGCAGCATGGGAGCAGAAAAATATCGGTCCTCTGCTCTGGGTNGTTGGACTCGTAACGGCCTTACTAACGGCGTATTACATGAGCAGACAAGTAATTCTGGTGTTCTTCGGTGACCAGAGATGGGACGACGACGTTCATCCCCACGAGTCTTCATGGACCATGACGACCCCGCTATGCGTACTCGCTGTCGCAGCGGCGGTAGGAGGAGCAATAAACCTGCCACTAGTCAAAGACTGGCTAGTGCTCGAACACTTCTTGGAACCCATCTTTCACCACCCACACCACTTTTCNTCAGGAACTGGCACCAAGATCGCCTTGGCAGTTATCTCTGTAGCTGCCGGCCTCATAGGCATCTCTGTCGCAGTGCTGACTTGGATGAAGCACCGCATACCCACGGATCGCTTAGAACCCGAATTTCTTGAAAACGCTATGTACGTTGATGCCTCCTACGCACGAGTTGTCGGCGGTCCGGGCACATCCGGTTTCCAAAAAACCGCTGATTTCGACCGCCGAATAGTNGACGGTGGTGTCAACGGAGTAGGGCGCGCAATCATGAAGCTTGGTCAGCTGATCCAACCGACGCAATCGGGATACATGCGCAACTACGCAGTAGCAGTCGCTCTTGGGGCTCTAGCGATCCTCGTTCTTCTGGCATGGGGATTGCTGTGATGAGTCTTATCGCTGCGCAGAGCGCATCGTCTTTCCCGGTGTTGAATGCCCTGATCTTGNTACCGATCATTGGCGCATTAGTAGTTGTCCTCCTGCCCAACAGTCGGCCTGAGCTAATGCGACCAATCGGAGCTCTCTTTTCTTCAATAGCAGCAGCTTTGTCGCTCTACGTAATGGCCCAATTCTCGATTCACCAATCTGATTTTCAGTTTGAATCAATCCAATCNTGGATCCCTAGTCTGGGTATTAACTGGCATGTAGGTGTCGATGGAATNTCCCTGTGGTTGGTAGTGCTCACAGGTTTGATCACACCAATAGTCCTTGTCGCAGTTGATCCACATCACGACCCCAAGCCCTACACGGCGTGGTTATTGCTGTTGCAGGCCGGCTCTTTTGGTGCATTCCTCGCGCTCGACCTCTTCCTCTTCTTCGTCATGTTTGAAATCGTCTTGGTACCCATGTACATGCTCATCGGGGGCTGGGGTTACGACGACAGAAGATACGCGGCAACAAAGTTTTTCCTNTACACAATGGCGGGTTCGGCGCTAATGCTTGTAGCAATAGTGAGTGTTGCCACCTTGAGCGCGGGCGACCAAAGTGTCACTTTCAGCGTGGTTGAACTCGCCGAACGACAAGCACTTTCAACNAACACAGCCCGACTGTGTTTTCTAGCATTCGCGCTTGCCTTTGTGATNAAAGTTCCGGTCTTCCCGGTTCATACCTGGCTCCCAGATGCTCACACCCAAGCGCCGACAGCCGGCTCAGTAGTTCTTGCCGCAGTCATGTTGAAACTAGGTACTTATGGGCTATTGCGCTTCGGGTTGTACCTGTTTCCCGAAGCCTCAGTCTGGGCGGCGCCNACGTTGGCAACGTTGGGCGTCNTCGGAGTCATATACGGAGCGATTGTTGCGACAATGCAAAAAGACCTAAAGCGTCTAGTTGCATATTCTTCTGTGGCCCACATGGGTTTCATTGTCCTAGGCATCTTTGCCTTCACCACCCAAAGTTTGGAAGGNGGAGTGCTACAGATGATTAACCACGGTTTGTCAACTGGTGCTCTGTTCCTTCTTGTGGGAATGCTCTACGAAAGACGGCAAACCCGAGCGATTGAAGAACTAAGCGGTATTCAGTCGGCAGCACCAATTTTTGCGGGCTTCTTCACGGTAGTAATGCTTTCGTCAATAGGTGTGCCTGGACTCAACGGTTTCGTTGGCGAATTCTTGATCCTGATNGGTTCCTATGACACCCGACGCTGGTGGACCATCGTCGCTGCAACTGGCGTCATACTCGCAGCGCTTTACTTGCTTTGGGCTTACCAACGAGTTTTTCATGGCGAACCGACTGCTCAGGATCAAGAAACCGCTGACTTAACCCTCAAAGAAGGTCTAGTGCTCGCGCCTTTCATNATCGGCATCGTTTTCCTAGGTCTCTATCCCAAACCAGTCCTTGAACGAATAGAACCTGCTGTTCACAATCTCATCTCTCATCTTGAAGAACACTCCGACTTCGTTGAACCGGACCTAGGGCAGCCGATCATCGTTATCGATCATTCAAGCTCCGAGGATGACCACTAATGGCTACCCAAAACGTTCTGGCGTTTATCGGGCCATCAGTTAACTGGTGGGCGTTACTCCCACAAATGATTCTCCTAGGCGCGGCACTGCTGATCCTGCTCNTTTCTGCTCTCGCCCCCAAGCAAAGCTCTACAGTTTTCGTGACCGTCACCACAGTGTGCGCTGCAATTACTTCGTACATAGTGGCCATGGGATTGTGGAATGACGTTCAAAGAGATGGNCCTTCATCTTCGATAGCTTCCGCTTTCGGCATTGACGGATTCAGCATCTTTTTCACCATGCTCATTCTGATAGCGCTAGCGGCGACAGCGCTACTGTCGCACGGCTATCTAGATGACGAAGGTATTGATGCGCCTGAGTTCCATGCCCTCTTACTGTGTTCCGCAGCTGGTGCCATCGTCATGGCATCAGCAAACGACCTGGTCGTAATGTTCCTTGGTTTAGAAGCNCTCTCCATTGGTCTTTATGTGATGATCGCCATGCACGACCGGCGACAAGAAGCGAGAGAATCGGCAATCAAGTATTTCGTATTAGGTGCCTTCAGTTCGGCGTTCTTGCTCTACGGCATAGCTCTCACATACGGCTCTACTGGATCTACCAATCTGATTCACATCAGGGACTATCTAGGCGCNGTAGTTTTCCGAGATCAACATCTACTCATGGCAGCCATGGCACTTCTTCTTGTCGGNCTGTCGTTCAAAGTAGCTGCAGCCCCATTCCACTTCTGGGCCCCTGATGTCTANCAGGGAGCTCCCAGCCCAGTAACCGGATGGATGGCCTCAGTTGCTAAAGCAGCTGGATTCGCCGCTCTTTTGCGGATCTTCTTTGCGGCTTTTGCCAGCCACCGCATTGATTGGACGCCGATTGTCAGTGTTCTGGCTGCAGTGACATTAGTTGTGGGCGCAGTAATGGCGATCTTGCAAAACGACGTTAAACGGATGCTCGCGTTTTCCTCAGTAAGCCACGCTGGATATGTNCTCATCGCCGTTCAGGCAGCCACCGACCAAGGCACAGCAGCAGCCCTCTTCTACCTCTTCACATACACCTTTATGGTTCTGGGCACTTTCGCTGTCGTCGGAGCGATGGGTCGAGACGATGAGCACCCGCTAACAAATTACGCAGGNCTGGGTCGCTCTCGCCCAGTTCTGGCAATTGGATTTACGATCCTCCTATTAGCTCAAGCAGGTATCCCGACGACNTCAGGATTTGTTGCAAAATTCCAAGTGATCGCCGCTGCGGTGAACAACGAAAACTATGTTCTGGCCGGCCTAGCAATGGTGACTGCTGTAGTAGGAGCATTCATGTACTTGCGCATTGTCATGGCAATGTACGTAGACAATGAAGAAAATGAGGACAGTGTTCCATCGTGGCACTGGACCACCACGGTTGTAGTGATTGTGATGGTCGGTTTCACCCTGATAGCGGGTCTAGTGCCACAATTTCTCATTGAATTCGCCGAAGATGCAGTTCCAATCTTGATTCGAGGGTGAGGTCCCAAACACTTGCTAAATCGCTACCAGCTTCCGTATGCAACAAGAAACAAGAATCGTGCCCAACAATCACGTCATTTCTCTCTCAGGCACGATAACTTTCACTACGTCCGAAACCCGCGGAACGAGGCGCCGCGCCGGGTTTTGGCAAGTCCCGAAACCCCTAGCTAGCCTCGGTAATCGTGTCGGAATTACTGCGGAGCTACCTAACCGTTGGCATCTTTGGNGTAGCTGCTATTGCAATGGCAGGGGCCATGCTCACTATTGCGCGCATCCTTCGCCCCCAACGTCCCACGCCACAAAAACTCATTGCTTATGAAAGCGGTGTTGATCCTGTGGGTGGTGACTGGGCCCAGAGCCAGATCCGGTACTACGTCTTCGCAGTCCTCTTCGTACTATTCGACGTCGAAGCAGTGTTTATTTTCCCATGGGCGACTCGNCTCGAGATCTACGGGACCTTCGGTTTAGTAGAAATGGCTATTTTCATCTTNATTCTTGTTCTTGGCCTTTTCTATGCCTGGCGTAAGGGAGTCTTAAGGTGGGTATGAGGAGAGAGGCCTAAATGGGACTCATTGATAAGGGNAAGATGCCCAAACCCCTCAGTTGGTTACTCAACTTTGGTCGCGCCCGATCGCTATGGGTGTACCAATGGGGCCTTGCATGCTGCGCAATTGAGATGGGAGCAGCATTCGGCTCCCCTCGCTACGACGTCATGCGCCTCGGGGTCATTCCTTTCCCCGCAAGTCCCCGTCAAGCTGACCTCGTAGTGATTTCGGGAACCGTAACCGACAAAATGGCTCCGGTAATTCTGCGACTTTACGAACAAATGCCCGAACCCAAATATGTTATTTCGATGGGCTCGTGTGCCAACTGTGGTGGGCCGTATTGGGATAGCTACTCAGTTACAAAAGGTGTTGATCAAGTAATCCCAGTNGACGTCTACGTGCCAGGGTGCCCGCCGCGCCCCGAAGCTTTGCTTGAAGGGATCGTTCTACTCCAAGAACGAATCCAATCCGAAGACATAACGGAAAAATGGCAAGGTCAACCAATCGTGGTGGAGGGTTGAATCCATGACAGATGAAGAAGCTGTGGAAGAGACCCCCGCTGTCGATGACATGCGCGAACAACTGCTCAACGAGCTATCCCAAAATCTTGGCGACATCCTCATCGAATCGCATCTCCGCCCCCATGAGGATGTATGGCTTCGGGTGAAAATCGATGCTTGGCAGGACGCCGCCATGATCTCAANAAACTCCGGATTCGAATACTTTGGCTTCTTATCCGCAATCGACTGGCACATCGCGCCCGAAGGAAGATACGAAGACACGGAATTTGACGCCGGTCTGACCGAAGAAGACGAGGAACCAGTCGAAATAGATANTTCAACTGGATATGGCGGTGGGGACACACGATTCCAACTGCTGATGCAGCTCTACTCGCTTCGCGACCAAGTTGGAGTGATCCTGAAATCGGATGTCGGCGACGACATGACGGTGGACACCATTCGGGACGTGTTCCCCGGTGCTGACTGGCACGAACGTGAGACCCATGAGATGTTCGGGATCTCTTTTCGGGGCCACCCAACCCTACAACCGCTGTATCTCCCCACGGAATTCGAAGGTCACCCCCTAAGAAAAGACTTCCCGCTTCTAGCAAGACAGGTAAAGCCTTGNCCGGGTGTGGTTGATATCGAAGAGATACCAGAACACTTAGAAGCACAACTTGAAGCCGAAGTAATGGCCGCATTTGAAGCAAACGGAGGCGGGGCATGACCGCAACCTCCGACCGAGAACAAATGGCATACGTCAGCGCGCAAGCCGCCGATGCACGAGTAAATGTGGAGCTCGATACCGGGGATATGACGCTCAATATTGGGCCTCAGCACCCAGCTACCCACGGCACCCTCCGCATCGCCTGCCAACTAGACGGCGAACAGGTTGTCGTTGCAGAACCGATCATGGGTTACATGCATCGCGGNTACGANAAACTCTGNGAAGTGCGCACCTATCCGCAATGCACGACGCTNATCAACCGAATCGATTGGCTCGGAAGCTTCGCCAATGAAGTGCCCTTTATTCTCGCAGCGGAACGCCTCATGGAAGTGGAAGCACCTCCGCGCGCTCAATGGATCAGAACGATTCTTTTCGAACTNAGCCGTATAGCGAACTTGGCTCTGTTCCTCGGAGACATGGGTGTCCAAATTGGTGCGCTGACACCCGTTTTCTTCGCTTTCCGAGATCGAGAACGAGTACTAAACCAAATCGAAGAAGTAACTGGTGGACGCTTTCATCCAAACTTTGATCGCATCGGCGGACTTAAAGACGACATTCCCAAAGGCTGGATAGAAGAAACACGTTCAGTCATGGAAAAAATGAGAACGTTCTGTGACGAGATGGAGGACCTGCTCGTCGGAAACGAAATTTTCCAGGCCCGCTGCAGAGGTGTTGGAGTAATCCCTCCCGAAGTAGCGCTCGGGTACGGACTTTCAGGAGCGAACCTCAGAGCTAGTGGCGTCGATTGGGACCTTCGCAGAGATGCCAATCCAGGTCTTGCCTGGGACCAAGTGGACTGGCGAGTTTGGACGCACCCAGACGGTGACTCATTTGCCCGCTACTGGGTGCGGCTTCAAGAAACACGCGAAGCNACCCGCATAGTTGATCAATTACTCGACGGAATCCCGAGCGGCCCGATCATGGCAAAAGTCCCACGGATCATCAAAGTCCCCGCTGGCGAAGCGTATATCTCCACCGAAAATCCCTTAGGGGAAATGGGTTACTACGTTGTTAGTAAGGGTGACCTCGGTCCGTTCCGAGTCAAAATTCGTACCCCCAGCTTCAACAACATCTCCATTGTTCCGTGGGTGATGAAAGGTGTCTACGTTCCCGACGTCATTACGATTTTGGGCTCCCTTTATTTCATCTTGGGAGATATCGACCGTTGATGACACTNCTAGCGCTTCCCTACTGGCAAGAGACCGGGATCAAACTCGGCCTAGCTCTTGCCGTCATTCCCACGACATCGCTGATTTTGGTGTACCTCTTCCTCTTNAAAATGATGGCCTTTATGCAGAGTCGCCTCGGACCGAACGACACTGGCCCATACGGCACCCTTCAACTAATAGCTGAGGCCATAAAATTTCTCCAGAAAGAGGACATTCACCCCGAACAAGCCGATCGACGAGTCTTTCGAATGGCACCAGTGGTGGTTCTGGCCTCAACATTCCTTCTATACGTAGTCCTTCCGGCGGGTCCGGATGCAATCGTTCANAACCTAGACACTGGCGTNTTTTATGCGATGGCAGTTTCTTCGTTNTCGGTTCTGGGCATCTTGATGGCCGGTTGGGCATCGGCCAACAAATACGCCCTCCTAGGTGGGCTCCGTGCAGCCGGACAACTCATCGCCTACGAACTGCCCCTGATCCTCGCAGTGATGGGTGTAGTGATTCAAGCAGAAACCCTCAACCTGCAAGGCATAGTGGTAGCCCAAGCCACAGGCGAAATCTTTGGGTTCGGAGCCATAGGAAACCCCTTCATCCTTACTCAGTTCATAGCGTTCTTGATCTTTATGATTGCGGCCCAAGCCGAACTAACNCAAACCCCCTTCGACATGCCGGTAGCTGAAACCGAACTCGTCGGCGGGTTCCACATCGAATACACCGGTTTCAGATTCTTGCTCTTCTTCATGGCTGAATTCGGCACAGCCTTNGCCTTCGCAGCCTTAGCATCTGTGATGTTCCTGGGTGGCTGGTGGATCCCAGGCTTCGATGTCGATGACAACATCCTCAACGTTCTCGGACCAGGAGTAATGCTCGGGAAAATTCTTCTTGTGGCATTCTTCATCTTCTGGGTCCGCTTTACCTACCCCAGACTTCGCGAAGATCAGCTCCAGAAATTTGCCTGGAAAGTNCTCATTCCCCTCTCCCTCGCCAACATCGTGCTCACTGGAATATTTAAGGTGGTGTTCTAATGCCCCAGCTACCCGGTCTAATAAAGGGATTAGGTGTCACCGCGCGTACAGCAGGACGAACACTATTCCCCAAACGCGGATGGAAAACCCTTATCCCGGCGCCGCAAAAAGGCGCAGTAACGGTTCAGTACCCGCATGAGAAAGAAGCTCCACCAGACCGCGCTCGAGGAGTTATAGCGCTCCACGAAGAAAACTGCACTGCCTGCATGCTCTGTTCCCGTTCATGCCCAGATTGGTGCATTTACATTGAAGGTCACAAAGTGAAGGCCCCGCCGCGAAGAGAAGGTGGCAAACCCCGCACAGTCAACATGCTTGACCGATTCGACATTGATTATGCGCTGTGCATGTACTGCGGAATTTGTGTTGAGGTATGCCCGTTTGACGCCCTGTTCTGGACCCCGGAATATGAGTACAGCGAATCTCGAATAGCGGATCTACTCCACGACAAAGACCGCCTCGGCGAATGGATGGAAACGGTTCCCGACTTCTTGGACTACGAAGCAGGCTCAGAACAAAAAGTCAGAAAGGTCCCGAGGTAGAGCTAAATGGTCGCTCAAAACATTTTCTTCGGGATCCTCGCGGCAATCGTCGCCATTTCGGCATTGAGGATGGTGACCACACGGAACATCGTGCACGCTGCTCTCTATCTGGTCGCCGTTTTGGCAGGACTCGGTGCCCTATATGTGCTGCTGACGGCCGAATTTGTCGCTACCACCCAAGTCCTCGTATACATCGGCGCCGTGATGGTTCTGTTCTTGTTCGGCATCATGCTTACCAAAGCGCCCCTTGGCAATGTCATGGAAATGACGGGCAGACAATGGCCCTTAGCAGCGGTAGTGGCCGCGCTTTTAGGAGGCGTGACTATCTATTCTCTGGTGGATCGTTTCGGATCAGAGCGTCTCAATATTGATGGACCCATATACCGAACCGCCGACGTCTCTGACGAGGTTTTCTCTACCTACATCGTGCCCTTTGAGGCCGTATCGGTGCTCTTACTAGCAGCGCTTATAGGCGCGATTGTTCTGGCGAGGAAGGACTGACATGCTTCTGAACCAGTTTTTGATTCTCGGAGCAGTTCTATTCGCTACCGGTGTCTACGGAGTACTTGCACGCCGAAATGGTGTCATGGTCCTGATGTCAATCGAGTTGATGCTTAACGCTGTCAACATCAACCTCGTTGCGTTTGGTGTCCAACATGGGGTCGTATCGGGTCAAGTGTTCGCTCTATTTGTGATAGCCGTTGCAGCGGCTGAAGTTGGGGTCGGACTCGCCATCGTCCTGCTCTTGTACCGCAATCGAACCAGCATCGATGTCGAAGACTTCGATCTCATGCGAGGGTAGGTGGGAACTATGTGGATGCTCGAAAACGCTTTCATTATCCCGCTGATTCCAGCGCTCTCATTTGCGGTAATCCTCTTCCTCGGCAAACGATATATCGGAGCTGATCGCGTTCACGTAATCGGTATCGGCGCGCTTGCTCTTGTATGGCTTCTATCAGCCATCGCAGCCTTTCAATGGACGCAACGCGTTGAAGATCCCCCACCCGACGCAATCGTTCACATCGAACATCATGATGATGGTCACGGGGACGGTCATGATGATGGTCACGGGGACGGTCATGATGATGGTCACGGGGACGGT
>PBOM01000040.1 GCA_002724355.1 Actinomycetota bacterium | reverse complement strand
CGAACTAGAGGTTCCATAGCGCGTATTGCTCCTAGCCCACCATCAGTTGAAGCTGATCCGCCGACGCCCACGATGATTCGCCTCGCCCCAGAAGTCCTAGCTTCCAAAATGACTTCTCCAGTTCCAAGAGTGCTAGCTGCCAAGGGATCGTTGTGTTGAGGTCCACCGGCGAGCAACAAACCACTTGCCTCAGCCATCTCGATAACCGCTACGTCACCCGAAATTCGCCACCTAGCTTGGACAGGATCTCCTAAAGGGCCCGTGACTTGGGAAACACGATTGGAGCCCCCGAACGCGTCGAGGGTTCCCTCTCCTCCGTCAGCTAGGGGCATAGTTACTACATCTCTTTGAGAACGCGAGATTCCTTCGGCTAACGCTTGGGCCGCTTGTGCGGCAGTTGCCGTACCACGGAATTTGTCGGGGCAGACGATGATGCGCAAGGAAAATTCAGGCGCTATCGAATTACTCTGCGCTAGCCGTATCTATGCCTAGGGCGATGAGGATGTGGGGATCTTCGACATCCGGGAACGCGCTCAAGTCGGTGGGCATCTTGAACGTGTCGTTATCGGGATCTAACCCAAGCAAAGAAGCGATATCTCCAGCCTCAATAATCGAGCCCGGTTGATAGTAAACCCGCGTCCTATCTAGGGCAGTGCCTTTCATATTGATCGGAGTTTTGGTGATGAAGCCCTTGGTTTTGAGAGTGTCCGTGGTACGTCCTGCTGCGCCCCTGACTGTGGTCGAATTCGCTACCTGAACTGAAACCTCGTTATTAGGTCGACCTTCGAAACCCACCATCGATCCCGAATCAGATGTCTCATCTTGTTCATCCTGTTCGGGGGCAGAGGTTGCGACGCTGATACCCGGCAAGGTGGTCACTGTCGCCGCGTCAGTGGCATCTGCTTCATCTCCCGCGTCATTCGACGCCGACTGTACCGTCGTCGGGCTTGCTGCGGGTACCGAGTCCAGCGTGGGGGTGTCGGTTCCGCGAAGCAGGTATATCCCCACAACGACTGCGACAACCACCAAGAGGGCTCCTCTTATTGCAGCGGCATTATTTGGTCTTGACATTGGACCGTTCATCGGGCGACCTCCTGGTCGGCTGTGCGACGGGCTGTGTGTTCTTGACGTCGGCGATCACGCATCCGTCTTAATCGGCGTACCAGCAGCGGTTCCGCAACCAAAGCCTCATCGGAGGCAATGAGTTCGTCTAGAACTAGCGCATATTCGGATTCGGTTAGCTGAAATTGTTCTCTTACGGCTTGATCTTTAGGGACATCTGATTCCCACCATGACTGTTCGAATTCAAGAATGCCCAGGTCGCGTTGACTCAGTTTCCGGTGAGACGATTCTTCCACTGTTGTCTTCTTCCTTCCGATGTCACGGAGCCCGAGGTGGGAATCGAACCCACAACCCCCGCTTTACAAGAGCGGTGCTCTAGCCGTTGAGCTACTCGGGCCGTGCACGCCTAGCGTAAACCCCAAACTGGTGTTAGTGATGTCGTTCTCTAGCTGATTTCTCTCTGACGCTTGATTTCATAGATTGTTATAGCCGCTGCATTGGAGACATTAAGTGATCCAATCTGGCCCGTTTGGGGAATCGCCACAAGTTGGTCGCATCGCTGCTTGATGAGATGCGATATTCCTTCTCCTTCAGCTCCGAGGACGACCGTTAACGGTTCCGTCGCTACTCGCATGTCGTAGATAGACGTTTGGGCGCTTTCATCAAGGCCTATGATCCAAAGGCCCTTGTCCGACATTTGTTTCATAGCGGCCGGGAGCCCGGCGACTAGCGCTATTGGCAAGTGTTCGACGGCGCCTGCTGCGGCTTTAACCGCTGCTGGTGTAAGACGGGCCGCCCTATGGCGGGGCAAGACGACACCGGTGACTCCAGCAACTTCCGCTGTTCTCAGCACAGCACCTAGATTTCGCGGATCGGTGACGCCATCCAGAGCGACAACCATCGGCAACTTCTTAGGATTTTCCGCAATAAGCGTCTCGAGTGCCACCGAGCGAATCGGCTCGGCTTGGGCAATGACACCTTGGTGAGACTCAGTTAATGCATAGTCGTCAAGCTTTCTTTTGCTGAGTTGTCGAAGTGGAACTCGTCGCTCTTCACAGAGATCTGCTATCTCGGCTAAGACCGCTGTGTCGTACACGTCCTCACTAATAAGAACTTGTTGTGTTCGTCGAGTGCCTGCGCGCAACAACTCGCGTACCGCTTGTCGTCCTTCTACATGGTCGCCGCCTAAACCATCGCGCTTGGACGTTGTCGTGCCTGATCTGGTCTCTCCACGGCTTTTATTTCTCTGAGGGCCGCTTCTCGACGGTCCCGGTCGCGCGGAAGATTTCGGTCTCCTGTGTCCTCTCGCTCCAGAGGTCGAACGTGCTTTGGTTCCTTTCGACCGATTTGAAGGTTTATTCACTTTTGCTCCAGCAAAGCAACCGCTAAGGCGACGACACCTTCGCCTCTCCCTAAAGCACCTATACCTTCGGTCCGTTTCCCGCAAACCGTGACTACGCCCCCAGCCGCGTCAGAAAGACCAGCTTCCATTTGCTTTTTGACTGGCGCTATCTGCGGAGTGTCGGTTACGACCGTACAGTCAGCGTTTACTAGTACCCACCCGGCGTCACGGATCATCTCCGCTGTTTCTCTTAAAAGTTGAAGGCTATTTGCGCCATCAAGTTCCTCAGAAGTGTCCGGAAATGTCTGACCTATATCACCCAGGCCTGCTGCACTAAGCATCGCGTCCATGATTGCGTGGGTGACAACATCACCATCGCTGTGACCATCGAGACCGCGCTTGTCAGTGAATGTGACTCCGCCTATAACGAGAGGCCTGTCGTCCTCGGCCCACCCGTGCGCGTCGTATCCCTGACCAATACGCATCATTGATTCAATCCCATCAGCTCTGCTGCAATAACAAGATCGCTTGGTTCGGTGATTTTGATGGCCGTTGCGTCGCCTGGCACCACCTCAACAGTGCCACCAATTGCTTCGATTAACGCTGCATCGTCAGTGGCTTCTCGAGTATCTGCGTGTGCTGCTTCCAACATCTTCCGGTTAAACGCCTGTGGAGTTTGAATCGCCATGATTGTGTCACGGTCTAACGTGCATTTGACTTCTTTGCCGCTAGGTCCGTCCTGCACTTGTTTAAGGGTGTCCGGTATAGCTATTCCCGGCACGGCCGCGTCTGCACCGGCTTCGACCGCGTTAATGACAGACTCAAAAAGCTTGGTCGATGCTCCGGGCCTCGCCGCATCGTGAACAACGACAATCGTGGCTGATTCGGGCAAAGCTTTAAGTCCGTTACGCACCGATTCTCCCCGGCTGCTTCCACCGGTCACAACAATGTCGGCGTTGAGGGTGGCGGCGTCTTCAATGTTTGCCGAGTTAATGACGAGAATGACCCCATGGCTAGATGCTCGTGCTGCTTCGATGCTCCACTCAACAACACGCTGGTGTCCTAACGCCGCCAGCTGTTTGTTTGCTCCGAACCGAGAACCCAGCCCGGCAGCTAAAACGATCGACCATGTGATTTCCACAGCAACACTCTGGCACTATTGAACGCTATTTCGAAACAAGTGGCAGGTATTTAAATTCATTCGTTATGTGAGAGATAACGAAGAGTGCCCGCGAATATCGTTGATTTGCTTTACTCCGAGGTGGAGGCGTCTTCCAGCTCCACTGGTCCAGGATCGAACCCATCCATTGACGTGAACACTATTTCGTCGGACTCTTCGTCGGCATCAACAACGACTATCTGGCCAGCATGGAATTCCTTGTACAGAATTCGTTCGGACAATGCGTCCTCTACATAGCGTTGAATGGCTCGTCGCAGCGGTCGAGCTCCCAACGTCGGGTCGTATCCCTTCCGAGCAAGCCAATTCTTGGCCGAATCGGTAAGTTCGAGCCCGAGCCCTTGCGCTCGGAGTTGTTCTGAGGTTCTCGCAATCATCAGGTCGACAATCTCAGTTACCTCATCCATGGACAGTTCGTGGAAGACGATAGTGTCATCAACACGGTTCAAGAACTCTGGCCGGAAATGTGCTTTGAGGGCATCATTAACCGTTTCCTTCATACGCTCGTAGCTCATGGCTTCATCGTTCTTCGTGAATCCGACGTTGGCCCTGCGAAGGTCAGCCGTTCCAAGGTTGGAGGTCATGATCAGTACCGTGTTTCGGAAGTCGACCGAGCGTCCTTGAGCATCAGTTAATCGACCTTCTTCAAGAATTTGAAGAAGGGTGTTGAAGACGTCGGGATGAGCTTTTTCGACCTCGTCAAAGAGCACTACAGAGAACGGACGGCGACGCACAGCTTCTGTAAGTTGTCCGCCTTCTTCATAGCCGACGTACCCGGGGGGAGATCCGACTAGCCGACTGACAGTGTGCTTCTCCATATATTCCGACATGTCGAGACTGATCAGGGCGTCTTCGTCGCCAAATAGGAACTCTGCCAGGGTCTTCGCGAGTTCTGTTTTCCCGACTCCCGAAGGTCCAAGGAAGATGAATGACCCACCCGGTCTTTTCGGGTCCTTTAAGCCGGCACGTGTTCGGCGAATTGCTTGGCTGACCGCTGTTATGGCGTCTTGTTGGCCAATGACTCGCTTGTGGAGTTCGTCTTCCATCTTCAGCAACTTCTGAGTTTCCTCTTCCGTCAGCTTGTACACCGGAATTCCGGTCCAGATCGAAAGCACTTCAGCTATCGCTTCTTCATCTACTTCATCGAAAAGATCAACACCTTCGGACTTGATTTGCTCCATCAACTCTGTCCGACGATCGAGCAGGTTTTTCTCTTCGTCGCGTAATGAACCTGCCAGTTCGAAATCTTGATCTTCGACTGCCTGTTTTTTCTTTTCGACTACTTCTGCGATCTTGTTTTCAATCTCTTTGTAGTCAGGTGGCGTCTCCATTCGCTTTATACGAAGACGCGAACCTGCTTCATCAATGAGGTCAATCGCTTTATCTGGCAAATGGCGGTCAGCTATGTACCGGTCGGCCAGATTGGCCGCCGCTACTAGAGCTTGATCGGTAATGGTGACCCGATGGTGAGACTCGTATCGGTCTCGTAGACCTTTGAGAATTTCAATCGTGTGGCTAAGCGTTGGTTCTTCAACTCGTATCGGTTGGAACCTGCGTTCTAGAGCCGCGTCCTTTTCTAAATATTTCCTGTACTCCTCCAGGGTCGTAGCACCGATGGTCTGAAGCTCGCCCCGTGCAAGCATCGGCTTCAATATGGATGCAGCGTCAATAGCCCCTTCTGCTGCACCGGCGCCGACCAGTGTGTGGAGCTCATCAATGAACAAAATGATGTCCCCGCGAGTTTTGATTTCCTTAAGTACTTTCTTCAGTCGTTCTTCGAAATCTCCCCGGTACCTCGATCCGGCTACCAGTGCACCTAAGTCAAGTGTGTAGAGCTGCTTGGCTCGCAATGTTTCCGGGACTTCACCAGCGACGATCTTTTGCGCAAGCCCTTCAACAATGGCCGTCTTTCCAACGCCAGGCTCGCCGATCAGAACAGGATTGTTTTTTGTTCGTCGGGACAGCACTTGCATAACCCGTTCGGTTTCGCGCATTCTTCCGATTACAGGGTCGAGAGCCTTATCGCGAGCATTTTGAGTGAGATTGCGGCCAAATTGATCCAATATCGCGGAGCCGCCCTGCGGCCCGTCCCCGCGTTCTGCCGAGCCTCCGACAGTTTCTTTGCCTGGCTCTGAGCCTTCTCCCGAGGCTGACCCGCTGTATCCCGACAACAACTGAATGACTTGCTGTCGTACTCGGGAGAGGTCGGCTCCTAGTTTCACCAAAACCTGGGCGGCAACGCCTTCCCCTTCACGAATGAGGCCTAAGAGAATGTGTTCAGTGCCGATGTAGTTGTGTCCTAGCTGCAGAGCCTCCCGTAGAGATAGTTCAAGCACTTTCTTAGCGCGAGGGGTGAAAGGAATATGGCCGCTCGGTGATGATCCACCTTGACCGATTATCTCCTCTACTTGGCTTCGTACCGCTTCTAGCGAGATCCCCAAGGATTCAAGGGCTTTAGCGGCAACACCTTCGCCTTCGTGAATCAACCCTAAAAGGATGTGCTCGGTGCCAATGTAATTGTGATTGAGAAGTCGCGCTTCTTCTTGGGCAAGCACAACAACTCGACGAGCTCGGTCGGTAAACCTTTCAAACACTGAATCCTCCAGGAGGCAAGTGTGCCCACGACTCACGGGCGTGAATGGAGTGTAACCGGGAGAAGGCCCCTGTCTCACTGCACCTGTGCGGCAAAGTTAGATAAAACGTAAAATTCCGGTCTAGAACGGCATGGTTTCACCTGAGATGGAGTCGTCGTTTAGCTTTCCAGTTAGGTTTTCACTGTGGTTTCTCTTACTCCTCTCCAATATCGAACCGATGCGGCTACTGATCTGAGTCGCGTGGAAGAGGCCTTACGAGAGGCAGCAAAGACTGACGACGACTTTCTCACTGAGGTGGCCTCCCATCTCATACCTGCGGGAGGGAAGCGGCTGAGGCCCGCCTTTCTCATCGCGTCCGCTTTGGCTTTGGATCCTGCAGGCGACGCGTCAGACAGGTTGACTGAGGAGATGGTCCGCGGAGGAGTAGCGGTTGAGTTAGTCCATTTGGGTTCGTTGTATCACGATGACGTCATGGACGAAGCAGAAACTCGTCGGGGAATTGAGGCAGTGAATCACCGATGGGGAAATCTCACTGCCATCCTCGCGGGCGACTTTTTGCTTGCAAAGGCTTCCGAACTAGCGGCGTCATTGGGAACAGAAGTTGCTGAGTTGTTAGCAGCAACGATTGGGCGTCTTTGTGAAGGCCAAGTCCGTGAGCTTCAGTTGATCTACGACGTCACACGAAACGAAGAACAATACCTCCAGGCAATCGCAGGAAAAACTGCAGAGTTGTATGCAACCTCGTGTCGAATCGGTGGAATCGTTGGTGGCGCCGAGCGGGACGTCATAAACAAGTTGACGGAATTCGGCCACGCATATGGGATGGCCTTTCAGGTCGTCGATGACATCCTCGATCTCGTTGCAACCGATGAGGAACTCGGCAAACCCTCCGGTAACGACATTCGTGAGGGTGTTTACACCCTTCCCGTCATACGAATGATCGCATCCGGTGACCCCGTGAAAGAGCTGCTCGGGGGTCCGCTAGACGAGAAGACGAGAGATCAAGCTCGAGCCGCGGTAGTTAACGGACCAGAAATCGCATCCTCCATCGAAACCGCTCAAAATTTCGTGGATCGAGCGTTATCAACAGTGGAAGATCTCCCCGCGACCCCAGGTATGCAGGGCATGCGCGATGCTGCCACCAATTTGTTGTCAGCCTTGAACCGTTGACTTGACTGACGCGGAGCTTCTGGTGTGGCCCATTAATCGCATCTATACGACACCGGAGTTCGACGCGGGACGTGGCAACTTGTGGCGTTGGGGTACCAAGACCTACATGATGGGAGTCGTCAACGCGACCGACGATTCATTTTCCGGTGACGGTGTGGCGGGGCAAGTGGAACAAGCAGTAGCTCTGGCACAGAAGTTTCAAGCTGATGGAATGGACATCATTGACGTGGGCGGCGCGTCATCTCGTCCAGGCGCTACTCCTACTCCAATATCAATTGAGAAGAACCGAGTGGTTCCTATTATTGAGGCAATTAGTTCCGAGGTTGATCTGCCCATCTCTATCGACACAACATGGGCAGAAGTCGCCGAGGCCGGTTTGGATGCTGGGGCCACGGTGGTGAACGACATCTCTGGCTTTTTGGTTGATCCTGGTCTTTCGTCGCTAGTCGCAGAACGAAATGTGGGGGTGGTATTGATGCACAACCAACGCGGTCGCGAACATCGCGACGTAATCGGCGATATCGGCGCCGGCTTCGCCGCAAGTCTGTCAGTGTGCGCCGCTAACAACGTCGACCTTTCGCAGGTAATTCTTGATCCCGGGTTCGGATTCGGTTGGACCGTGGAACAGAATTTGGAGATTCTCCGCCGTCTCAATGAGCTGACGTCTCGCGAGCTTCCATTACTCATCGGAACTTCAAGAAAGTCCTCAATCGGCACGGTGTTAGGTGCTGATGTAGAAGAGAGACTGTTTGGGACTGCGGCTACCGTGACGCAAGCTATCTGCGCTGGTATCGACGTCATCCGAGTGCACGACAGTTCTCAAATGCGCGACGTCGTAAAAATGACGGATGCAATAGTGAGGCGAGATACTTCAGCTAGCTGAGTTCGCAACTGCGTGGTACTGGCCATCAGATCCCAGATACTCCGTGCCGTCATTACGGTAGAAAGATTCGGCTCCTGCGTCCTCAAGCACCTTTAACATTGCCGGTGTCTGAAGTCCCTCAGAACGGATTCGATCAAGGATTCGTTGCGGGCCTAAATGATCCAACATCTCGAACGGGCCGTGAACCCAATTGAACCCCCACCGTATTGCATTGTCGATATTCACTACGTCGTCGGCAATTTCTGGAATCAACTCGGCCGCATACCTCAATGTCCCCCCAAAAACTTGCCAGGCAAGCTCTCCTTCTAGGGAGTCATGAAAAATCACTTCTCCAAGTTCAGTTGGTATCGCTCCTAGATTCGGAGCCTCTGCCGGTCGCCAGGCTTCATCAAGGAGGTCAAAGCTTTCTTTGATTCTTTCGCCGTCTGGAGATTTCGTTTGTCGGTAAAAGCCACCGCCAACCTTTCTTCCCAGTTGACCACCGTCATGCATCTGTTGTTCAGTAGGCGGGAAACTCGTGTACCGGTGGCCCACATCTGCTTCAGGCAAGTTAACCGAGAGGTTCTTACCAACCAGTTCCATTACGTCGAGGCCAATTAGATCGATAAGGCCGTAGAGACCTGTCGGCGGAAGCCCAACGGGCGCAGCAAGAACCGCATCAATCGTTTCTTGCTTCATGCCTTCTTGGAGAAAAGATTTCGCGAGATGTAGGCCTGACAACATAAAGAAGCAGCCAATGCGGTTACCAATAAAATTAACTGTGTCTTTTGCGTGAACGACTCCTTTGCCTAGACGTTCGGCCCCGAATTGCGCGAAGGCAGCAATTACTTCGGGATCGGTGTCCTCCCCTGGGACAAGCTCAAACAATCGCATAACTCGAACGGGGTTAAAGAAATGGGTAATGGCGACGTCGGAACGGAATCGTTCGCTCATGCCCTCCGAAATTTGTCTGAGGGGAATGCCCGAAGTGTTAGAAGAAATGACTGATCCGTCTTTCCGAATTTCTTCTAATTGGGCAAATAGGTCTTTTTTGATTGCGAGATCCTCCACTATGGCCTCGCAGACCCAGTCATAGTCGCTAACCGCTTGCAGATCTGCGTCAACTGTTCCTGTGGTCACCAGGTGACGCGCTTCGTCGTCAACTTGTTGCAATGCAGCTTCTACCGTTTCGGGATTTGTGTCGAGAATCAAGACCCGACAGCCAGCTGACGCGCTCGCCGCCGCGATACCCGCCCCCATTGTTCCAGCACCAATTACCGCTACAGATTCAATTGATCGACTCACTAATGCTCCTTAAATTCTTCCTCTAGCCGACTCAAATAGTCGGGAAACTATCGCCCTGTGATTTGACGTCCGATGATTTCTTTCATGATTTCAGTCGTGCCTCCATATATGGTCTGGACCCTTGCGTCCGCGTAGGCTCGAGCAATCGGAAATTCATTCATAAATCCGTATCCGCCGAAGAGTTGGAGGCATCGAGTAATTGTTCGAAGCTGCATTTCGGTGCACCACCATTTCGCTT
This sequence comes from Actinomycetota bacterium, assembly GCA_002724355.1. Lineage (GTDB taxonomy): Bacteria > Actinomycetota > Acidimicrobiia > Acidimicrobiales > Poriferisodalaceae > UBA6944. The sequence goes on along the minus strand of PBOM01000040.1, from coordinate 13,245 downwards.
CTGCCGCATCCTCGGCCGTGAGGTCCCCTTCGTTGAGCGCTTGAATTTGGCGATCCACGAAGACCCAGGCCAGATCAAGTTCTGTTTTCATCTCGGCTAACTCAAAACGAGTGTTCTGAAAGGAGGACACCTTCTGACCGAATGCCTCTCGCTCAGTGACGTATTCAACAGTCCAATTGAAAGCTGCTTGAGCTGAAGCTGTCCCAGTGATTGCTATCGACAGTCGCTCCTGGGGAAGATTGTTAACCAGATTCAAGAAGCCGGCACCTTCGCCGCCAAGAACGTTTTCTTCCGGTACGTACAAATCGTTGAAAAATAACTCTGCCGTGTCTTGGCTTTTCATTCCCAGCTTGTCCAGGTTTCGTCCTCTTTCAAATCCTTCCATGCCGTCTTCTACGACAATGAGAGACATACCTTTGTGTTTTTCTGTGGGGTCGGTTTTGACCGCCGTGATCACCAGGTCACTGTTGATTCCGTTGGTAATAAAGGTTTTGGATCCGTTGACCACGAAACCATTACCTTCTCTTATTGCTGTGGTCCCCATGGACGCCAGATCTGAACCAATGGCGGGTTCGGTCATGGCAATAGCACTCATGAGGCTCCCGTCAACGAGACCTGGCATCCAACGTTCAGCTTGTTCCTCGTTGCAATAGTTGATGAAGTAGGGCAGGCAGACATCATTGTGCAAGGTGATGCACATTCCGGAGCCGACAACACCGGCAAGTTGAATTTCTTCGTTGATAATCGAGTTGTAGCGAAAGTCTTCGACTCCGCCGCCCCCATATATCTCCGGTACCGCCATACCTAAAAAGCCGTGCGAGCCAGCTTTCTGAAACATTTCCTTGTCGACTTTTCCATCGTGTTCCCACTTTTCGTGATTAGGAACAATTTCCTTGTCGACAAACGAACGGACTGATTCACGAAACATGTCGTGTTCTTCATCGAAAATGATGCGTTGCATGCTCTGACCGTACTGTGTAGCGACCCCTGTCTGCGAGGCGACTTGGCAAGGTAGCGTGCGGGAATGAGTTCCTGGGATGCAGTAGCTAAAGTCGCCGAAGCAACACGTCGCCTTAACAAAGCTATTTCAGGTCGGCGACTGCCCGACAAGGATTTAGAAGAGATAGCAGTCGCCGTTGAATCACTTGCGTCGCGGTTCGATGCTGGCTCTCAGAGAAACAAGCTCGATGACATGCTCACGCGCCCTCACCTAGCCGCTATTTATTCCGGTCAATACACGCCCCTCGAACTCGAAGACGGAGATCCGATTGAGTTTGATCCTTTCTCNGTAGCTGGGGGCGAATANCATCCGGCCGCAATTGGGTTGTCTTTCTTTAAAGAGTCCGACGAAAGTGTGATNGGTCAAGGAACTATTGACCCCATGTTCGCCGGTCCCCCAGAGCGGGTGCACGGNGGTGTTCAGGCTCTGATCATTGACGAAGTTATGGGGGCGTTAAATCGAATGCGGGGTCGGCAGGCATATACCGCGTATCTGAAAGTCAGTTATAAGGGTCCCGCACCGTTAGAGGTGCCGGTGACCTTTAGAGCCTGGGTTCACAGCATCGATGGCCGGAAAATCACCTTAATGGGCACGGGTGACGGTCCCGAGGGTCGCTTTATGGAGGCTGAAGGATTGTTTATTCAGCGCGAGGATCAACCCGCAGGCTCCGACCCCACTCCGTGAAGATACTGCGGGGTTACGCTNGCTAGTTCTGTTCCGGTCGGAGCGTCGGGAAAAGGACAACGTCCCTGATACTGGTGGTACCAGTCAAAAGCATTGCTAGACGGTCCATTCCAATACCCACGCCACCAGTGGGCGGGAGGCCATATTCAAGGGCGCGCAAATAATCTTCGTCGACCAACATCGCCTCATCGTCGCCGCTTGCGTTCTGTGCTGCTTGCTCTTCAAATCGGAGCCGTTGTTGTTCTGGGTCAATCAATTCGCTGAATCCGTTACACAATTCTCGTCCAGCAAGAATCGCTTCGAACCGTTCAGTCATTCCGGCTTCTGATCGGTGCTCTCGCGATAAAGGTGATACTTCAATCGGGTAGTCAGTGACGTACACGGGCCCCCATAGGGCGCTCTCTGTTGTCTTTTCGTAGATTTCGAGAATCAACTTTCCAGGCCCGTAGGACTCTTTTATGGGGACTTCGTGGTCTGCTGCGACAGCACGGAGTTCATCAAGGGGTGTATCAAGTGAAAGCGTTGTTCCGATTGCCTCTTCGATCAGTTCAACCATTGTTGCCCGACGCCATGGTCGGGCAACATCTAATTCTTGACCATCAATTTTCAGAATTGTGGAGCCAGTGAGTTCAACGGCTAAGTACTCCACGAGTTCCTCGACCAGCTGCATGATGTCTTCGTAATCGGCATAGGCCTCATACAGTTCGAGCATCGTGAATTCTGGGTTGTGACGAGTAGAGACTCCTTCGTTGCGGAAGACTCGACCTATCTCAAACACTTTTTCGAATCCCGCCACTGTCAATCGTTTGAGATACAACTCAGGTGCAACCCTCAANTAGAGGTCTAGATCTAAAGCATTGTGGTGAGTGGTAAAGGGTCTGGCATTAGCACCGCCAGGTATTGGGTGAAACATTGGAGTTTCGACTTCTATTGCGCCCCGAGCTTCTAGGAAGGAACGGGTCAAGGACATCATTTTGCTTCGTATCTTGAAGACATTTCTGGCCTCAGGGGATACCCATAAGTCGACGTAACGTTGCCGATAACGCGTGTCGGTGTCACTAATTCCGTGCCATTTGTCGGGGAACGGTCGGCGGGCCTCGGCCAAACGGGTCCACGAGTCCACACGAACGCTGAGCTCACCTCGGCGGGTCGTCATAACAATTCCGGTTACGCCGATCCAATCCCCCAGGTTCAAATCACAAAACTGGTCAAAATCTGTAGTGGTCTTGGACGGCGCAAAAAGTTGGATGCGACCCGAACCATCATCCAATGTGCCGAAAGCCAGTTTCCCTTGAACTCTTCGCAACATGAGCCTTCCGGCAATTGTCACAACGTCATCGGTTTCCGTAGCCGGATCAAGATCGGCATAATCCGCTATGAGCTTTTCTACCCGTGTATCAGGGTCGAATCTGTAGGGAATTTCTGCCATGTCTCCTCAACGAGGTCCTGTTTTCGAAGCCGTTCCGAGTTTCAAATAACGGTCTTTAGTTATGGTGCTTGATAAATGATTCCAGTGGTGCGATCACGAGGGAAATAAATAGAGCATCACTCCGAAAGTGTGGCACCTCATCAGCTGTTTTCAGTGCGTCTTTTCGAAGTTTCAACGCCGNTGATATTTATCCGTTCGGGCGTTTCACCGGCCAGTCACCCAAACGCTCTATTTCCTGATCCGCAACNGCCGCTTCCCACCCCTCAGCAAGCAATTCTGGGGCTAACTCGGCGAGTGGGTATAGAACGAAAGCTCGTTCGTACATACGTGGGTGAGGGACAATCAGGTCAGGGTCTGTTAGCTGAAGTTCGCCATAGAGAAGAACGTCTACGTCAAGCGTTCGTGGACCCCAGCGCACAGTACGAACTCGTCTCGCTTCTTGTTCTAGGTCTTGGCAGACGCCAAGTAGCTCATATGGCTCTAGTGATGTGCGGATCTCGACAACTAAGTTGAGATAGGGGTCTTGGGTTGGACCGCCAACCGGAGCAGTCTCATAGACACCCGACACCGCTTGCACATCAGGCAAGTTGTCAATAGCTGTCATNAGCAGTTGGTGGCTATCGCCCAGGTTGGATCCCATACCGAGAAATGCNCTCACCGGTGGAGACAAATGGTCCTCACCTTCATTGACGGTGTCGAACAAGTCGAATAGCGGTATGTCTGATGTCTAAGGCAAGTGGGGGTCGTAGCTTCTTGATGGTTACGTCAACCGCTGACGCTCGGCTAGANGCAAGCAATTGGTCAGCCACTAATTGACCAAGATGTTCAAGAAGTTGAGCCCCTGCTGAAGTGCATATTTGGTTGACCGCTGCGGCCAGCTCACCATAATCAAGTGTGTCGTTTAGGTCATCAGATTGGCCCGCAGCGGACAGATCTGTGTAGATATCGATATCAATTTCTAGGGGTTGAGGGCGATCACGTTCTTCAGGAAGAACTCCTACTACGCACACAACTCGCAGTCCTCGAAGCTGGATGCAGTCACCGGTCAACTCTTTTGTCACTTGTCAATACTCTCTTTTTTGGATTCCATTCCAATAGCGATTTCGACAAGTTCTCTGCCATGGGGTCCTAAACGCTGCTGGAAGATTCGTTCTGCTATGGCTGTGACTTGGGGCCCTGTGGGAACTAATCCAGCCCACAGCAGATAAGCGGCCATCAATCCGCAAAGACGTTCCCCGACTTCTTCCTTGTGAACCAGAACTCTTAAACCAGCGGTAATTGCTCCGTGGATTTCAGTAAAGAAAACCTCCATATATTGCGCCAATTGGTCATGGAGAGGCCACGGTCGGTGACGAAACGGCATTCCTAGTTCTTCATAGTTGTGGAGATTGTGCGAACCGGCGATTAGCGAATACAACACATCGAATTGGTGTTGCCGAACCCAAATAATTTCTTCTTGTCGNCGAACGCGACGGTGATGTTCGCCGTACCCTCCGGGGCGTTCGCATATAGCAAGAGAGTCCTTGATAACCCAGACGAAGTTCCTGGGCTCAATACCTTCTGCCCACTTTCCCTTCACGGCCCTCTATTCCACAAGCGTGACGATGCTGCTGTCTGGCCGATATTACTGCTCCGAAATTGCAGCGGCCACTGGGTCTGACGAGACGCCTAGTGTTCGGCTGCTGTGTCGTAGGCCCAAATGTCGCCGAGGTTTCTGTATCGCTGCCCCACATCGAGGCCATATCCGACAACCCATACCTGTGGAAGACGAAAACCTGTGTATTTCACGAGGTCGTCGAGGTCGGCTTGTTGTTCCTCGCGGACCAGTAGTGAGCAGAATTCGAGGCTCGCCGGATTTCTCGCCAGCAAAGTTTGTCGTAGGTATCGCAGTGTGAGACCGCTATCCACAATGTCTTCGACAATGATGACGTCGCGTCCCTCGATGTCGCCATCGAGGTCCTTAATGATTCGCACTACGCCACTATTTCGGGTGCTGCTTCCGTATGAAGACACAGCCATGAAATCAAGTTCCACTGGCAGATCAATCGCTCTTGCGAGATCGGCGGCGAAGATCACTCCCCCTTTGAGAACACCAATTAAGAGCGGAGTTCGTCCCGCATAGTCGTCGGTTATCTGATTCGCAATGCCTTGAACTCTGTCTTGTATTTGGTCTCGAGTTACCAAAATTTCGGTTAGGGCCGGATCGTCACTGATGTTCGAATCTGTCACAGGATCGGAACCTAGCCGCTTTCGGTGGATTGACTGGGTTCTTTCGACAAGGTTTCGATTCTCATCTTTCCATTCGTTCTCCGAATAGATCGACCTCCAGGCACTTCGGTACCTTTGGCCTTTCCCAAAGCAACTTGCAGTACACGATCTACTGAGGCTGAGTCAGGTGGATGTTCGCCTCTTAGCCAAGAACGAATTGCTCGGCGAGCAAGTGGGATGGGCGCTGAGGCTAATGAGGCTGCGTCTGTTGCATCAACTTCCTCCGCTAGGCAATCGAGCAAGTCTCGGTCTGTTTCTGCGAGTTTGGCGGCTCGAGTAAGTAGGGGGACGACGTCACGTTGAGCTACCTCATTCATGAGGGGGAGGATCTCGTGCCGAATCCGGTTACGCCGAAATCGAGGGTCATGGTTACTTGGGTCTTCGATCGGGTCCCAACCGTAGATTTCACATACGAGTTCAGTGTCCGAGCGGCGAAGTTGAATGATCGGGTGCCGGTCGTCGCGCATCGCGGCTAGCGCGTCTAATCCACCTCCTCTCAGGAGATGCAGGATGATCGTTTCAGCTTGATCATCGGCAGTGTGTCCAGTGAGAATCTCATTTGGTAGGGCATCAAACCGCGCTGTTCTTGCCCTTGCCTCAAGATTTGGTCCGTCTTCAAGCGTGAGGGTCACAGCGTTGAATTCTGCTTTGACCTTTTCCGCTAGTTCTTGAACGCGCTCAGTTTCGGCAGCGCCATCAGCTCGAAGACCATGATCAACATGATGGGCAATGACTGGTTGGCCGGTTAGTGAAGCCAAGATGAGGAGAGCCGATGAGTCGGCACCGCCCGAAACTGCGCAGTGGAGGGATCCTCCCGTCGGAAACAAACACTGTTCACGTATTGTTGCCAATGAGTCACGTTTGCTCATGCGGGCGTCCCTAGATGCCGACTGGCACTCGTTGCATCCAGGCGGATGGATTTCGGATTTCGGCCATGGACGGCAAATGGTCAGCGCTCTGCCAAATAAGGTCGACTGCGTCGTCGCCCCGTTCCGCTTCGATGGCGGCAATGAAATCCTCGCCAGCTTGGTATTGGGCGAGTTTGGCTTCGATACCCATAAATTTTTGCATTACTCGACTGACCCCGGTCGCGCTATTCCGTCGTTCGTGCATCACTTTGTGAAAACGCAGTGCATGGGGCACGTGTCCTGCAGCTGCTCGAGACATTGTCACGTCACCATGGCCCTCGACCAAGCTCATCATTCCCCCTACGCAGTCGAGTAGCTCTCGCTGGCGTTCACTAGCGAAGAGCTGCGCTATGCCCCCGTCTGCCATCGGGTCTTTACCTTCGCGTTTCATTTGCATAAAAGCTTGAAGTCCCTGTTTGATTCGGTCTGGGTCTGGATCTACTTCGTCCAACATTTGGTTGACGAGATCCAAGAACCTTGGGCGGAGCCATGGAACTCCTGTGAACTGCGAACGGTGAGTCAATTCGTGTAGCGCCAACCAAAGTCTGAACTGTCTTGGGTCAAACGCGAATTTCTTTTCGATCGCCAAAATGTTTGGTCCTACGTAGTAGACGAGGTCCTGTTCATCTCGGTCCTCGTCTTCTGCAAGCAGAAGGTCATATTGACCAAGTACCCGACGAGACATCCAGCCGAGCACCGTTCCTAATTCGGCTGCGCTAATTTTTCGGGTGATACCACCCGCCGCAGTGGATGTTGTTCCTTGTGCCAGAACAGGCCGTAATAACCTCCTGAAGGACCGGATGTTTGCATCAATCCAGCCTTCTCGATCGATGACTCGCGCTCGAGCGGCACCCTCCGCTGAAGTCAACCCTGTTTGCGCCGATACCAACTCTTCAGCTAGCGGCGTAAATTCTGAAAAGTCGTTGTGTAGTGAGTCACCCACATAAGAGCGGGATAATGGTTCTTCACCAGCAACTCGCACTGCAATGCGTTTCGCCAAATCCCAATCGACGGGGTCATCCGTCATTGTCGTACTCAGCGTTTGGGGTAGCGGGGTGCTACGACCTTCATTATGTATCCCGCTACGAGTTGCAGGACCCCGAGCACCGCGCCAATAGCTAGTGGTACTGCCAACCAGAAGTGCCAGACTTGAGCTGCGAGTGCGTTCATATCGTCATGGTACTCAACAGCGCCGAATACAACTCAACTCTTTGCGTTATGTTCCAAAAAATCACTCAGGTGCTCATGATCATCTATTGGTGCCCTGCTGGTAGCTTCAATTGAGTTAGCGCCCGAGTAGCTCAGTGGCAGAGCGGCTCTCTCGTAAAGAGCAGGTCGCGGGTTCAATCCCCGCCTCGGGCTCAACATTTCGATGAAGCTTTGTAACTAGGGTCTCAAATTCACAAAGAGCTGTTGNAGNAGTAGCCGTTCATTTCCGTTCCGTCGCAAATCTTTGGAGACTTCTATTACTGAACTTAAAGACTCTGAGCCGCGCGCCGGGTTGATCGAACCATCACTAATTCCGTCACGGATGGCCAACCCCACAGCTGTCATTCCCATGAGCAGTTCATCGGTTCGAAGTCGGCGCAGCTCACGTTTGTGGCGATCTTCCATTCCACGACGACCCAAACCGCGTTCCCCTAGTTCNTCAGCTCGTTTGTTCAGATCTTCGCGTTCGCGTTCGTGGCGTTCCTGAAGGGGACCGGCAGCACTGTCAATCATGGCCAAGAGCTTGTCGGCTGCAGCAGANGCTGTACTTCCTGTCCCATCAAGGTCAGTTGGGAGGCAACTCCAGGCATTCCATCGATCTAACGCTGTCTGGTCTGCGGCGAGAAGCATCGCCCTATCGACAGAACCGTTTGCTGCCGTGGCTACTACTGAAGAGTGTTCGTGGCCTAATCCTGAGGAGATCAACAATTTCAGNAGTTCTTGACGGTTAATGGCATTGAATTCAATTGTTGTGCAGCGAGAAGCGATAGTTGCCAACTCAGGTGGAACATGTTGCGCGGTGAGAATGAAATGAGTTGAGTCGGGGGGTTCCTCCAACACCTTAAGAATCATTGGCGCTGACCCCTGNGCAAGGTCAATATCTTCGACGAAAATTACTTTCCGGTTACCTTCATAAGGGCTGGTCATGGACACCCGCACTATTTCTCTGGCTTCTTCGGTGGTTAATGCCGGGCCATGACGTTCAAACAAAATGAAGTCGGGGTGCTCCTCAGCGAGTGCAAGTCTTCGGTCACGGTCAGGGTCTTCACTGTCNCGAGCGAGTAGCTCAGCTGCCAAGCCTGTGGCAGCTGTTCGCAGCCCGCAACCGGTTGGGCCGANAAACAGATATGCCGGCAGGGGCGCTGTTATGGCAGTCCGCAACGCTGCGACAGCTGTCTCCTGACCGATCATGTTTTCGAAACTGTCGGTCATATGGCGTCAACAGCCTCAGCGACTCGTTGAGCGACTTCTTCTATCGACCCGTCGCCATCAACTATCAACCAACGGGAGGGATCCGAATTTGCGAGAGTTACGAATCCTTCGATGACTCGTTGAGCGAAGTCCGCGTCTTCGCTTTCCATTCGGTCGCGGTGCTCACCGAGACGGCTGTCTGCTGTTTCAGCCGAAACGGTTATGAGAACCACAATGTCGGGAAGTAAACCCCCACTACTCCACTCCACGAGGCGCATGAGTTCATCAAGGGATTGCCCGCGACCGTGGCCTTGATACGCGAGAGTTGAGCCATAGGATCTGTCTGTTATTACGTCGCGGCCTTCAGCTAGTGCAGGTTCAACCACTTCCGCGAGATGTTGGGCTCTATCAGCAGCGAACAAAAGCGCTTCTGCTCGCTCAGTAGGTTCAGGCCCATCACCTAACAAAAGATCTCTGATAGCCAGGCCTAGGTCAGTTCCTCCCGGTTCACGCGTTAAGACCCCATTTAGTTGTTGGGCCAGAATTCGGGCTTGCGTCGATTTACCGCTCGCTTCCCAACCTTCAAAAGCTATGTATCTTCCTCGTGGACTCATTGGAGATTCTTCTTCGGTGAGCGCAGCGAAATCCACGCGAGCACCGATGCGAGAAGCATAAAGCTACTCGCCATCCATAAGGCGCCTCGAACCCCAGGTAGCGCCATAGCCCACGATCCCAATCGCAGTTCGTTATCGAACAGCACGCTGAATAGCCAATTGAATCCGTCAGATAGAAATCCTCCAACGGTGATTGAGAGCAGCAAACAGAAGCGAACCAATGTGTACAAGGCACTAAAAACTCTGCCTCGCAGCTGTTCTTCAACATGTTCATGGAGAAGTGTGAAGCCCAGGACATATACCGAACCAGCGCATACACCCATCAGGAAAACTCCTGAAAGGTTCCAGTAGGTGTTGGATGTCGAGACGGCAAAAAGTAAGCAACTTCCCGCTCCNAAGACTGCTGCAATGAACGCACGTTCTTTATCTAAACGGCGCTGCAACGCTGACAACACCGACACTCCAACTGCGACGCCCATACCGAGCGTTACCAAAATGGTGCCAAACCCCGCGTTCCCAGCGCCAAGTACGACATCGTTGAAAACTGCACCTAAGGGAATCAGCATGCCCCCGCCGATCATCCCGGTGGCGAGACCTACAAGCACCGCTCGTACCTGAGGGCTAATAGCTATGAAGGCCCANCCTTCCCGCAGTTCGCGCACACCTTGAGCCAGATCGATGGGTCCCGCCTTCTTTTCTTCTCTTCGACGCGGGACAAGTGGGAGNGTTGCGATCAGGCATGCCGCTACGAGGAAAGTTGCCGAATCGAGAACGAGTGCCCATTCGACTTGACCGATTGCGCTTCCTCCCAACCATTCAGCGAACTTCGCCAGTCCAATAAAGGCTCCTGCCGCAAGTGGGAAGGTGCCGTATGCCGCCACTAGTGAAAGTGAATTGGCTGCTGTCAGTTGCTCTTTAGGAACCAAGTTGGGGACGATGGCTTCTTTGGCGGGCCCCCATAAGGAGGTCGCTAATTCAAGTAATAGCGAAACAAGTACCAGCGCCCATACGCGCTCAATGAAGGGGATAGTGAGCAGTACCAAGGCTCGAAGTACGTCGCAGCTAATCAAAAGACGTTTTCGGTTAACTCTGTCGACTATGACACCTCCGACAGAGGCCAAGAAAAATCCTGGCAGGACTCTGGCGACCATGACGAGCGCTATCGCAGATCCGGGTTGGTCACCGCCGATACGGCGCGCAATTTCGATGATGGCTAGAAATCCGATCCAGTCACCAAATGCGCTAACTATCTGAGCGATCCAAAGACGTAGGAATGCAGGGCTCCCGAAGACCGGGTGTGCCCTGGTCAGCCTCTCGTTGGCTCCTTGGTCGGGGTTTACCTCTGGTTTGTCCATATCCACGGTTCAGGCTCTTCAGGGTTTCCCACGGTCAAAAATCTATTCCAACTTCATACCCAGCTTNTGAATTACAGGATATTCACAATCACCGCTATTTGAGAGAACGGTAGGAAGTCTCAGGCTCGTCGTTCAGCCAATAGTTCTACCGCTCGTTGCTCGGTGAGCGCTTCAACTGAATCCCAGCTTTTGAGCGACGCATTTGTCTTGCCATCGGTGACATAGGGCCCAAATTTTCCGTCCTTCAACAAGATAGGTTGGCCGCTGTTGGGATCTTTACCAAGCTCTTTGAGCGGCGGTTTCGCTGCTCTTCTACCGAATTTCTTGGGTACTGCGAGCAGTTGTAGGCACTCTTCAAGGGTGATGGTCAATAACTGTTCTTCGTTTTGAATATTGCGGCTCTCCCCGTCCTTCAATAGATAAGGGCCATACGGTCCGTTTTGAACGGTTATTTCGACCCCATCAGCGGGATCGGTCCCAACGGTGCGTGGCAAGCTCAAGAGTTCAAGCGCTTCTTCGAGAGTGACGCGTTCCAGTGTCATTGTTTGAAAGAGCGATGCTGTTTTTGGTTTCGGTTGATTCTTTAGTTCATCGATTCGGTCTAGTTCAGCGACGAGTTCAACAATGTTGTCAAACACTCGAGAGGTTTCAATGAAGGAGTTGATGTTGGTGAGACGGTCTTCGTTGTCTCCGCGATGTAAGTCCTTTAGGTAACCAGACTGCTCTAGACATGATTGCAACGCTGTAGGAGTGTCTGTTTCGCGCAGTTCNACGATCGATTTTCTCAGTTTAAGAAATGATCGAATGGCCTTTTGCGCGGCGGGCGACGACCCTGCTTCCTTCGCCCGTTCGAANGCCTCTATGAGGCTGATCTTGTGAGTGTCGCCGAACTCAACAAGTCGCTTGAGGGCNGCATCACCAATTCCGCGTTTGGGATTCTTTATCGCTTGCCGCACCGAGTCATTNTCGGGGTTGTCGGTCATACATCGCATATAGGCAAGCGCTACTTTTAGTTCTTTCTTGTGGAGAGGAAGACTAAGGAGTTGACCACCGGGTGTTGAGGCGGCTGGCATTCTGGGAGGTCGCCCTAGAGACACGTACGGACCGAAGGTTCCTGGCCGGGCAATGACTTCTATGCCAGTAGCCGGGTCGACACCCAAGACCCGTTCTTCGGGTGTGTCTAGCAGTTGGATGGCTAAGTCGAGAGTGATCTCATCAGGGGTGATACCGGCAGGTAGTGATCGATATTCTTCGCCTCGTTGCACATATGGAAAGTTCCTGCCGACTTTGGCCACGACGACCTGACCGTCGTTATCGACACCAATCGGAATCGTGTTTATTTCGACTGGATCGATATCGGCAAGCCGTTCATCGGATACGAGATCGCGTAAACCTGGTAGCGGCTTTCCTTTAGCGTCAACGCTCCCAAAATAGAAATCGTCTAGCCATGGGTTCGGTTCGATTTCGCCGACCGATATTTGATCGAGGTCGTCTTCCATGCTGGCTGTCAGTGCGTAGTCCACTAGGTGTGGGAAGTGGTTTTCCATGAGACCGACCGTGGCAAATGCGGTGAGCGCGGGGACCAACGCTTGGCCTTTCTTCCAGACATAGCCCCGGCTTTGGATGGTGCCGAGAATGCTCGCATAGGTGCTCGGCCGTCCCACTCCTAGCTCTTCTAGTTGCCGAACTAGGGTTGCTTCGGTATACCGCGCCGGTGGTTTCGTTTGATGATCTTTGCTTTCGAGGGACGTAGCAACCACGGCGTCACCCTCGGAGAGATTGGGGAGTTCTCGTTCTTCGTCGTCTGATTCATCTGACTGTCGCCCGTACACGGCCATAAAACCAGGCGAAGTGATCACAGTGCCGCTCGTGCCGAATTCATAGTTTTCCGGTCCGAATGGGGAAGCCGCTAAACGAATGGTGACCGTCTGACCCTCGGCATCAGTCATCTGGCTAGCGATGGTGCGGCTCCAGATCAGCTGATACAAACGCGCTGGATCGCTATCAGCGTTGTCTCCTTTGAAGCCAAGGTCGGATGGGTCGCTCCAAGTGTCTCCTGCAGGGCGGATAGCTTCGTGGGCCTCTTGGGCGTTTTTGACCTTTTTGTTATACACCCGAGCATCTGCGGGCAAAGAGTCCTGCCCAAATCGCTCTCTGATCAACGTCCTGGCAGCGCTCAGGGCATCTGCTGACAGGGTCGTGCTGTCCGTACGCATATAGGTGATGTGGCCCTCTTCGTAAAGCTTTTGTGCGGCACCCATGGTTCGTGAGGCGGAGAACCCTAACCGCCCGCTGGCTTCTTGCTGAAGAGTTGAGGTCATGAAGGGCGCTGCTGGTCGCCGTCGGTACGGTTTTGACTCAACGGATTGAACGGTGAACTCGGCCCCGGTGAGTGCCGACGCCAGTTCTTTACCTTGATCAGTGTTTACTATCGTTCTGTCGGCCTGGCTGAGTTGGCCTTGGGCGTCGAAGTCTCGACCTGTTGCGACACGGACGCCGTTGATAGCGGTCAGACCTGCTGTGAAGGTCGTACCAGCGAACATTTCAGCTTCCAAGCTTGAATAGGACGCTGTTTGAAATTCGATTC